>SVPE01000015.1 GCA_015066015.1 Oscillospiraceae bacterium
ACAAGAGAGAACCGGTTCAGACAGCTGAGCCGGTTTTCACAATTGAATAATCCTCCTTAGCTCAGTCGGTAGAGCATGCGGCTGTTAACCGCAGGGTCGTTGGTTCGAGTCCAACAGGGGGAGCCAAGAAAAAAGCACTTCATTTGAAGTGCTTTTTTCAGTGATGTTTGCCTTCGACAAATGAAGTCGTTTCACTAATGAGGATGCTGACACTAATGAAGTCGCTTCGCTAATTTTTTGGCAAACAGCACATCATTGTGACCAACGGGAGTAACTTAATTATGCGAAGCATAACTTCATACGAACGAAGCGAGTGCGTTATTTATCACCACTCATCGAGTGGTTTTTCTTTTGGCTTTTATATTGAATTAGAGCAACAAGCTTGTGTAAGTTAAGAGCGCACCGGCTGTTAACCGGGACAAGTGCCGTCGTGTACGGTGGTAGGTTTTTTTCTCGCTGTGGGGGGAAATGCAGGAATTGGGGGTTCGTCGAGTGATACAGGCGGTGCTTGAGCAGGAAGAAACACGAGCGATATGAGTGCTCTAAGCGAGCTGCTCGATGCTTTTCGAGCGGAGTGTGTAACAAGGTTTCGGGGTACCGCTCGAAATCTTTTATTTTGTTATTGAGTCGGTTTCTTGTGTTTCAGACCGATAATGTCGTTTGTTTGTGTTATCTCTGTGTAATGCAAGTTGATTTATAAGTATCACTTGATATTGTTTCTTTATGATGATATGCAGTGATTTGCATTTGATGCATTACCACTTTTATGTTATAATACGCCCAAGGCGGTGATTGTATGGACAAGATCATTATTGAGAATATCAATCATTTATTTCGTAGTCAGATTATTGATACTTTATTGTACTTGCTGTTGATAATAGTTACTGTTTTAGTAGTAATTGCAGTAATTAAACTCAAATCTTTTAACTCAAAAGTAAAAGTGGTTGCATTATCTTTAATTTTGGCAGTTTGTTCTGTTGGAATGATTATCATACAAATTATTTCTATTGCTCCTGTGTACAAAGATTATAAACAGCAGTCCTATATTGTTCTCGAAAATGCGACGATGATAGTTGCGGATAATTCTTCAGGAGGAATTGATCCGACAAGTTCTGTTTTTGTTTCGGTAAATGGCAACGAACTTGAATTAAAAATGCGAACTGATTACAGCTTGGATAAGGATACCGAATATATCGGAACTGTTGCATACTTAAAACATTCGCAGTATGTAATATGGTATTCGTTTAACAGATAGTTTATATAGAACATGTCATATAAATGATATATTAAAACTAAAGTATTGTAATAATTTGTATAAATTTTTTATTCTTGCAATAATATTGCTTTTTTAATCGTGTTATTGTCGACTATGATGAAAGGAGGAACGGTCATGACTGTTTTTATTAAGGGAAAGGACGCTTTCTCATTTGCTTTCAAGCAATTTTCCGACACCGTTTACCGTGTTGCCGTACATAACTCTGCAAACTTCTCCGATGCAGAGGATGTGACACAGGAGGTTTTTATCAAGCTTCTTGAAACAAACAAGGTATTCCGTGACGGTGAACACCTTAAAGCTTGGCTTATCAGGGTGACTATAAATCTGTGCCGTGACAAAATAAAAAAATTAAGCCGTGAAACTCTTGTTGAACATTTTGCTTCCGATAAATCATACGAAGAAAAAAACGATATTTTAGAGGCTGTTAAAGTTTTACCTGAAAATTATCGAAATACAATTTATCTTCATTACTATGAAGGATATACCGCCAAGGAAATCGGAAAAATTCTTGATGCCAAAGAAAACACGGTTTTGTCATGGCTCAGCCGAGGTCGTGATGCCTTGCGAAAAGAACTTGACGGAGGTTTTGACGATGAATAAAAAAGATTATATCAATGCAGTAGATAAAATCACTGCACCTCAGGAGCTTCTTGACAGAATAGAAGCACGTGCTACACCTACAACGAAGAAAAGACCTGTATGGAAAACCGTTACAGCCGTTGCTGCTTGTTTTGTTGCAGTGGTAATTGCTTTTTCGGGAATAGCCGGAGGTAGGCTCAAAGCAGAAAACGGAAATATGATAGTCGAAGACAGCGTTAATGACGAGATGACTTATGATTCGGAACACAAAGGGAACAGCAGCAATCTGTCCGAAGAGCCTTCGTCCGATGTGAACTCCACGGTATCAAGCAACCGCAAAATTGTTAAGACTGCATCAATTAGTATAAAGACAAAGAGCTATGATGTTTTTATGACGGAGCTTGAGCAGAAGATTGTGCAGTATGGCGGATATATTGAGCAGAGCCAGGAATATAATTACGACAACGAATCAAACAGAAATGCAAATATGGACGTAAAAATTCCTGCCGACAAGCTGGAAGAGTTTATTGACGAGCTTGCACTAATAGGAACAATAACTTCAAAAACAATTTCAAGCGATGACATAACGGATTCGTACATCGATGTTGAAAGCAGAATTAATGCACTTGAAACAGAGGAAGAAACCCTGCTCGGGATTTTGAAAAAAGCGCAAAATCTTACGGTTGTAATTGAGCTTCAGGAAAGACTTTCAATAGTGAGAACAGAGCTTGAAAGCATGAAAGCACAGAAGAAAAGCTATGACTCAATGGTTTCCTATTCGGGAGTGTCACTTGACATAAACGAGGTTGAAAGAGTTGTTGAGGTTGATAATACATTTTTTGGTGAGGTTAAAGAAAAGCTGATGAATAACCTTTATAATTTGGGCGATTTCTTCCGCGGGCTTGCCATAAACCTCATTGCAGCATTGCCGTATATCGCGATTATCGGGGTGCTTGCAGCAGTTGTTATTATTATTGTAAAAAAAGCAAGAAAAAGATAAAATAATACTATTATTGCCGTCGGCTATATACAAGAGGTGATACGGATTTTCCGTGTTACCTCTTTAACGCATCTTGTTTTATTATATAGGAAATTACTCGTATCGTGAGTAATTTGCATATAACAAGAAACAAATTATTCCACCAAGATTGGGGGATAGGGGTTGATATGTTAAAAATATTTTCTTATACAAGATACTATTGCTTTTTGCTTAATTTGAGTGATATAATTATATCTGCAAACGGAAATTTCTGAAGAATTTTTTGAATGTTAATTTTATTATATCTGAATGTTATTATGAAAGAAGTGTAGAGATGATAAAAAACTACGATGCAGTTGTTATCGGTGCAGGTAATGGCGGACTTGTGGCGTCGGCGCGTCTTGCTAAAGAGGGGAAAAAGACGTTGCTTATTGAACGTCACAATTTACCCGGTGGCTTTGCCACGAGCTTTGTAAGAGGCAGATTTGAATTTGAAGCATCGCTTCACGAACTTTGCGGTATCGGTTCCATTACGGGAAAATCACCGTTACTTAAAATATTTCAAGAGGTTGGTGCAGCAGATAAAATAGAATGGGTTTCACTTGATGAAGCGTTCAGGTTGATTACTTTGGATGAAAACGATAAGTGCGACTATTCAATGCCTTTGGGCAAGGATGCTTTTATAACCAAGCTTGAGGAATATGACCCGGGTTCTGCAACTGTAGTTACAAAGATTTTTGAGCTTATCGAGAGCATTGAAAAAACCCTGGACTTTGTAAGCACTATTGAAGATTTCAGACTTTCAATGATAAAAGAAATTTTTTCTCAGCATACAGATTTTCTCAAAGTAGCAAATTATTCTGTTGATGAGGTTCTCAAATCATTCGGCGCAAGTCAAAAAACAAGAGACATACTCAACGGATATTGGTGCTACCTTGGTCAACCGACGGATGAACTTAATGCTATTCACTATTTTACAATGCTTCATTCATATATCATTGATGGTGCTGTTATCCCTAAGGGCAGAAGTCATCAGGTGAGCACGGCTTTGCTTGAAGCATTCACCGAAAACGGTGGTGAGGCTTGGTTTAACACAAGCGTTGAAAAAATAATCATAACAAACGGTGCAGCAACAGGTGTTGTGCTTGATGACGGCACGCAAATAAATGCTGAGGCGGTTATTTGCAATGCTTCACCGTATAACGCATATACAAAACTTATAGATGAAAAAGATGTCCCTGTGAAGCTTAAAAAAGAAGTTAATGCTAAAACCTTGGGAGCAAAAGGCTTTGCGGTATTTCTGGGGCTTAACCGTTCTGCAGAAGAGTTGGGACTTAATAACCACACTTATTTTATTTATCCTACTAACGATAACAGAAAGTGCTATGAATTAAGCAAAAATATTGAGACAAATGATGTTCAGGCAACAGTCTGTCTTAACAGGGCTTTTGATGATTGTTCACCTGAGGGAACAAGTATTCTTTATATGACTTCTATTTTTGCAGGAGATGAGTGGAGCAAGGTTTCCGTTAAGGATTACCATAAAACAAAGCTTTTCTTTGCAGAAAAAATGATAAATAATTTTGAAAAAGCAACGGGTATTGCAATCAAGGATTATATTGAGGAAATTGAAATTGCAACACCGATGACCTATGCACGTTATACTGATGCTCCTGCAGGAACTATTTACGGATATGAAGCGAGCAAGGAAGACGGTATCGTTAAAAGAATTGTGTTTGATATGATAGATAAAGGCATACCGGGACTTTACTTTGCCGGTGGCTATACGACAAGGCATATGGGCTATTCACCCAGCTATACGTCCGGTATGATGGCGGCAGATGCTGCGATACTCGGTATGGAAAAGGGGGTAAAGTAAATGAGCAAGAAAAAGTTTTCCGTGAACGGCAGTTTCAAGGATAGCTTGAATACATTAAAGTTTTTAACAGAGAGAAAGAAGTTTATAAGCGATGCTGAGCCAACCTTACCGACTCCTACCGATGATTTTGGTGTAAACAGGGTTGCTAAAAGCATTCACCCCAAAGAGCAGAGACTTGTTATCAGCAGAATTGAAGAGCATGCGGGCATTGCAAAAAGTTATTATTTTAAAAGTAAAACAGCACCGCTTGCATATTTTAAAGCAGGTCAGTACCTTACCTTTAAGTTCGAGATAGGTAATGCTGTTGTTACGCGTTCATATTCAATAGCTTCTTCGCCTGCAAGTGCATTGAGTGGTGAATATCAAATTACAGTCAAACGTATTAACGACGGCTTCGTTTCCGATTATATCCTTGATAATTGGACTTCAGGAGATGAAGTTATTGCCTATGCACCGGAGGGAAATCTGACATGCTGCCCGTTAAGAGATGCCGAAAATATAGTTGCTGTTGCAGGCGGCAGCGGTATCACACCTTTCCTGTCACTTGCGAGGGCAATAGACCAAGGTGATGAGGATTGTAATCTTACTTTGTTGTACGGCTGCAAAACTTCAGATGAAATCCTTTTTAAAACAGAGCTTGATTTACTTTCCGAGAAGAACGAGAAAATCAATGTGATTTATGTGCTGAGCAATAGTAATGAAGAGGGTTACGAAAAGGGTTTTGTGGGTGCGGATATTATAAAGAAATATGCGCCCGAAGGAAACTACAGCATTTTTGTTTGCGGTCCCGGAGGTTTATATAAATATCTTGAATCAGAGATTCCTGAACTGAAAAAAGAAAAGAAATATATACGCTTTGAGGTTTTTTCTTCAGGTAAGAAAGCGGAAGAAAAACCAAGGGACTTCAGCATCACGGTCATTAACCGTGGAAATGAATCTGTAATTAAAGCAAGCAGCAATGAAACGGTGCTTTGTGCATTGGAACGTGCAGGGATAGAGGTTCCTGCAAGATGTCACACGGGCGAATGCGGTTTTTGCAGGAGTAAGCTCATCTGCGGTAAGGTTTATATACCCGAGGGTGAGGACAAGCGTCGTATTGCGGATATGCAGTTTAATTTTATACACCCTTGCTGTTGCTACCCCGAAAGCGACCTTGTGATAAGAATTAATTAGTGAATTATAATTCACATTGGCGAAATGAGAGGTCGCACATCAGATAAACAATGTATGAGATTTAATTTTTAAGAGGTATAGTTTTTATGGCAATATTTCAATCAATAATATCGAATTTTACGGCTTTTATAATGGCAATCATTCTGACGGTTTTCCCTTATGCGGGCTTTGAACGTCCTGTAATAAATAATGCAAAGGATAACTGTAATCTTACGGTAGAACTCATTTCAGATGTTCACATTGAGAAATACGATCCTTTCCGCAAAACTTTTCTGAGCGTTGGTCTTGATAATCTCAGAAAAGCTGAAGCTGATGTTGATGCCGTTGTTGTTGCGGGCGACCTTACTAATTATGCTGATGAATACTCACTTGCAAAGTATTATGAAATTCTGAAAAAGCACAGTCCTGCACCGGTTATTTCTGCGGCAGGAAATCATGATATCGGCCATGTGGGAGACAGAGATGTTACAGATATCACGAGAGAAGAGGCGAAAGCTAATTTTATAAAGTATAATAATGAGCATCTTGGAATAGATGCAAAGGATAATTATTACACTTATCATATTAACGGTTACAAGTTCATCGTTCTCGGTGATGAGGTTATAGACGGCGGTCATTGGGATGCTATGGATATGTCTGACGAGCAGCTTGAATTTTTGGACAAAGAGCTTGCTTCGGCTAACGGTGAACCTGTTTTTGTAGTTTGTCATTGGCCTGTTGACGGTATGAACGGTCAGGAACTTATATATCCGGATAGTGGCATCGAGCTTGAAAATAATGATGTAAAAACGATTATGGAAAAATATAATAATGTTTTCTATATCAGCGGTCACATCCACGGCGGTATTAAAAGCAACGCGGCAGCGGAGTTCTGTCAGATGTCAAATGTTGAACAAGTAAACGGAGTGACATACGTTTCACTTCCGACGTTCGGGATTATAAACAGCTTCGGATATCCTTGGTCAGCAACGGGAATACAGATGGAAGTTTATGATGATCAAGTGATTTTCAGACCGCGTAATTTCCTTACCAATGCCTGGTTTACAAATTCGGTTTTTACAATCGATATAAACAATTAATTATTTATTTTGTTGAGTTATTTTGTCTGCCCGAAGATGCAGCATTTACAGAATTCGATGAAATATTCTGTCCTTAAAAGACAAAGAAAAAAGCCTTTCCGATTGACTTGATGTCATCATCGGAAAGGTCTTATTTTTATCTGTAAAAGAAATCAGATTCCGGCGGGTAGCCGTTATAGAGATTGAATTTTGTTATAAGGTCGGATGTATCAGAGAACAGAAATCTGTTGTTGTAAGTTATAACTGACGAATCAACAAATACAAGCTTTGAATTCTGAATCATTTTCATTGCTAAATCAGAACTTGCAACAAGCTGATACAGTTCAGCAAGCTTAGCTGCAGAATGTGTGTTGTAATTTGAATAAACGATAGAAGTCTTGCAACGTGTCATAAATGTTTCTACAGCACGGGGATTGTCGTTAAGATATTTATCTGTTATGACCACACAATCCTGAACCATATTAACGGCTTTTAAGTCTTCTTCGTAATCGTTTTCAGGTTCAAAACAAACCTTGAAATCCGGATATTTATCCATAACCATTGTTGCTAAGGGTTCTGAAACAACACAATAGTTAACTCTATCTGAATCAATAAGCTTAAGAAGATGGTTATAATCATTTGCATATTTAAAGTTCGGTGTGAACGATTTATCCTTGTAGTGAAGGTGCTGAACGTGGATCAGATAAAAAAGTGAAGCGGTTTCAAGAGTGTGTTTTCCGGGAGTATAAATTGATTGATTTTTGAAATCTCTGACGGATTTTACATCATTCTTTGTTGAAAGCATTTTGACCGTCATATAAGATGCGGAATAGAGCATCTTGACAGGTGTTTTACCTGAGTTGTAATATCTGATTGCGGTAATAAGAGGAAGTGTTGCTGCATCAATTTTACCTTCATCAAGAAGCTTGATTATTTCTTTTTCGTTATTCGCAACATTGATATTATAGTTTGTTTCATTTTCCTGAGCGTTTTTCATAAGCTCCAGAAGTCCCAAAGATGCTGCATTGTTTTTAAGAACAGCAAGATTCAATGACGGTTCGGGAGCTTTTGTGACTTCCTCCTCCGATACCATGGTTGCCGATCCGTTATTAAAGAAAGAACAACCGCAACAAGAGAGTATAAGTGTCAGAACAAGAAAAAACGAAAAAAAAGATTTTAGTTTCATTGATAGTCTAAAGCCTTTCCGGCTACTGATTAAATCACACTGTCCTTGCGTAGCCAAGCAAGGTGTGATGCTCATATAGATTTACATACGATTGTCATATAGACATAATAACACGTATATATTATACACCTAAAAAAAATGTTGTCAACATAAGATATTTGACAAACTGTGCAATACATTGTAAAATTATATACAATGGCGGACGATGGTCGAATTTGGCTTCAGGCTTTAATCGGAGATAAGTGAACACGGTATGATTTTAAGCGAGCTTCATTCGGATGTTGTCAGCTACAGAATAGGAGATTTATTTAATGGAGATTATCAGCAGATTAGCACAGGAATTTTCAATACAGACATGGCAGGTAGAAAACACCGTAAAGCTTCTTGATGAAGGTAACACGGTTCCTTTCATTGCGAGATACAGAAAAGAAGCACACGGCACATTGGACGATCAGACTTTAAGAGAAATATCCGAAAGGTTGGAGTATCTCAGAAACCTTGAAAAACGCAGAGAGGAAGTACGTGCATCAATCGAGGCACAGGAGAAGCTGACAGAAGAGGTTGAAAAAGCTCTCAATGAAGCAAAGACTCTTGCGGAGATAGAGGACGTTTACAGACCTTATAAGCCTAAGCGTAAAACGAGGGCATCGGTTGCCCGTGAAAAAGGTCTTGAACCTCTTGCGGAAAAAATATTTGAACAGACTCCCGATTCGTTGACAGCTGATGAGATGGCTCAGGATTTTGCTACAGAAGAAATGACAGCAGAGGAAGCACTTCAGGGTGCGAAAGACATCATTGCGGAAGATATTTCGGATAATGCAAATATAAGAAGACGAATCAGAAATCTTTTCAGCGTTGTCGGCACGGTTACATCAAAGGCAGCAGATGAAGAAACCGACAGCGTATACAGACAGTACTATGAATATGAAGAACCCGTCAAAAAAATTGCAGGACACAGAGTTCTTGCGATTGACAGAGGCGAAAGAGAAGGCTTGTTGAAAATCAAGGTAAATCTTGAGACTGCCAAGGCTGAAAATGTAATCCGGAGCGAAGTTATAAAAGACGGCTCACCCTGCACGGAAACGGTAATAGAAGCGGGTGAGGATGCATACGAAAGACTTATAAATCCGTCGGTCGAAAGAGAAATCCGTGCAGACCTTACACAGAAAGCGGCAACAGCGGCAATCAAGGTTTTCTCCACAAACCTGAGACAGCTTTTGTTGCAACCGCCGATAAAAGACAGCGTAGTTTTGGGTCTTGACCCGGGATACAGAACGGGTTGCAAAACTGCAGTGGTCGACAAAACAGGTAAAGTGCTTGCGACAGATGTTTTGTACCTGACACACTCACAGGCGCAAAAGGACGAAGCGGAGAAAAAATTACTCCGTTATATAGAAAAATTTGATGTAGATGTTATTGCAATAGGTAACGGAACTGCATCGAAAGAAACAGAGATTTTTACGGCACAGGCTATCAAGAAAACAGACCGCAAGGTTGCTTATATGGTTGTCAGTGAAGCAGGTGCATCGGTTTATTCCGCATCAAAGTTAGCGGCGGAAGAATTCCCCGACTATGATGTATCTTTAAGAAGTGCGGTTTCAATTGCAAGGCGTTTGCAGGACCCCCTTGCAGAGCTTGTTAAGATTGACCCCAAGGCAATCGGTGTGGGACAGTATCAGCATGATATGCCGAAAAAAGAGCTCAATGCGGCGCTTGACGGCGTTGTTGAGGACTGCGTTAACAGCGTAGGTGTAAACCTTAATACCGCATCACCGTCGTTGCTGATGCGTGTAGCGGGAATTAACTCGACGGTTGCAAAGAATATCGTAAAATTCAGAGAAGAACAGGGTGCGTTTACGGAGCGTAAACAACTTAAAAAGGTTGCAAAATTAGGCGATAAAGCATATGAGCAGTGTGCAGGCTTTTTGAGAATACCCGGCGGAAAGAATATCCTTGATAACACAGGTGTTCATCCTGAATCATACGATGCGGCAAACAAGCTTATTGCACTTTGTGAAGCACAGTTTGAGGGCGGATTTGCGGAAGCTTCGGAAAAGTTTGATGATGAAACAATCAAAGCAACCGCTGAGGCGTTGGGCATCGGCGAGCCGACACTCAGAGACATAATCAAAGAGCTGAGCAGACCCGGTCGTGACCCGAGAGAGGAATTGCCGCCCGCAATGCTCCGTACCGATATTATGGATATAAAAGACCTTAAAAAAGGTATGGAACTCAAAGGAACGGTAAGAAATGTTGTTGATTTCGGTGCGTTTATTGACATCGGAGTTCATCAGGACGGACTTGTTCACATCAAGCAGATAACCGACAGATTTATAAGACATCCCTCGGAGGAATTGAAGGTCGGCGATATTGTAACCGTATGGGTGCTTGAGGTTGATATTCAGAGAAACAGAATTTCACTCACAATGAAAAAGCCCAAGGAAGAAATTGATGTTAAAGATGCTTAATTAAGCTGAAGCGTTTTTAAGAACCAATCAGGGGACGGTTCCCTGATTGAAAAAATAAGACCTGAAGACAGAGAACCGTCCCCTGTCTGAGAAAGGAAAGGTATGTTTATGAGCAGGGAAAACGGAAAAAGAGGTATTTTGAGTCACATATTCTGGATTCTTGTCCTCGGAGGATTTATATACGGTTGTGTATTTTTTGCACCGTACATTATGGATGTTTTCGGACTTGAACAAAAAGGTGAGAAGGTTGTTTTTGAGGTTTTACCGGATGATACTACCGACACCATTTCGCACAAGTTAAAAGAAAACGGAATTGTTCTTTCTGCAAGAACCTACAGAACAATTGTAAAAAGAGAGCACGGAAATCTGACATACAAACCCGGAACATACACGCTCAATGCAAATATGTCATTTGAAAAAATTGTATCTGTTTTCCAATCAGAACCTGACGTTGACAAGAGTATCGTTAAGGTAACTTTCCCCGAAGGTAAAACAGTTGCTGAAATGGCTGAAATTCTTGAAGAAAACGGAATATGCAAGGCTGCGGATTTCCTCAAGTCACAGCAGGAAGATGAATTTGATTTTGATTTCATCGAAGAAATCGAAAATGTTGAGGAAAGAGGCTACCGTCTTGAGGGCTATCTTTTCCCTGCGACTTATGATTTCCAGAAAAACACCGATGCAAAAGATATAGTTAAGGCAATGCTTAAAGCTTTTGATGAAAGAATTACTCCTGCGATGAAAACAAGAATGGTTGAACTTAATATCAATCTTGATAAGATTGTAACCCTTGCTTCAATCATACAGGCAGAGGCAAATTCTGAAGATGCTATCAAAAATGTCTCAGCGGTTTTCTGGAACAGATTGAACGGAACAGATTTACCCAAGCTTCAATCCGACCCCACAAAGGCATATGCGCAGAAGCTTAAAGATGACGGTATTTTACCTCAGGAAAAATCAGTCAAGTTTGATACCTATGAATCCGAAGGATTACCTCCCGGACCGCAGAACAATCCCGGCATCAATATGATTGAAGGTGCACTTTACCCCGCAGAGGTTGAATACACTTACTTTGTTACTGATGCAAAGGGTAATTTCTATTACGCAAACACATATGAGGCACACAGAGAAAACTGTGCAAATGCAGGAATACAGGTTCCTTATTAAAAAAATCAGACCACCGATTTTTGATCGGTGGTCGTGTTATTTGTATGAAGAGGGTGTCTCTATGTCTCTATAAGACACAGTTACATTTCTCTGTACAGAGCGATTACTTTGCCTAAAATGAGAACTTCGTTTACTATGATAGGTTCAAACTCATCGTTTTCGGGCTGCAGACGGAAGTGTCCGTTTTCTTTGTAGAAGGTTTTAACCGTTGCTTCATCTTCAATCAGGGCAACGACGATTTCACCGTTGTGTGCGGCGGGAGTTTTCTCAACAAAGACAATATCTCCGTCAAGGATACCTGCATTGATCATACTTTCACCCTTTACGTGCAGAGCGAAAACAGTCTTATCGGAAGAAAGACGGCCGGAAAAAGGAAGATATCTTTCAATCTGTTCAACGGCAAGAATGGGCATACCTGCGGTGACGGTACCCAAAAGAGGTACCTGAGTTACCATATCGGATTGACCGACGATTCTTATTGATCTTTTAAGCATAGGATCACGTGAGATATACCCCGCTTTTTCAAGTCCGTCAAGGCAAGCCTGAACGGAAGCGGTTGAGCGAAGTCCTACAGCGGCACCGATTTCACGAACTGAAGGCGGAACACCGTCACGGAGCTTCTCAACGAGGTAGTCATAAACTTTTCTTTGAGTATTGGTAAGTCCCATAAAATCACAACCTTTCATATACTGAAAACATTATATCACAGATGCTGCAAAAATGCAAACATTTGTTTATAATTTTTTGTTAATAAAATAAACCATAAATGTTAAACACCAATTCATAATATCTTAATAATTTAATATTAGAATATAGGTGTACTCAGGGGACAGTAAAATGGTTCGTAAAGGGAGCCGCACCCTTTGCGATTTGTTTCTGAGTACATTTTACCCCTCCTCAAGTAACCGAAAGGTTACAAAAAAGCAACCCCCTCAAAAGGAAAAGGACTGTGATACCCCTCACAGTCCTTTTTTCTTGATGTGCATACGTGAATTTATGGGATAAATACCGAATTTCATAGAAAAAATCCGTTAGTTACGATTTGATTATTCTTTAAAAAGAAAAATATTTTTATAAAAAAGAAAAAAGTCTTGCATTTATTAGTATATAATGGTACAATAAAATCGAAATATACTCGTAAGCGAGGGGATATTATGAAAAAAATACATAAAAAATTATTGGTAATTGCACTTTCTGTTGTTTTATTGGCAGCAGCACCGCTTAGTGCATTGATGGGAGTTGAAATCCCTTGGATTTCAGAAATGCTCGAAAAGGAAGCTGTTGCTGCATCTTACTCGGGCAGCTGCGGTACAAGTGCGAACTGGTCGCTTAACACATCAACCGGCGTACTTAACATCACAGGTTCGGGCGATATGACAGCTTGGGCACATACAACAGCTGTGCCGTGGAATTCTTATCGCACAAATGTTAAAACGGTAACAATCGCTAATACGATAACAAGTATCGGAAACTTTTCGTTTTCTTCCTGTAAAAACCTTACAAGCGTAACAATCGGTAGCGGAGTTAAGAAAATAGGCGATGCAGCATTTTCTTTCTGTACTTCTCTTGCAAGCATTTCAATTCCCAATTCGGTAACAAGTATCGGAATGGGTGCATTTTCATCCTGCTCAAAGCTTGCAAGCATCTCACTTCCGTCTTCTGTTACAACTCTTGGTGACGGTGCATTTGAGTATTGTACAGCTCTTAAAACAATCTCGCTCCCCGATTCAATTACATCTATCGGCGAAAATGCATTCCTTGATTGCGGATATTACAGCACCAGCGGCAACTGGTCAAATAATGTTTTGTATATCGGTAAGCACCTTATAAAGGCTAAAAAAGCAGTTGCAAGCAGCTATACAATTAATGCAAACACAAAGACTATTGCTAAATTGGCATTTGCTGATTGTAACGGTCTTACGAGCTTGACAGCACCTGCAGATAATGCTTACTTCTCAAGCGATTCAAACGGTGTTTTATTCAACAAAGCTAAGACGGTTCTTGTTCAGTATCCGATAGGCAACACAAGAACTTCATATTCAATCCCCACTACAGTTACAGGCATCAGCTACGGTGCGTTTGCTTATTGTACAAGTAAGCTTACAACCATAACAATCCCCGATTCAATTACAGTTATCGGCGAGGGTGCATTCATTTTCTGTAACGGTATTACAAAAGTAACAATCGGCAACTATGTTACAAAAGTGGGCAAAGAAGCATTTGCATTGTGTGCTAACCTTACAGAAGTAACAATCGGCAACTCAGTTACCGAAATAGATAAGGAAGCATTCTTCTGCTGCAGATTCCTCAAAACAGTAAGAATCGGTAATTCCGTAACCAAAATAAACGACGGTGCTTTTGCTTACGATGTAAACCTTTCAAAGGTTTATTATGAAAATTCAAAAGCAAATTGGGGTAAGATTACAATAGGTACTCTTAACACTGATCTGACAACTGCTTCTTTCTCATACGGCAGTGCACATACTCATTCTTATACTGCAACAGTAATTAAAGAGGCAACATGTAATGAACCGGGAATCAAAGAGTTGGTATGTAGCTGCGGTAACAGAACTACTGAAACTATCCCGACAGACGGTGCTCATAAATTAACTCATAAGACAGTAGCGTCAACCTGTACAACAAAGGGTTATGAATGTGACTACTGTTCAGCTTGCGGCGGAACATTCAACAAGGTTGAATTACCTCTTGCAGGACATACATATACATCAGAGGTGACAACAGCAGCAACATGTACAAAAGCAGGTGTAAGAACATACACATGCAGTGTTTGCGGCGATAGCTATACAGAAGCAATCCCTGCAACAGGAACCCACAGCTTAACTCATAAAACAGTAGCATCAACATGTAAGACACAGGGTTATGAATATGACTACTGTTCAGCATGTCAGGGAACATTCAACAAGGTTGATTTACCGCTTGCATCACATAAATATACATCAAGCGTAACAACAGCTGCAACTTGTGCAAAAGCGGGTGTAAGAACATACACATGCAGCGTTTGCGGCGACAGTTATACAGAAGCAATCCCCGCAACAGGTGAACACAGCTTAACTCATAAGACGGTAGCATCAACATGTAAGACACAGGGTTATGAATGTGATTACTGCTCAACTTGTCAGGGTACATTCAACAAGGTTGATTTACCGCTTGCATCACATAAATATACATCAAGCGTAACAACAGCTGCAACTTGTGCAAAAGCAGGTGTAAGAACATACACATGCAGTGTCTGCAGCAACAGTTACACAGAAGCGATCCCCGCAACAGGCAAGCATACATATACATCAAAGATAACAACAGCAGCAACCTGTACAAAAGCAGGTGTAAGAACATACACATGCAGCGTTTGCGGCGACAGCTATACAGAAGCAATCCCCGCAACAGGTGAACACAGCTTAACTCATAAGACTGTAGCATCAACATGTAAAGTACAGGGTTATGAATATGATTACTGCTCAGTATGTCAGGGAACATTCAACAAGGTTGATTTGCCGTATGCATCACACAGCTATAAATCAGAGATAACAGTAGCACCGACCTGTGCAAAAGCAGGCGTAAAAACATACACATGTACAGTATGTAGCTACAGTTATACATCAGTAGTTCCTGCAACGGGCAATCACAGCTTAACTCATAAGACAGTAGCGTCGACCTGTACAACAAAGGGTTATGAATATGACTACTGCTCAGTATGTCAGGGTACATTCAACAAGGTTGATTTACCGCTTGTACCGCACGTATACGGATCAAAGATAACTAAAGCACCGACATGTACTGAAGCAGGAATCAAGACTTACGAATGTGTCTGTGGTGACAGCTACACAGAAGCAATTCCGGCAACAGGTCATAGTTATCAGGGTACTGTTTGCGGTAACTGCGGCGATGTCCGTGGTATCTCAGCTCCCGAAAACTCATCGGTTGTAATTGACACAGAAAAGAAATTGATTTCAGGCATTGAAACAGGACTTGATTTTGACGGCTTAATGAATTCATTAGCTGCTTCTGATGATGTTACAGTATCGGCAGACAAAGATGTTATCGGCACAGGCACGGTAATTACAGTCAAGGACAAAGCTACCGGAGAAGTTATCGATGAATATACAATCGTTATCTTCGGTGATTACAACGGTGACGGATTGGCTGACTCAGAAGATACAACATACTTCTCAGCAATTGCAAACTTTGAAATCTTCGATTACTATGAACACGAATATCTCTTTATGGCAGCTGACATCAACGGCGACGGTGTTGTTGACGCTATGGACGAAGACGACATGAATGCAGTAGCAAACTTTGAAGCATACATTGATCATACAATAACTGAAGGTTCAAAGGTAGTAAGATACTAAAAAAAAGAACGGTTGCTTCGGCAACCGTTCTTTAATGTAAAATGCAGAGTGCAGAACGAAGAATGATGGGCGGTTATCAACCGCCCATATTGTTTTTATTCTTATTTTGGGATAAGGAAACGGGCAGAATGAATAAACTGAGTATATGCAAAGGCTGCTTTGTATCCGTTTTCCAAAGTCGTGCAAAGTTACCGACACAGCATTTATGCGGTATTAAATTTTCAGTTTCCCTACTTTTTTAATGTTTTTACTATCTCTGCAATAAATACCTTATGGTAGTCTTTGTTTGCATAGTTTTTGTCGATGTCCTTATCAATGAACGAATCGGGAGTGATTTCCGTTACGGCAAGCTTTTTGCAGATAAGCACAGTTTCGGCTTCCTCAAAATATGTTGTGCCGTCGGAGAAAACGGGAGTGAAATTTGTTTCTTTCATTTTATCGACATCTCTGCCTGAATTTCTGCCGCAGAATGTGAGTTCCTTTTTGTAGTCACCGCCGAAAAAGCTCAAGGAAAAAACATCGTTTTTCTCAATGAACTCAAGTGTATATCTTTGCGGTCTGATGAAAACGAAAACGACGTCCTTTGCCCACAATTCACCGATGCCGCCCCAGCTTGCGGTCATTGTGTTAAAGCCCGAATCATCGCCCGCGGTTACAAGCATCCAATCATCGCTTATCATTTTTACGGCGTTTTCTTTAATTTCTCTTACATTAATTTCTTTCATATGTATTCCTCCTAAATAATTGACTATTTTATATTTATGTTCTATAATATTTTAAATGATTTATGTTTGTATAGCAAGAGGTAGAAATGGATAATTTTTTTAAGAGGACCTGGAGTGAGGTCGACCTTGATAAAATAAGAAATAACTTTGACTGTATCAGAGAGAAAGTCGGAGATCGGACAAAAATAATGTCGGTTGTAAAGGCTAATGCATACGGTCACGGTATAACCTATGTTGCAAGGGAATTGGTGAATGCGGGAACAGATTGGTTTGCGGTATCCAATTTAGAAGAAGCCTTGCAGTTGCGTAAAATCTGCGAAGATGTGCCTATTCTGATATTGGGCTACACTCCGCCTAAATATGCCGCAATTCTTGCACTCAATTCAATTTCACAGACGGTATTCGATGCAGATTATGCAAAAGCACTGTCTGAATATGCCTCTGAAGAAAATGTTGAAGTCAATATCCACGTAAAGATTGATACGGGAATGTCAAGAATCGGATTTGTTTATCATGACAATGTTATCAACGCGGAATCGGTTGATGTGATAGAAAAAATATGTACTCTGCCCGCACTTTATAAAGAGGGAATCTTTATGCATTTTGCAAGTGCGGATGAGGACGGCTCGGGAGAAGTTTTCACAAGACTTCAGTATGATTTATTCCTCGATATGATTTCAAGACTCGAAAAAAGAGGGATAAAATTTGACTTGCATCATTGCTGTAATTCTGCTGCAACTCTGCGTTTCCCTGAGATGCATATGGATATGGTCAGACCGGGAATTATCCTTTACGGACTTGAACCGTCTGAGTTTGTTCCGGACACCGAAAAGCTTTTACCCGCAATGGAATTAAAAACAGTTGTATCTATGGTAAAAGAGCTTGAAGAGGGCACTCCGATAAGCTACGGAAGAACATATACAACCGAGGGAAAAATGAAAATTGCAACCATTCCGATCGGCTATGCCGACGGTTTACCGAGATCGCTTTCAAACGATGCGGAAGTTTTGGTAAACGGACAGAGAGCAAAGCTTGTCGGCAGAATTTGTATGGACCAGTCTATGATAGATGTAACAAATATAAATGTCAAGCCGGATGATGAAGTTATAATCTTCGGAAATGATTCGGATGAGAGCATAACTGTTACTTCGCTTGCGAAAAAAACAGGCACAATCAACTATGAAATAGTTTGCGACATAAACAAGAGAGTACCGAGAGCGTATCTCAAAAACGGGGAGATTATTGCGACGGAGAATTACACTCTTTAGCCAGATATGAGCATGATGTTTTGTAATACGGAATAACATAGAATATCGGTATTACAAAAACACAGCTTAAAAACCACGGAATAAAACTTAATTTAAAGAGAGCTGTTTTGAAGCAGAGGTCGTCCATAAGATGCGTACTGTTTCTGACAGCTTCTTTTATTTTCATTTTAGGATTCTGCAGAATGAAATAGGGGAAAAGGAAGTAACGCTGAATAAAAACAAAGGTGAAAAAACCACCGCATAAAAGTAAAACGGAAGATAAAAGCACAAGCACTAAAAAAACATTTTCCGCTATTCCGAAATTAACCGCATAAAAAACCGTCATTGCAATTACAATAAGGGACGGCACATTGAAAACAAAAAACCATAAAAGCTTTATGAAAAAATCCGTGAAAAAAACGCGTACTCCTTTAGCGGCTAATATCGGTTTATACCAACAGAGCCAGGAGGTTTTTTCAGAATTTTCAAAGTAAAAAAATTTGTTGGAAAAGCCGTAAACCGTCGGAATAAAAACGAAAAGAAAAGATAAAACCGCGGTTGAAATTACAATTACATTTCTGATGTTCTGTGTGAAAAATTTTGGTTCTGCGTTAAGTAAAAAATACACCCCGACGGGGACAAACAGACAGACTGCGATTAAAACAAATGCAGCAAGGATTAAAAGAATGTTTGAAAAAGTTGTGCCTAAAAGCTGAGCTTTACCGTAGATTTTAATTTTACCGAACATAGGAACACCTCAAAAAAATACTTCAATGTAATTATTGCCATTACATTGAAGTATTATACTTTGATTTATTCTTCTGTCGGTTTGAGTTCGATTCCCAATTCGTCAAGCTGTAATGTGTCAACGGGTGACGGACACTCTGTCATTGATTCGCTTGCGTTCTGAAGCTTCGGGAATGCGATAACATCTCTTAATGTTTCAGCACCGACCATCTGCATAACAAGACGGTCAAGACCGATACCCATACCGCCGTGGGGAGGAGCACCGTATTTGAAGGCATCTGTGAGATAACCGAATTTTTCGTAAGCTTCTTCATCAGAGAAGCCTAAAAGTGAGAACATTCTGTTCTGTAAATCGGGGTCTGTGATTCTGATTGAACCCGAGGACAATTCAATACCGTTGAGTACGAGGTCATAAGCCTTTGCACGGACATTTGCTTTGTCGCTTTCAAGATAATCAAGACACTCGTCCATAGGAGATGTGAAAGGATGGTGCATAGCAACGAACTGCTGTGCATCTTCGTCCCAATCGAAGAACGGGAATTCTGTAATCCAGAGGAAGTTGAAAAGATTTTCGGGGATAATTCCGAGTCTGTTTGCAACCTCACAACGTAAAGCACCGAGGATTGAATAAACAAGTGAATTCTTTGTGTCACCGATGATGAGTACAACGTCGCCTGCTTGAGCTCCTGCTTTATCGAGGATTGCTTTCATTTCATCTTCCGTCATAAACTTTGCAAATGATGAAGCAATTTCACCGTTTTCAAGAAGTCTTATCCATGCAAGACCCTTTGCACCGATGCCTCTTACAAACTCTGTGAGCTTGTCGATTTCTTTTCTTGAGAGCTTATTGACTGCGTTCTTTGCAGTAATACCTCTTACGCTGCCGCCGCCGTTGATTGCACCTGTGAACACACCGAAACCGCAATTCTTAACAATATCCGTAAGGTCATAAAGCTCCATACCGAAACGTGTATCGGGTTTATCAGAGCCGAAGCGTTCCATTGCTTCTTTATATGTGAGCCTCGGGATTTCGGGAATGTCGATGTTGAGAATATCCTTGAAAATTCTCTTGATATAACCCTCACCGATTGAGAGTACGTCTTCCATATCAACAAATGACATTTCAAAGTCAATCTGTGTGAATTCAGGCTGACGGTCAGCACGTAAATCTTCGTCACGGAAGCAACGTGCAATCTGCATATAGCGGTCAAAGCCTGCAACCATTGACAACTGCTTGTAAAGCTGAGGTGACTGCGGAAGTGCATAGAATGAACCGTTATGAATACGGCTGGGTACGAGGAAATCTCTTGCACCCTCGGGAGTTGATTTAATGAGGATGGGAGTTTCTATTTCAATGAAGTTGTTTTCGTCAAAATAATCTCTTGTAACCTTTGCAATTTTGTGACGGAGAAGAATGTTCTTCTGCAAGTCGGGTCTTCTCAGGTCAAGATAACGGTATTTCAAGCGGATTGCTTCACCCGTCGGACAATTCTCAACGATTTCAAAAGGCGGAGTTTCACTCTTGCCCAAAATGCGAAGGTCTGTAACTTCGATTTCGATATCACCTGTCGGGATATCTTTGTTCTTTGAAGAACGCTCACGGACAAGTCCTGTTACAGCGAGAACATACTCGCTGCGGACCGTGAAAGCTTTATCAAAAATATCCTTTGCGGTGTTTTCGTCAAAAGCAAGCTGTAAAATGCCTGTACGGTCACGCAAATCAATGAAGATGAGTGCACCGAGGTCACGGCTTCTCTGCACCCAACCCATAACCGTAACGGTTTTGCCGATATCGGAAGCACGAAGCTCACCGCAATAATTTGTACGTTTTAATCCTGTCATAAGTTCCATAACGTTTTATCCTTCCGTATTGAAAAAATTAAGTGTATCTGCAGCCTGTACTGCTGCCTGTTGCATCAAAAAACTCATAAATCTGTCGGGAAGCTCGGAAAGCCTGATGCTTTCTGTTGCTCCAGAAGCCATATCCTTGATGGTGGCTTCATCGTTTTTGATTTCATCCTCACCGAGGACTATAACCGTCTGTGCACCGAGCTTGTTGGCAAGCTTCATCTGTGCTTTCATTGAACGTCCGCCGAGGTCATAGAGCACCGATGAACCGTCAAGTCTCAATTCTCTTGCAAGCTCAACTGCCTTGAGCTTTGCTTCGTCACCGATTGTTACGATGAAAAGCTCGGGCTTTCTTTCTTCGGGGAAACGGCGTTTTTGTGCCTCAAGTAAAAGCATAAGTCTTTCCAGTCCCATACCGAAGCCCAAAGACGGAATAGACGGGCCGCCGATTTCTTCAATAAGACCGTCATATCTGCCGCCGCCGCAAACGGTACCCTGTGCTCCGATGTCGGAGGATACAAACTCAAAAACGGTTTTTGTGTAATAATCAAGACCTCTGACTATTGACGGATTGATTGTATATTCAATACCCTGAACGTCAAGGTATTTCTGAACCTTTTTGAAATGCTCGTCACATTCCTCGCAAAGATAATCGAGAATTTTGGGAGCATCTTTTGCGATGTCCGAGCAGATCGGACTTTTGCAGTCTAAAATACGCATCGGGTTTTTATCAAGTCTTTCAAGGCAAGTGTGGCAAAGGTCCGCCTTCTTGCTTTCAAAGTATTCCTTCAATGCTTTATGATATTCAGCACGGCATTTCGGACAACCTATTGAGTTTATCTGTAAAGCAATGTTATCAACTTCAAAGAAATCAAATATCTGTGAAGCTAAAGAGATAACCTCTGCATCAGCCGCGGGGTCAGATGTACCGAAACATTCAACACCGAACTGATGAAATTCACGAAGTCTGCCTGCCTGCGGTTTTTCATAACGGTAGCAGGAGGTGAGGTAGCATACCTTCAACGGCAGAGGTTCGTTGAAAAGACCGTTTTCCAGGAATGCTCTCGCCGCACCGGCAGTGCCTTCGGGACGGAGTGTAATACTGCGGTCACCCTTATCGTTGAATGTGTACATCTCTTTCTGCACAACGTCCGTTGTATCACCTACCGAACGGGTGAAAAGCTCGGTATGCTCAAATACGGGTGTACGGATCTCTTTAAATCCGAAACATTCGCCAATCTGTAAAAGTGAATTTTCAACAAACTGATTTTTATAAATATTCTGAGGTAAAAAATCAAGTGTGCCCTTAACGGCCTTAGTTATCAATGCCATAGTTATGTGCCTTTCTGTTGATTATATTGATCTCTGTAACAGACAGAGTGTGCTTGAGAAAACGGCAGAATTAATGCTTGACGAATTCTCTATAAAACCTCAAGAGTGCCGAATATTATTCGACACTCAGAAAGTCAATGGTTGTTTTTCGGGTTGACAATATCGCGCCAATCAAGATCGCCTCTTTCAAGGCTGTGAATCAATGCTTCGGCAGTTGCGATATTTGTTGCGACCGGTACATTGTGAACATCGCACAAGCGGAGAAGATTTGCCTCATTAGGCTCGTGCGGTTTAGGGTTAAGCGGATCACGGAAAAGTAACAATAAGTCAATCTCATCACAGGCAATACGTGCTGAAATCTGCTGATCTCCTCCTTGGTGACCACTCATAAATCTTTGAATCTTCAAACCGGTTGCATCCGAAACAAGCTTACCTGTAGTGCCTGTTGCAAACAGGTTATGTCGGCTCAGAATACCGCAGTAAGCGATACAAAATTGTGTCATAAGTTCTTTTTTAGCGTCGTGGGCGATTAAAGCTATATTCATGTGTGCACCCCCAATAATACAATTTTGATATATTATAACAGTAATTCGTGTTTTTTTCAAGTCCGATTTATGAATTTCTCATAAAATTTTTAAGATTTTTTGCAGAAAAGGACAGATTTTAAAAATATATTTGAGATTTGATGAAACTATGTTATAATGTATTGGTATAAATGTAACGATATGAGGATTGAATATGTATAGTATAAACCCCCAATTATGGACATCAATATTTGCAGTTCCGTCAGAAATTGTGGACAAGCATATCAAGCTTGCAGGAGCATTGCAGATAAAAGCACTTTTGTGGATAATAAGACACAACGGTGAAGAATTTGATGAAAATGATATAGCAAAAGCAGTAGGCTATTCAGCAGACGATGTCAAAGACGCACTTCAGTACTGGATACAGAATTCTGTTTTAAGTGTTGACGGTAAAATTGTTCATCAAGAAGAAAAGACGGAAACAAAAACCGAAGTAGCTGAAAAACCCAAAAAGAAAAAAGAATCAAAGCTTCTTGTGTATTCTCAGGAGCAAAGACCGACCAATGACCAGATTGCCGCACGTTGCGATGAATCGGAAGAAATAAAATTTCTTTTCAATGAAACTCAGGTTAAGCTCGGCAGAACAATCGGCTATGATTCAATGAGTAATCTGCTGATGTTGCACGATCATTACGGTTTGCCTGTAGAAGTAATACTTATGCTTGTGGAATACTGCAAGTCGGTTCACAAAACTTCTATGTCCTACATAACAACCGTCGGCAGGGATTGGGCAGAAAAAGAAATCGATACTCTTGAAAAAGCAGATGAAATGATTGAATCACTTTCAAGAAAGAATGAAACGTGGAAGCAACTCTGCAGTCTTACGGGAATTTCAAATTCCGTTCCGACCAAAAAGCAGATTGAATATCTTGATGTGTGGCAGAACGAATGGAAAATGAGCCTTGATATGATGCATCTTGCATATGAAGAAATGGCAAATCACACGACGAAACTGAGCTTTCCTTATATGAATAAGGTTTTGCAGAATTGGTATGAAAATTCAATCACAACTCCCGAAGCAGTTGAAGCTGATAAACGAATGCGTGCAGAAGCAATATCGGCAACCGAAACGAGTGAAGCATCGTATGATATTGATGAGTATATGCAAAAAGTATTAAATACACCGCTCGAATATAAAAAATAGTGAAAAAATTTGCATCCGATTATTATTCAATGAACTCTGCATTAAAAAGTTATTTCAGAGCAGCATGGTTTTTTATTATAAAAAATTGATTTAGAGGGAAGAAGTATGGTATATAGCAGAAAAATTTACGACAGGGCAAAATCCGTTTTACAGCAAAGACGTGATGATGCGGAATATAGTGCGAAGCAAAGACATGATACAGTTGCCGATGCACACCCTGAAATATTGGCACTTGAAAAAGAGATGGCTGATGCGGGGCTTGCTGCAATCAAGGCTATCGGAATGGGTGCAAATGCAAAATCTTATATTGAATCACTTGCAGAAAAAAATCTTACCGCACAGGCAAAGCGTGCAGAAATTCTGAAAAGTATGGGACTGCCTGAGGATTATCTGACGGTAAGTTATTCCTGCAAAGCCTGCGAGGATAAGGGCTTTGTTGACGGTAAAATGTGCGAGTGTCACAGAAATCTGCTCAGACAGTTGTCTTATGCAGAATTGTGTCTTAAAGCACCGCTTGAAAAATCAACCTTTGAAAACTTTTCTCTTAAATATTATCCCGTTGAAGCAGACCCGAAATTTAAAATTTCCCCCAAAGCAAAGATGGGAGAAATTTATGAGTACTGTAAAAATTATGCTGATGATTTTTCTTCAAAATCAGGAAGCATTTTTATGTACGGTGCAACAGGCTTAGGCAAAACGCATCTGTCACTTGCAATTGCGGGCAAGGCGATCAGAAAGGGTTACGGTGTAATTTACGGCTCGGCACAGAATCTTCTCACTAAGCTTGAAAATGAGCGTTTCGGCAGAGCGACCGCTGATGATGTTGCGGCCGAGGAAGCAATACTTGAATGTGATCTTCTTATAATAGACGACCTCGGTGCAGAGTTTACGACATCTTTCACTGTTGCGGCAGTATACAATATTATAAATACAAGAATCCTTGAAGGTAAGCCGACTATAATAAGTTCAAACTTAACCCTCAAGGAATTAGAAGATAAATATACTCAGAGAATAACTTCAAGAATTATCGGAAATTATAAACCTCTGGTTTTCTGCGGAAAAGATATCCGCCAACAGAAACTTTAAAGTACAACAGCAGTTTTTATTGTGATAGGCTCAACGGGTGAGGAAAGCTGGCCGTCAAATCCCATTGTACGTTCGATTTTGAGGAAACCGTCAATAACTTCCATACCTTCAATAACTTTACCGAAAGCGGCATAGTCGCCGTCAAGGTGTGCTGCTGTGTCGTAGCAGATGAAGAACTGTGTTGAAGCGGAGTTGGGTTCAGATGTTCTTGCCATAGAGATAACACCACGCTCGTGCTTGAGTGTGTTCTGTGTAAAACCGTTGCTTGCAAACTCACCCTCGATGGTCATAATGTCCATTGTTGCTTCCTGAGGATGTTCGCCGCCCTGTGCCATAAAGCCTTCAATAACTCTGTGGAATGTAAGTCCGTCATAGAAGCCTTCGCCGACAAGCTTCAAGAAGTTAGCAACCGTTTTGGGTGCATATTCGGGATAAAGCTCGATTACAAACTCACCGCCGTTGTCCATAGTGAACTTGACCTTTGAATGTTCGGTTGAAGTCGGTTGAGTTGTGTCGGCATCGTTTTTACTGCAAGCAGTAAAACACAAGCATAAAGTTAAAACTGAAAGTAAAACACAAAAAATTCTTTTCATTATAATAGTAGCTCCTTTGTTTTTTCTTGTACCTATTATATTATAATGTAATCCGCAAGTTGTCAATAAAGGATGTGGAATTATGACAAAGAAAAAAATTAAAACTCTATCGGTAGTTTCTGCAATCGTAATCCTGCTTGCGGTTTTATGTGGTTGGGTAGTGTGGGGAAATCTTACGCTTGATGTTACTGAATATACGGCAGAAAGCAATCTTCTTCCAAAAAGCTTTTCGGGATATACCATCGCACACGTATCAGACTTACATAATGCCGAAAAAGGCGAAAACAATGAAAAGCTGATTTCGGCACTTGAAGAAGCAAAACCCGATATGATTGCGATTACGGGTGATCTCGTTGACTCAAGACATACGGATATTGAAGTTGCAATGGAATTTGCAAAACAGGCGGTTAAAATTGCACCCTGCTACTATGTAACAGGTAATCACGAGGGCAGACTCCCGAATTATGATTCAATAAAAAATGAGCTTGTTGAAATCGGCGTAAATGTTATGGATAATTCAAAGCTTGAGATTAAAAAAGACGGGCAGAAAATTACTTTGTTGGGGATAGAAGACCCGAGAATGGTTTCGGTATTTGAGGAGCATTACGCAAGAATAACCAATTATAATCTGAATAACATAGCTCACGATGTAAGCGGATATACAATATTACTTGCACACAGACCCGAGCTTTTTGATACATATAAAGCGTTTGATATAAATCTTGTCTTATGCGGACACGCACACGGAGGTCAGGTCAGAGTACCTTTCCTCGGAGGGGTACTTGTTCCGAATCAGGGCTTCTTTCCCGAATATGATGCGGGGAAATTCACAGAAAGAAAAACAACAATGATAATCAGCAGAGGAATAGGAAACAGTGTTGTGCCTGTCAGGGTAAACAACAATCCGGAGCTTGTGATTGTTAAGCTTGAATACGGTACGGATACAGAAGCGGAACAATATCTGACAACGGTGCAATAAAGAGGAGGACGAGCATATGAGCAAAAAATTGATAGCGGTTATAACAGCAATTGTAGTTCTGATTTCCGCAGTGTGTGTCGGAACAGCTGTTTATCTTAAAAACAAAAAAGTAACTGTAGATGAAAGTTATTTATCAATTGAATTATCGCCGGAAAAAATCTTGTTTTCACAGTATTCTAATAAACCTAATATGGAATTGGTGCTTGACGGAAAAACTTTTGCGGAAGCTTTCGGAGAAGAAGTTACGACTTTTGCATATGAAAAATCGGACAGAATCAGAATACACCTCTCCGACGGGGAAAAAATCGAGATTGAACCGACAGAGGAAACCGTTAAAGTTGTAAAGGATAACGACACCACAAGCATCAAGGTGTACATAGATGATAAAGATTTCTTTGAAAAAGTGAACGACCTGGTCAAATTTGATACGGCGTGTTCGGTAAAGGTGTTTTTTGATGCAGGAGCTTTTGATGTTGACGGCTCAGATTCAAAAGCGGTTACGTTTATTCTGAAGAGTGAAAGCAAGCCTGTAAGCGATGTTCAGCAGGCATACATGAGGTTGGCTTATGAAAATTACGCACTCAAGCTCAGTATGACGGATGCCAAGGGCGATGAAATCGTTTTTACGGTATCCGGCAATACAAGAGATGAGATAACGGTTTTTGCCGATGCAGCCAATAAACATATATTCAGCAGCAATATTGTCACGACAGAGTCGTTCCGCACTGCAGTTTTAAATCCGAGCGAAAGCTTTGAAAAAGACGAGACGATATATATCCGTGTACCGGACGGTTTCTTTGTAAGCTCCGAGGGTAACAGGATTCAGGTTGCAGGAATTAAAAACAGCGGAACAAATATAAAACTTCTGAAAGCGGAAGATATGGTGACAACAACCGAATCGCTTCTGAACGGTAATTCGGAGCAGACTGCGGTGAATCTCACATCAGCTGACGGCGTGACGGCGAGTGCTTTTTTTGAAAACGAATTTCCGAACCGCTATGGTGATATAATTCGCAATGTTACGGATGCAGAGGTTATTATTCCGACAGACGCAGACTGGAGCGATTGTGTTTTTACGGGAAAGATTCTTACTTCAGCCGAAACACTTGATATACCGTCAGAGGCAATAAGTGTCCTTAAAGCGGAAACTGTGAACGGATATATCGCAACCGCTTCAATAAGAAGTGTGCAGACAAGAGAAATAAACGGAGTTCAATTGGACGGTATATTGTTTGAAGAAGGCAAAAATTATGATATGGAACTTACGGTAACGGATTCAACAGGAAATATTCTTGCGAATATAAGCGTTCCGTTGGAAATTTAATACTATTTGTAGTGCCCCGGATGTCTTGAAATACAAGATGTTCGGGGAATTGAATTTTTTTGATAAAATTTTAACTTTTTTTCGAAAAACACTTGCATTATCTGAGTTTTTATGGTATCATACTTCAGCATGCTTTAGTATAGGTGGAGTATGCGTTTTGATGTGCGTTGATGCAGGAGGTGGCTACCCGCGCGGTAGGAAATTTCTGCGGAGTATGTCCGATTTTAAACCGGGCGAAGATTTCTCGTACCCCGATTTACCGTACCTTTGCGGACTTTTGGGGGAGAGATTGTTTAGGGCAATACTGCCTATGAACCGGAAATATTTTTTTCCGGATTTTTTAGACGGGGATCACGACACACCCGGAACAGTATAGCTTTTAAACAATGCCCGCCAAATTTTAAGGAGGCGTAACCATGGCAGTCAAAGGAAAAATCAGAATTCGGCTCAAGAGCTACGATCACAATCTCGTAGACAAAGCAGCGGAGAAAATCGTTGAAACAGCAAAGCGTACAAACGCTCAGGTAGCAGGTCCCGTACCGCTCCCGACAGAGAAGGAAGTTGTTACAATCCTTCGTGCTGTTCATAAGTACAAGGATTCCCGCGAACAGTTTGAGCAGAGAACTCACAAAAGGCTTATCGACATTATCAGACCTTCAAACAAGACCGTTGAAGCTCTGACAGGTCTTGAGCTTCCCGCAGGCGTTGAAATTGAAATCAAGCTTTAATAAAAGCTGAACGCCGCAGGTCATGTTGGCGAGAGCCAACCAATAACCTATAAGGAGGAAAATAAAATGAAAAAAGGTCTTATCGGCAAAAAGCTCGGCATGACTCAGATCTTCGATGAAAGCGGAAATTTAATTCCCGTAACAGTAGTTGAAGCAGGTCCGTGCCCCGTAGTCCAGAAGAAGACAATCGAAAACGACGGCTATGCAGCTGTTCAGGTTGGCTTCGGTGATCAAAAGCTTCATCGTGTAAACAAACCCATGAAGGGTCACTTTGCAAAAGGCGATGTAGCTCCTAAGAAGGTATTGAAAGAGTTCAGATTGGACGACATCGATACTTTGAACGTTGGCGACATTCTTAAAGCTGACGTATTCGCAGTTGGCGACATCGTTGATGTTGTCGGCAAGAGCAAGGGTAAGGGAACTGCAGGTTCAATCAAAAGATGGAACTTCAGCAGACTCAAAGAATCCCACGGTACAGGTCCTGTTGCAAGACACGCAGGTTCATTGGGTGCTTGTTCAGACCCGTCAAGAGTTTACAAGGGAAAGAAACTTGCAGGTCACTTAGGTGCAGAGAGAGTAACAATCCAGAATTTGAGCGTTGTTAAGATCGATGCAGAAAACAACCTTATCGCTATCAAGGGTGCTATTCCTGGTCCCAAGGGCGGCATTGTTGTAATCAAAGACAGCGTAAAGAAAGCGTAAGGGAAGGAGTGTAATAAATGCCTAACGTATCAGTATTCGAAACAACAGGCAAGAAGGTTTCTGATATAGAGCTTTCCGACGGTATCTTCGGAATAACTCCCAACGTATCAGCAATGCATCTTGTAGTAGTCAATTATTTGGCTAACCAGCGTCAGGGCACTCAGTCCACCCGCACACGCTCAGAAGTAAGCGGCGGAGGAAAGAAGCCTTGGAGACAAAAAGGTTCAGGTAGAGCAAGACAGGGTTCAACCCGTTCACCCCAGTGGACACACGGTGGTATCGCTCACGGCCCGAAACCTCGCAGCTATGGATTTTCAATAAACAAGAAAGTCAGAAGACTTGCTATGAAGTCAGCACTTTCAAGCAAGGTAGCAGCAGAAGAAATGATCGTTTTAAGAGGTTTAGCTCTTGAAGAGATCAAGACAAAAGCAGTTGTTGATGTATTGTCAGCTCTCGAAACAGGCAAGAAAGTATTAATCGTTCTTCCTGAAAAGAATGACATCATCTACAGAAGTGCAAGAAACATCGCAGGTGTTAAAACAACACTTGTAAGCACACTTAATGTTTACGATATTCTCAACAGCGATACAATCATCGTACTTGAGGATGCTGTGGCAAAGATTGAGGAGGTATATGCATAATGAGTAAATTAGCACAGGATATTATCCTCCGTCCCGTAATCACAGAAGCATCAATGGAAGGTATCGAACTTAAAAAGTATACTTTCGAAGTAGCTAAAGATGCTAACAAAATTGAGATCAAAAAAGCTGTTGAAGAGCTTTTCTCAGTTGAAGTTGCAAAAGTTAACACAATGAACGTTCGCGGACAGCTCAGAAGACAGGGCAGAAACGAAGGTTATACGGCAGCTTGGAAGAAGGCTATCGTAACACTTACAGAAAAGTCAAAGACAATCGATTTCTTTGACGGTATGGCTTAAGGTCAGCAGACTAAAAACAATTAAAAATTCCGGCGGTAAAGTATGGAGTTGACATGCTCCGCAAAGCCGCTTAACAGGAGTGTGAATCAAATGTCAATCAGATTTTACAAGCCGACAGGCAACGCAAGACGTAATATGTCGGTTACAGATTACTCCGAGTTGTCAAAGGTCGCACCTGAAAGAAGCCTCTTAGAGCCTCTTAACAAGAAGTCAGGTCGTAACAGCTACGGAAGAATCACAGTTCGTCACAGAGGTGGCGGAAACCGCAGAAAGTATCGTGTTATCGATTTCAAGAGAGATAAGATGGATATGTCTGCAACAGTACTCACATTAGAGTACGACCCCAACCGTTCAGCACATATTGCACTCGTTCAGTATGAAGACGGTGAAAAGAGATACATCCTTGCTCCCGTTGGTCTTAAGATCGGCGACAAGGTTTCATCAAGCAGAACAGCCGACATCAAGCCCGGTAACGCATTACCGCTTGAAAATATGCCCACAGGTACAGTTGTTCACAACGTTGAACTCTATCCCGGCAGAGGCGGCCAGTTAGCAAGAGCAGCAGGTAACTCAGCACAGCTTATGGCTAAGGAAGGCGTTTACGCACTTCTCAGATTGCCCTCAGGCGAGCTCAGAAACGTTCCTGCACAGTGCATGGCAACAGTTGGCCAGGTAGGTAACGCCGATTACGAAAACGTAAAGATCGGTAAAGCAGGTAGAAAACGCCACATGGGTTGGCGTCCGACAGTCAGAGGTTCTGTTATGAACCCGTGTGACCATCCCCACGGTGGTGGTGAAGGTAAAGCACCCATCGGACGTTCAGGTCCTGTTACTCCTTGGGGTAAACCGGCACTCGGTTACAAGACCAGAGCTCATAAAAAGGCATCTGACAAGCTTATTATTAAGCGTCGTAACGACAAATAAGGTCGAGAAAGGAGCTAAGAATAATGAGCAGAAGTACAAAAAAAGGATTCTACGTACAGCCTAAGTTGTACGAAAGAGTTTTGAAAATGAACGAAACAGGCGAAAAAATCGTCTTGAAGACATGGAGCCGCAGCTCCACAATCTTCCCGGATTTTGTCGGTCATACATTTGCAGTTCATGACGGACGTAAACACGTTCCGGTATATGTAACAGAAGATATGGTTGGACATAAACTCGGTGAGTTTGCACCTACAAGAACCTTCAGAGGTCATGCAGGTTCAAAAACATCTAATTCAAAATAAAGGTCGAAAGGAGTGTGTAAACAATGGAATCTAAGGCCAAGGTAACATTTGTACGTATTGCGCCCAGAAAGGTGCAGATCGTATTGGACTTAATCCGCAATCAGCCTGCAAACAAGGCTATGGCAATTCTCAAGCACACGCCGAAGGCCGCGTGTGAACCGCTTATGAAGTTGTTGAAATCAGCAATGGCAAACGCAGAGAACAACTACAATATGGATGTTTCAAAGCTTTACGTTGCTTCCTGCCAGGTAGATCAGGGACCGACTCTTAAGCGTATCAGACCCAGAGCACAGGGACGTGCATTCCGTATAAACAAGAAGACATCGCACATCACCCTTGTACTCAAGGAAATGGAATAAGGCAAGGAGGAGGATAAATAATGGGCCAGAAAATTAACCCCACCGGTTTAAGAATCGGTGTTATCAAGAACTGGGAATCTCGTTGGTTCGCTGATAAAAAGGACTTCGGCAACACATTAGTTGAAGACTATGAACTTCGCGAGTATCTCCTTAAGACATTAGCTCCTGCCGGTGTACCGAAGGTAGAGATTGAACGTGACGCTAAGCGTGTACGCATCAATATTCACTGTGCAAAGCCCGGTATGGTAATCGGCCGTGGCGGTTCTGAAATTGAGAAGCTTAAGAAAGTTTGTCAGAAGAAACTCGGAACAGAAAAGGAAGTTTTCATCAACATCGTTGAAGTAAAGCAGCCTGACTTGAATGCACAGCTCGTTGCAGAGGGTATTGCTTTGCAGCTCGAAAAACGTGTATCGTTCAGAAGAGCTTTGAAGCAGGCAATCGGCAGAACAATGAAGCTTGGAGCAAAAGGTATAAAGACACAGGTATCAGGACGTTTAGGCGGTGCTGAAATCGCTCGTACTGAACATTATCATGAGGGAACAATCCCGCTGCAGACTATCAGAGCAGACATCGACTACGGTTTTGCTGAAGCAGATACAACTTACGGTCGTATCGGTGTTAAGGTATGGATTTACAGAGGCGAAGTCCTCCACGATAGCCGCAGACCTCGCAAGGAAGGGGGAGCACGCTAATGTTATTACCCAAACGCGTTAAATACCGTAAGCCGCAGAGAGGTGTCATCAAGGGTAACGCAACAAGAGGTACAAAAGTTAACTACGGTGACTTCGGTCTCGTAGCACTTGAACCCGGTTGGATCAGATCTAACCACATTGAAGCAGCCCGTATCGCTATGACACGTCACATCAAACGTGGTGGTAAGGTATGGATTAAGATATTCCCGGATAAGCCGATCACAGAGAAACCTGCTGAAACTCGAATGGGTTCAGGTAAAGGTTCTCCGGAATACTGGGTAGCAGTAGTTAAGCCGGGCAGAGTAATGTTTGAAATTGCCGGCGTTGATGAGGCACTTGCAAGAGAAGCTATGCGTCTTGCAGCTAACAAGTTGCCTATCAAATGTAAATTTGTAACTAAGGAAGAAACGGGTGGTGAGCAATAATGAAAGCCAGTGAAATCAAAAAACTGTCAGCAAAAGAGCTGGATGCTAAGCTTCTTGAGTTGAAAGATGAGCTGTTTAAACTGCGCTTCCAGCAAGCCATAAACCAGCTCGATAACCCGATGCGCATCAAGGCTGTTAAGAAGGATATCGCAAGAATTAAGACAATTCAGCGCGAGAACGAACTTAACGCTGCTGAAGCGTAAGAAAGGGAGGCGGAATTAAATGAGTGAAAGAAACCTTAGAAAAACTCAGGTCGGCATGGTTACCAGCGACAAGATGGATAAGACCATCGTTGTTACTGTTAAAGACAGAGTAAAGCATCCGCTTTACAAAAAGATCGTTAACCGTACAGTTAAAATTAAGGCTCATGACGAGGCTAATGAGTGCGGAATCGGCGACCGTGTTGAAATTATGGAAACACGTCCCTTATCAAAGGATAAGAGATGGCGTCTTGTAAGAATAATCGAGAAAGCCAAATAATTTGGTGAAGAAAGTAAGGAGGCAAACACTGTGATACAGCAACAGAGTTACCTCAAGGTTGCCGATAACACGGGCGCAAAAGAGCTTATGTGCATTCGCGTACTCGGTGGTACCGGCAGGAGGTATGCCAATATCGGCGACGTGGTAGTAGCTTCAGTTAAGAAGGCTGCACCCGGCGGCGTTGTAAAAAAAGGCGAAGTAGTCAAAGCAGTTATCGTTAGATCTGTTAAAGGCCTTCGCAGAGAAGACGGCACATACATTCGTTTCGACGAAAATGCAGCCGTAATTATTAAAGAAGACAAAAATCCCAAAGGCACACGTATCTTTGGACCCGTAGCAAGAGAGTTGAGAGAAAAAGATTATCTTAAGATTCTCAGTCTCGCTCCGGAAGTGCTTTAATCGGGAGGTGCAGAAGAGATGAATAAAGTTCATGTAAAGACCGGTGATGAGGTCGTAGTTATCAATGGTAAATATCGCGGCAAAAGAGGCAAGGTTTTAGAAGTTAGCCCCAAAGAGAACAAAGTTATCGTTGAAGGTGTTAACATCGTAACAAAGCACGTTAAGCCCCGTAAGGTCGGAGAACCCGGTGGACTTATCAAAGCTGAAAGCGCACTCTATGCTGACAAGGTACAGCTCATCTGCCCCAAGTGTGGCCGTCCGACAAGAACAGGCAGCACAGTAAACTCAAAGGGTAAGAAGATGCGTACATGCAAAAAGAGCGATTGTAACGCAGAGTTTGAATAATAGGGAGGGACATGACAAATGGCAAGATTAAGAGAATTCTATGCAAAAGAAGTTGCTCCTGCACTCATGAAGAAGTTTGAGTACAAGAGCGTCATGCAGATCCCGAAGCTTGACAAGATCGTTATCAACGTTGGTTGTGGCGAAGCTCGTGACAACCCGAAGGTACTTGATGCAGTAGTATCAGACCTTATGCAGATTACAGGTCAGAAGCCCGTACTTTGCAAAGCGAGAAAGTCAGTTGCTAACTTCAAGCTCCGTGAAGGCATGACAATCGGTGCAAAGGTAACACTCAGAGGCGAAAGAATGTATGAATTCCTCGACAGATTCTTCAACATCGCGCTTCCGAGAGTTCGAGATTTCAGAGGTATCAATCCTGATTCATTCGACGGTAAGGGTAACTACTCAATGGGTATCAAAGAGCAGTTGATTTTCCCCGAAATCGATTATGATAAGATTGACAAGGTTCGTGGCATGGATTTATGCTTTGTCACAACAGCAAAAACAGACGAAGAAGCAAGAGAGCTGCTTACACTTATGGGCGCTCCGTTTTCTAAGTAATTAAGGAGGTATAACTGTGGCTAAAACAGCGATGAAAGTTAAGCAGGCAAGACCTGCAAAGTATTCAACAAGACAGTACAACAGATGCAAAATCTGTGGCAGGCCGCATGCATATCTTCGTAAATACGGAGTATGTCGTATCTGCTTCAGAGAGCTCGCTCACGCGGGTCAGATTCCCGGTGTAAGAAAAGCAAGCTGGTAAGAGCGATTGCAAAAGGAGGTTGACGTATGCAAATCACAGATTCAATTGCAGATATGCTTACAAGAATTCGTAATGCGAATTCAGCAAAGCACGATACTGTAAGAATTCCCGCATCCAACATGAAGAAGGCAATTGCTCAGATTCTTGTTGATGAAGGATATGTAAAAGGATTTAAAGTTGAAGAGGACGGAAAGCAGGGCGTTATCGAAATCGCTTTGAAGTACGGCCCCAACAAATCTCAGGTTATAACAGGTTTACGCAGAGTTTCAAAGCCCGGTCTGCGTATATACACCAACTGTGAGGATATGCCCAAAGTTATGAAAGGCTTAGGCATTGCGATCCTCTCAACATCAAAGGGTATTTTAACTGACAAGGATGCTCGTGCTGCTAATGTTGGTGGCGAAGTCCTTGCATTTGTTTGGTAAGGAGGTGCTGTAAAATGTCACGTATAGGCAGAATGCCCATCGAGATTCCCGCAGGAGTCGAAGTTAATATTGACGGCAGCACTGTTACCGTTAAGGGTGCAAAAGGAACACTCGTTCAGACAGTGCACAGCAATATATCAGTAGCAAAGGACGGCGAAACAATCGTTGTTACTCGTCCTGATGATAACAAATTGAACAGGTCACTTCATGGTTTGACACGTTCACTTATCGCTAACATGGTTGAAGGCGTAAGCAAAGGCTATACAAAAGAGCTTGAAGTTAACGGTGTTGGTTACCGTGCAGCTAAGGAAGGTAAAAACTTAGTTCTCAATATCGGTTACTCACATCAGGTTATCATGCCCGAAACAGACGGTATCACAGTAGAAGTTCCGTCTCCCAACAAGATCGTTGTATCCGGTCCTGACAAGCAGAAGGTTGGTCAGTTCGCAGCAGAAGTTCGCGAAAAGCGTCCGCCTGAGCCGTATAAGGGTAAGGGAATCAAGTATGTTGATGAATACATCCGCCGTAAGGAAGGTAAAGCCGGTAAGGGCGGTAAATAGTCTTAAAAGAAGGAGTGAAACGGAATGGTTAACAGACCTGACAGCAAAAAGGCAAGACTTAAGCGTCATAAGAGAGTCCGTGGTAAGATTCACGGAACAGCTGAATGTCCTCGCCTTAATGTATTCCGCTCCCTGCAGCATATATATGCACAGTTGATAGACGATGATAAGGGTGTAACACTCGTATCAGCTTCAACAGTTGAAAAAGATTTTGCAGAGTACGGCGGAAATAAAACAGCAGCTCACAATGTGGGCAAATTACTCGCAGAGCGTGCCGCAAAGAAGAAAATAACAACAGTTGTTTTTGACCGCGGTGGCTATATTTATCACGGCCGTGTACAAGAGCTGGCCGAAGGTGCCCGCGAGGGTGGCCTCAAGTTCTAATGAAGGAGGAAAAAGCTTTGGCTATGAATGAAACAACGGCTAATGTAAATGAATTGCAAGAACGCGTAGTAGCGATAAACCGTGTTTCCAAGACAGTAAAGGGCGGTAGAATTTTCAAGTTCGCAGCACTTGTAGTCGTTGGTGACGGAAACGGAACCGTTGGCTTCGGTCTCGGTAAATCCGGCGAAGTACCGGACGCAATACGCAAAGGTATTGAGGATGCGAAGAAGAATTTAATTCATGTATCTCTTAAGGGTACTACAATTCCTCATGAAATCATCGGTAAGTATGGTGCAGGCGTAGTTCTTATGAAACCCGCTGCTCCCGGTACCGGAGTTATTGCCGGCGGACCTGTTCGTGCAGTTGTTGAAACTGTAGGTATCAAGGATATCCGTTCAAAGGCACTTCGCTCAAACAATCCGTGTAACGTTGTTAGAGCAACAATCGACGGACTTTCAAAACTCCGTAATGTTGACGAAGTTGCGGCTATCCGCGGCAAGTCAGCTAAGGAAATTTTAGGTTAAGGAGGGTGGAAAAATGGCAGACGTTCAGGTAAAACTTGTAAAGAGCCTTATAGGCAGCAAAAAGGATCAGATTGCCACCGCCCATGCACTTGGTCTTCATAAAATAGGGGATGTAGCTTCACAGCCCAACAATCCCCAAACCCAAGGTAAGATTAAAAAAATAAGCCATCTTATCGAGGTAACCGAAGCGTAAGCAAGGAGGTGCGGAAAATGAAATTGCACGAATTATCACCGGCAGCTGGTTCAACAAAAGAACGTAAGCGTATCGGTAGAGGTGCAGCTTCCGGTCAGGGTAAAACTGCCGGTAAAGGTCACAAAGGTCAAAAAGCCCGTGCAGGTCGCGGTATGCGTGCCGGCTTCGAGGGCGGTCAGATGCCTTTACAGAGACGTATTCCGAAGCGTGGATTTAACAACATCTTCGCTAAGAAGATTGCATCTGTAAACGTATCAGAACTTGAGAGAGTTTTTGACAATGGTGCGGTTGTTGATGCAGCAGCACTTATCGAAAAGGGTCTTGTAAAAGGCGCTTTCGACGGTATAAAAATTCTTGGTAACGGTGAGCTTACCAAAAAGCTCACGGTAAAGCTTGTTTCTTACAGTGATTCTGATAAGGAAACCAAGCCTTACTCCGAGTCAGCTTTGGCAAAGATTGAAGCTGCAGGCGGAAAGGTTGAGGTGATTTGAGTTGATTCAGACAATAATCAATGCATGGAAAATCGCCGACCTTAGAAAAAAATTGTTATACACAGCACTTATTCTTTTAGTATTCAGAATCGGTGCAGCAATTCCGGTGCCCTTCGTTGATGCAGCAAGTGGTATTTTCTCCACATCAGCTGCACAGGGTACATTTATGGAATACCTTCAGATGATGACAGGTGATGCTTTCAACTACGGTACAGTCTTCGCATTGTCAATCACCCCGTACATCAACTCTTCAATCATCATGCAGTTGTTGACGGTTGCAATTCCTTACCTCGAAAGATTACAGAAAGAGGGCGAGGAAGGACGCAAGAAGATTGCATCTATCACTCGTGTTGTTACAGTAGTACTTGGTCTCTTACAGAGTACAGCATATTACTTCTATCTCCGTAATCAGACAGGTCCTGACGGAAAGAACTTCCTTATGAAGGACGCAGCAGGCAATCCTTTCACAGGTTTCGCTGCAGTATTCCAGGCAATCGTAATTATTCTTTGTTTCACAGCAGGTACAGCACTCATCATGTGGATGGGTGAAAGAATCAACGAAAAAGGTATCGGCAACGGTATTTCAATGATTCTTTTCGCAGGTATCGTATCAAGAATCCCCGCACTCGTAACTACAATCTGGAGTTACTTCGAGCAGGGTGTTAACGTACCCGCATACTATGCACTTGCACCTATAGCATACATCATTATGCTCGCTATGATCGCATACATTGTATGGATGGATAATGCTGAAAGACGTATTCCCGTTCAGTATGCAAAGAGAGTTGTCGGCAGAAAGATGTACGGCGGACAGAGCACACATATTCCGATCAAGGTTAATATGTCAGGCGTTATGCCCGTTATCTTCGCAAGCTCAATCCTTTCACTTCCCCCGACAATCCAGATGTTTGTCAACGTTAAAGAGGGAAGCGGATGGGCAACATTCTTCAAAATTTTCACAGCAGAGCACTGGGCTTATGCTATTATCTATTTCGTATTGATTCTGTTCTTTGCATATTTCTATGCATCAATTCAGTACAATCCGATCGAAATGGCAAACAACATCCGCAAACAGAGCGGTGCTATCCCGGGTATCCGTCCCGGCAAGCCCACATCTGATTATATCGGAAAGATTCTGTCAAGAATTACATTATTAGGAGCTTTGATGCTCTGTGTAGTCGCTCTCTTCCCGATTGTCTTCTCGCAGATAACAGCAGCATGCAACGTACCGATGAACCTTTCATTGGGCGGAACATCAATTATCATCTTGGTTGGTGTTGCACTTGAAACTGTTAAACAGCTTGAATCTCAGATGATGATGCGTCACTATAAGGGCTTCCTTGATTAATTTTTTACAGGAGGCGTGAATTATGAATTTAATTCTTTTAGGCGCACCCGGCGCCGGAAAGGGAACACAGGCAGAAATCATCTGCGAAAAGCTTTCCATTCCGGCAATCTCAACGGGTAATATAATCCGTGCAGCATTGAAAAACGGCACAGAAATGGGACTTAAGGCAAAATCATTCATTGATGCAGGCGCACTTGTTCCCGATGATGTTGTAATCGGCATCATTAAAGAGCGTCTTGCGGAGGATGATTGCAAGGGTGGTTTCATTCTCGACGGCTTCCCGAGAACAATTCCTCAGGCTGAGGCATTGGACGAAATGGGAGTTCAGATTGACAAAGTAATCGAGATTTATGTTCCCGATGAAAAAATCGTAAAGAGAATGTCAGGCAGAAGAGTATGTAAAGCATGCGGTGCTTCATACCACACAGAATACAAGAAACCCGCTAAGGAAGGCATTTGCAATGTCTGCGGCGAAGAACTTGTAATCAGAGCTGACGACCATCCGGATACGGTTTTGGAAAGACTCAAGGTTTACCATGATCAGACCGAACCGTTGAAAGACTACTATGCAAAGCAGAACAAGCTTTCAGTAGTCGAGGGTCAGGAAGAGGTAGCTGATACCACAGCATTGACTCTCAAAGCTTTGGAGGAATAGCATGATAGTGCTCAAAACGAACAGAGAGCTTGCACTCATGAGAGATGCTTGCAGGATATCGGCAGAAGCACTACAGGTAGTAGGGGAAGCGGTCAAACCGGGTGTAACAACCTATGAATTAGACCGACTGGCGTATGAATATATAACAAAGAACAAGGCAAGACCGAACTTCTTGAATTTATACGGTTTCCCCGCTACGGCATGCATATCCATAAATAATCAGGTTATTCATGGAATTCCGAGCAAAACAGCAGTTTTGAAAGACGGTGACATCGTCAGCGTCGACCTCGGAGCAGAACTCAACGGATATAACGGTGACAATGCCGCTACTTTTGCGGTGGGCGAGATAAGCCCCGAAGCAAAGCGGCTGTGCGACACAACCAGAGAGAGCCTTTACAAAGGCATCGAGGCGGCTGTCGTGGGCGGCAGAGTCGGCGATATCGGAGCAGCAGTATCAGAATACTGTGAAGCAAGAGGCTTCAGCGTGGTCCGCAAATATGTCGGGCACGGAATCGGAGCTGAGTTACATGAAGAACCGAGCGTACCGAATTTCGGTACTCGAGGAAGAGGAGTACGCCTGTTGCCGGGCATGACATTAGCGATTGAGCCTATGATAAATCAGGGCAAGGCAGATGTCAGAACATTGTCCGACGGTTGGACGGTAATAACGGCAGACGGAAAGCTATCTGCACATTTTGAACATACAGTAGCCATAACCACCAACGGCCCGCAGATTTTGACGCAGGTTTAGGAGGCGGCAGATGGAGCTTAAAATCGGCAGAGTTGTCCGGTCATCAGCCGGACGTGATAAAGATAAGTATTTAGCCATAGTCGGCTTTGACGGTGATAAGATTTTAGTATGCGAGGGTAAAGAAAGACCTTTGGAAAGACCAAAAGTCAAAAATCTCAAGCATATAGAATTAACCGACAGAATACTTGATGAGGCTGAAATGTCTACCAACCGTAGACTTAAAAAGGCTTTAAGCCAAAATTACGAAAAACTTTAAAAGGGGAAACGTAGTATGTCTAAACAGGATATGATTGAAATTGAAGGTACGGTAATTGAGGCGTTACCCAACGCAAACTTCCAGGTTGAGTTGGAAAACGGTCACAAAATTTTGGCTCACATCTCGGGAAAACTGAGAATGAATTTCATCAGAATTTTACCGGGAGATAAGGTGACGGTCGAAATGTCGCCATATGACCTCACGCGTGGGCGTATCACATGGCGTTCCAAATAAAAGCAGAAAGTAAAACTTTAAGGAGGTATTCTAAATGAAAGTCAGACCTTCTGTCAAAAAGATTTGCGAAAAGTGCAAAGTTATTAAACGCAAGGGAAGAGTAATGGTTATCTGTGAAAATCCCAAGCACAAGCAGCGTCAGGGCTAATCCCGACGCAAACCATATTAATGGAGGTGCAACTGACAAATGGCGCGTATTTCAGGTATAGACTTACCGAGAGATAAAAGAATTGAGATTGCTCTCACATATATCTTTGGTATCGGTCGTAAGACTGCAAGCGACATTATCGCAGCGACAGGTGTAAATCCTGATGTCAGAGTAAAAGATTTGACTGAGGAAGATATAGCAAAGCTTAGCGATTACATCAATAACAACCTTACTGTAGAAGGTGATTTACGTCGCGAAACAGCATTCAGCATTAAGCGTTTGGTAGAAATTGGCTGCTACCGTGGTGTTCGTCACCGCAAGGGCCTTCCCGTAAGAGGACAGCGCTCTAAGACAAACGCTCGTACCCGTAAGGGCCCGAAGAAGACAATTGCCAATAAGAAGAAGTAAGAGTAGGAGGGATACGAAAAATGGCTAAAGTTTCAGGTAAAAAGAATGCCACACGCAAACGCCGTGAGCGTAAAAATATCGATCGCGGTGCGGCTCATATCCAATCCACCTTCAACAACACGATTGTAACTATCACAGATACTCAGGGTAATGCAGTATCATGGGCAAGTGCCGGTGAGATGGGATTCAGAGGTTCAAGAAAATCCACACCGTTCGCTGCACAGACAGCTGCTGAAACAGCTGCAAAAGCTGCAATCGAGCATGGTATGAAGACAGTTGAGGTCTATGTTAAAGGACCCGGCGCAGGACGTGAAGCTGCAATCAGAGCTTTACAGACAGCAGGTTTAGAAGTAAGCCTTATCAAGGACGTTACTCCTATTCCTCACAATGGCTGTCGTCCGCCTAAGAGAAGGCGTGTATAACCTATTAAATTTGGAGGTGTAACGTATATGGCAAGATATACTGGCGCGGTATGTAAGTTATGCCGTCGCGAGGGTAAGAAACTCTTCTTGAAGGGTGAACGTTGCTACACTGGTAAGTGTTCAATCGAACGTCGTTCTTACGCTCCCGGTCAGCATGGCCAGAGCCGCAAAAAGACTTCTGAATACGGCATGCAGCTCAGAGCAAAGCAGCAGGCAAGACGTTACTACGGTATTCAGGAAAATCAGTTCCACAAATATTTTTTGATGGCTGAAAGAAAGCAGGGCGTAACAGGTGAAAACCTTTTAAGAATTTGCGAAAGCCGTCTTGATAACGTTGTTTATCTTTTGGGTTGGGCAAGCTCAAGAGCAGAAGCAAGACAGCTTGTAACACACGGTCACTTCAAAGTAAACGGACAGAAAACTGATATTCCGTCATATCTTTTGAAGGCAGGCGACAAACTTACAATCAAGAACGCAAGTCGCGACAGCGAGAAGATCAAGGCAGTATTGGAAGCTAACAGTGCTCGTCCCGTACCGCAGTGGCTTGAAGCTAACAACGATGCTTATGAAGCAAAAGTTGTAAATCTTCCCGACCGCGATCAGATAGCTGCTCCTGTTGAAGAGCATCTTATCGTTGAGTTCTATTCTAAATAATGCAGCATAAGCTTTAATATTAGTAATAATCAGACAGGCTTATTTTGCAATTAACAAGGAGGGTTTTAAATGATTGGAATTGAAAAGCCCAGAATCGATAGTTTTGACGTGCGCCCCGACGGAACATACGGCAAATTCGTCGTTGAACCGTTGGAAAGAGGCTACGGCACAACGTTAGGTAACAGCTTGAGAAGAGTTTTATTATCATCTCTTCCCGGATACGCTATCACATCTGTTAAGATTGACAACGTGTTCCACGAGTTCTCAACAGTTGAGGGCGTTAAGGAAGATGTTACCGAAATAGTTTTGAACCTCAAGAGTGTTATTCTTAAAATTCACGGTGAAGGCCCCAAGACTATATATATCAATGAAACGGGTGCAGGCGAGGTTACTGCAGCTAACATCAAGACAGACAGTGAAGTTGAGATTCTCAATCCCGATTTACACATTGCTTCTCTTGACGAAGGTGCTCACCTTAGCATGGAAATGACTGCAGACATCGGCAGAGGATATGTTTCAGCTGACCGTAATAAGCAGATTCTTCAGCCCGTTATCGGAGTTATAGCAATTGATTCTATTTATACACCTGTTTTGAAGGTGAATTATACAGTTGAGAACACACGTGTCGGTCAGATTACTGACTATGACAAGCTTACGCTCGAAGTGTGGACAAACGGCACAATTTCCGCTAAGGAAGCCGTTTCTCTCGGAGCCAAGATTCTCAATGAGCATCTCAATCTCTTCGGTGACCTCTCAGATGAGGCATACGATACAGAGATTATGGTAGTCAAGGATGACGACGGAAAAGAAAAGGTATTGGAGATGTCCGTTGAAGATCTTGACCTGTCCGTACGCTCCTTCAATTGCTTGAAGAGAGCCGGAATCAACACGGTTGGAGATTTAGCTAACAAGACTGAAGACGATATGATGAAAGTCAGAAATCTCGGACGTAAGTCACTTGATGAGGTTATCGCAAAGCTTAATTCATTAGATCTCAGTCTCCGTAAGGAAGAAGACTAATCTCAACCCATTAACGGTAAAGGAGTGATTTTAATGCCAGGATCCAGAAAACTCGGCAGAACCAGCGACCACCGCAAGGCAATGCTCAGAGCTATGGTAACATATCTCTTGGAAAACGGCAGAATAGAAACCACCGTTACAAGGGCAAAAGAAGTTCGTGCAATGGCAGAGAAAATGATTACTACTGCTAAGACTAACGATCTTAATTCAAAGCGTAAGGCTTTTGCATACATCACTAAAGAAGAAGTTATCAAAAAGCTTTTCGATGAAATTGCCCCTGCATATAAAGATGTAAACGGCGGTTATTGTCGTATAATCAAAACAGCCCCCCGTCGCGGTGACGCAGCTGAAATGTGCATCATCGAGTTGACAAAGTTTGAGGCTGAAGTTAAGGAAGAAAAGAAAGCTTCCAAAGCTAAAAAAGCTGACAAAGAAGAAGCTGAAGCAACTGAATAATTAAACCAAACCCCCGAGGAACCGCAATTCCTCGGGGATTTTTCGTCGTCCCAATTTTTTTGAAAGAATTATCTATAAAATTTGCTCTTTGTCAATAGTCGGTTTTAAAATAAACTACAGCTTATTTTAAAAATAGATTGACACATATATGGTTTTTATTTTATAATTAAATCAACAAGGGAGGTAAGAATATGAAGAAAAATTTGAGTAAAATTGTAGCACTTATGCTTTGTTTCACGATGCTTTTCTGCGGCAATTCAATTGTTTCATATGCAGCAGACGGCAGTCTTGCAGACGTAGGTACTTCAATAATGAAGGTGCTTTATGACACACTCAATGTTATTGTTGAAAAGGTTGTAAGCTTTGCATGCAAGGTTTATCCCGATCCCGTAGATTGGCTTGAAGAAGCTGATTACAACGCTGAAAAAGCAGGCTTTATGCCCGGTCGTGAAAAATATCAGACCGAAGCGGCAGACGGTGCATACTGGGAATTGGGTTATGCAAGCAAAAGCATTTTACCCGAAGATGTTAACAACGGCAAATACAATCTCGGCAGAGATCTGACGGATAAAAAAGCTCAGGGCGTCTATGATGACCAGAGAATCCGTGTTGCAGTTATTGATGACAACAGCGGCGAAGGTGCAGTTGTTATGGGTGCAATCGATGCTTTAGGTGTTACATCAACAGATACAAGATCAATCCGCAAGGGTGTTATGGAGTATTGTGAAAAAGAAGGCATCAAGGTTGCAAGCATCAACATTTCCGCAACTCACGCTCATTCGGTTCTTGATACACAGGGCGTAAGTACGGGTGCAATCCCGAAGTTGCTTCTTAACGGATTCTATAATTTCTTCGGAATTAAAAGCGATATCCCCGGAATGAAAACTGCTCATTACTTCAAAAAGTATTTTGTAGCTCAGTCAATCGAAGCTATCAAAGAAGCTTTTGCCGATATGGAAAGCGGTAAGCTTTATTACGATGAAATCGATTGCAGCAAATACATCAAGGATAAGAGAGAGCTTATTTCAAAAGAGAATATCCCCGATACTGCAGCACTTCGTTTTGTTCCCGACTCGGGAAGTGAAGATACATACCTCACAGACATCACTTGCCACGCTACATCATTCAGCGCAAGCAACGGTCTTGTAGGTTCTGACTATATCTATTATATGGATAAGGCAATCAAGGAAAAAACGGGTGCAAACCTTGTTATGATTCCCGGTGCAGTAGGTCAGGTTTCAAGAGATATTCACGTTGATACAACAGGAATGAGCGAGTGGGACGAAAAGGGCGCTCAGGCTAAATACCTCGGCGGAAAATTTGCTGATTTTGTACTTGCTGCTGACTTCTCAGAAGAGCTTGCTCCTGTGATCAATGCAACACACAGAGAAATTTTCATCAAACCCGAAAACAGTATTCTTGTTTTAGCTTGTGAAGCAAGACTTGTAAACAATCAGGTTATCAAAAAGGCAGACGGTACTTACTGTATGCCGTCGGAAATGGGTTATATTGAATTCGGTAACGAGTTCGCATTTGCACTTTTCCCGACAGAGCTTTATCCCGAAGTTTTCTGGGATGATGAAATCACAAATGCTACAACCTGGGACGATGCAGTATGGCCTTATGACAGCCTTCATAATGCGGTTGACGGCGTAAAGATTTACCCCGTAAGCATCACGAATGATGCACTCGGTTACGTTTTGACAGACAACAACTTCGCATTTATGGGTCACATCATCGGCGAAGAAATCGCAGATGAAGTTTTGTCAGTCGGTAAGCATATGGGTTCATTCCTTGTTGAGGAATATTACACAATGCTTGATGAAATGAAATAAAATATTAAAGCAGTATGTTTCGATAATGATATGCACCCCAAAAGTTAGACACTTTTGGAGGTGCATATTTTTTATGGGTAAAACAGGAAGAAAAAACAAAGTTTATAGTGCAGAATTTAAAATAGGTGTTATAATGGATATGCGAGAACA
>SVPE01000004.1 GCA_015066015.1 Oscillospiraceae bacterium
AAAAAAGGATATGAAGTGTCGGAAATGATATCCCCCATGCCGCAGATTCGCTTCTTCTTTGCCAAAGATCCTGCCGGAGTTACAATTCAGTTTATGTAACTCTGTTTGGTAAATCCCAACATGTTGAACAGTTCGATAAATAAGAATTTGCTGGTGATGCTATAAATGAATACAACTTTGAAATGCAACGGCGAGCTTGTGAATGTAGATGGACATAACATTCATATATATAGGACAGGAAATATTGGCACCCCTAAGATTGTGCTTATGTCAGGTTCAGGGACGGTTGCTCCTGTATACGATTTCAAAATCCTTTATGAAAAGTTGTCCAAAAACTTCAGAGTGATTGTAATAGAAAAGTTCGGATACGGATATTCGGACATCTTTGATTCTCCTGCCGATATAGATACGATTGTTTCAACGCAAAGGAAAGCTTTGGAAGCTATGGGTGAAAATGGACCATACATTTTATTGCCACATTCTATGTCTGGTATAGAAGCATTGAGATGGGCGCAGATGTATCCCGATAATGTAATGGCAATAATCGGAAATGATATGTCTACACCTTTGACTTATAGCGCATGGACTGATGAAATGGTTGAAAAAAGGATAAGATTGATGAAGTTTGCCACAAAATATAAACTACAAGGATTGCTATGTCCGTTAAATAATCCTTGCTTAACTAAATTTGAAATTAAGCAGCACAAGCTTCTGAGAAAGAGAAACGCTTTTAATATCTGCTGTATCAATGAATCCAAAGAAATTTTAAGCAATGTACGTATTGTAGAAAAAGCTGGATATGCAAAATGTCCAGTCTTACTGTTTGCGTCAAATGGGAAGCAAACAAAAGGACATTGGTCTGATGCACAGAAAGAATTTGCATCAATTCAAAATGCCAAGTTGATTAGTTATGATTGCGGGCATTACATTCATCATTATAAAAGCAACGAAATGTGTGAGGAAATAATTAGATTTTACAATTCATTAGACAGATAAATTCCAATTTATCGGTTTGTTGCTAAATTGGGCTGTAATCTCAAAAATCGACAATCCTCGACAGAAGGTTGTCGATTTTTACTTATTACTTCTTCACTATTCACTTTTCACTAACTTTTGGGTCGGTTTTTGGCGAGGTAATAAGAACCTCACGAAACAAGACGAAATCAAAGATTTCTTTGTTTCGGAGAACCTTGTTACTCGCAAGCTCGTAATAAGTAAGAAGTAATAGTGAATAAGTATGGGTGGGATACCCGCACCCAATTGTAATGAATATTTTTAGTATATAGCTTTAAATTGGGTGTTTTTTTGGATGCATTGTTCATCATTTTTATTTGTGCGGCATTGACATATGAAATGTTATATGTTACCATATTCTTATAATATATTAAAAGGTTGTGAAATAAATGAAAAAAGCAATATCTTTGTTTCTTTCTCTTTTACTCTTTTTTGCGGTGATGACACCCGTTGCTTCGGCAATTGATTCAGAAAACCTTCCTATAATTTATATCCGCGGCAACGGAGAGACTATTTACGATGGCGACGGTAATCCGCTTGGTCTTGGAATTTCAGACCTTTTTTCTGATGTGTCCAACGGTAATTTCGATATGGATACAGTGGTTGAAACCTGCGCCAATATTATGCTTCCTATGCTTACTGAAGGTCTTCTTTTTGACGAATGGGACAGATACGGTAAAGCGGTTTATGAAGAGCTTAAGCCTTTATTTAAGGGCTCTGAGATTGACGAAAACGGAAACCCCATAAACGGAAGCGGTATTGCCCAGTCACGTATTGATGCCTCTGAGGCAGAAGCTGAACGTGATACTGTAAATTACGGTCTTTATGATTACAATTTTATGTATGACTGGAGACTTTCCCCCTATGATCACGTTGACAGACTTCACGAGTATGTGCTCAAGGTGCTTGAAACAACCGGCAAAGACAAGGTTAATATCCATGTGGCTTGTCTGGGTGGCGGACTTCTTATGGCATATCTTGAAAAATACGGTGACAACGGTCATATAAAGAATATTATGTTAAATGAGGTTCTTTCCAACGGTGCAACAATTATCAGCAAGACCTTCAGCGGTCAGATTGAATTTGATGCAAAGCAGGTTGAAAGATATCTCGCTCAGATGAAGTATTGCTCTGATATCGGTATGCCCGGCGGCTTTGGTCTCAGCGATCTTATCAATGAAATTGTTTTCAAGACAATAGATCTCTTCAATCAGATAACGGTAACAGATAAAGCTTTAGACGAGGTTGAGAATCTGTACGGTAAGCTTTATGAAGCACTTATGCCTGCTGTTTGCCATGCAACGGGTATTGCAACTGTTGTCAATTACTGGACCTGCGTAAGCGAGGAGGATTTTGATGCAGCTCTTAATCTTATTTACGGTGAAGAGGATTCAGAGCTGAGAACACAGTATGCAGGTCTTATAGATAAGATTGTGTATTACAGAGAACATTGTACTTCAAAGCTTGATGAGCTTTACGAAAAATGCGAAAATGAGTATAACATTCATATCGGTTTTGTCGCAAGGTACGGATATATGAATCCTCCTTTAACCAAGGATGCAGATGAGCTTTCCGACTTCCTTGTAAGCCTTGACGAAGCAACCAAGGGTGCTACCTGCGCAAAAATCGGCAGCACTCTTTCCGACGAGTATATTTTACAGAGAGTCGAAGAAGGTAAGGGAGATTACATCTCTCCTGACAGACAGGTTGACTTATCAACCGCTCTTTATCCTGACAGAACATGGGTCATTAAGAATGCTCACCACAGCTTTACTACTGTTAGCGATAACATAACGCTGTCTTTCCTTCAGGGAACAAATTATTCAATCCACTCCGAAGGTGCATATCCTCAGTACAGTGTGTTTTATGAAACTGAGGGAAGGTTAGAGCCTATGACGGCAGAGAACAGTGCGGATTATGAATGGATTTCTCTTCCGGAAGAAGAACCTACAACTCAGACAAGAATTGCATCCCTTATACGCTTTTTAACAATGATTATCAAATTAATAACAAGTCTTTTTTAAGGGAATTCACAATCAAATCCATAGGTTTTTGGTAATTTGAAACTTTCATAGGCCTGATGTTAATTAACGTCGGGTTATTTGGATGATTTAGCTTAAATAAACCCGGCAGTCTGATAGGAGACTGCCGGGCTTTTATGTATTATTGTATTAAAATTTAAAAGTAATCAATCCTCGTTGGTTGCAACAATATCAACACCCGTGTCGCAGATGTTACAAATAAGCACATCACCCATTTTTACGGGAGCGTCAACCACTTCATTGTTGATAACCTGCATACAGTCAAACATTTTTCCTTTTGGAATCGGCTTTGATGTTTTTACGGGAACAACGGAAAGCTTTCCTCCGCTGACCTTGATGGTTGTCGTGAGCATTCTTACGGGATTGGTGCATTCATCGTGGGCATACTGCTCACCGCGTTTGCAGGTGTTTCCTTTTACGGAAACGGGGATGTTGTTTTCGTTCAGCTCAACTGTGAGCATACAACCGATGGGACACGAAACACAAATCATTTCTTTAATCATATTCTCACACCTCCAGCCTTACAGTTATTTCGTTTCCTGAAAGCCTTGCAATGTCTTCAAGCTTAATTGTGACATTTTCCATTTCACCGGGTGCAAGCTTTCTCTTTTTCTTTTTGTAAAGCACTTCATCACCGCACTTGACTGTTATCTGAGTGTCTTTGTAAACGTTGGCGACTCTGAAATAAATCTTCACGTCTTTATCGGTAGAGCGGTTGATGTTCTGGGGTACAACGTACCGTACACCATTTTCGGCTTTAACATGAATATCCTTTCCTGCTCTTCCTTTGTTTTTGCCTTTTGTAAGGATGTATTTTGCAGCACCTTCACCTGCAATCTGGCTTTCCTCGGTGACAAAGTCAACCAGATCATGCACCTGAAGAACATTACCGCAGGCAAAAACACCGGGACGGCTTGTCTGTCTGTATTCATCAACGATTGCACCGTTTGTTACGGGGTCAATTATGATGCCTGCCATTCTTGTGAGCTCATTTTCGGGGATAAGTCCGACGGAAAGGAGGAGGGTGTCACATTCAATAAATTTCTCGGTGCCGGGAATAGGTCTTCTGTTTTCATCAACGTCTGCGATTGTTACACCTTCCAGGCGCTCTATACCGTGAGTTTTGATAACTGTGCAGCTGAGTCTGAGGGGGATTCCCATATCGTCAAGACACTGAACAATGTTTCTGTTGAGACCGCCTGAGTAGGGCATAAGCTCACAAACCATTTCAACCTTTGCGCCTTCAAGAGTCATTCTTCTTGCCATAATAAGACCGATATCACCCGAGCCGAGAATTACGATTTTTTTGCCGGGCATATAGCCGTCGATGTTTACATATTTTTGTGCAGTGCCTGCTGTCATTATTCCCGAAGCTCTTGAACCGGGCATGTCCAGAGCGCCTCTCGGACGTTCGCGACAACCCATTGCGAGAATAATTGCGGTTGCATGAATCTGCATTACACCGTCAGTTTTGTTTGTCGCAACAACAACATTACCGTGAAGAAGATCGGTAACCATTGTGTCTACCTTTACTTCGATATCTGTCTGTTTTATCTCTTTTATAAAACGGTAGGCGTATTCGGGACCAGAGAGCTCCTCGCCGAAATAGTGTAGACCAAAGCCGGTGTGAATACACTGCTCAAGAATGCCGCCGAGAGTAGCTGCTCTTTCCAGGATGATGATTTTCTGAACGCCGCACTCTCTGGCTTTAAGTGCTGCAGCCATGCCTGCCGGACCGCCGCCGATTACTACAAGATCATATTTAAGCATTTACTCTCACCTCACTTTGTTTTATTATAAAGAATTTTTGAACCGTTACCGTGTTTTGTTACCTTGTTCATAGGAATATCAAGCTCTCTTGAGAGGATTTCAACCACCTTTGAGCTGCAGAATCCGCCCTGGCATCTGCCCATACCGGATCTTGTTCTTCTCTTTACGGCATCGACATCTCTTGCACCGCAGGGAGCCTTGATTGCATCGATTATTTCACCTTCTGTTATACCTTCGCAACGACAGATAATTCTGCCGTAACGGGGATCCTTTTTAACAATTTCCGCTCTTTCTTCAGGTGAAAGCTCAGCCATTCTTATGGGAGCAGAACGCTTTGCAATGAAGTTTTCTTTCTTCTCATATTCGGGAGCCATTTCTCTGAACATTTTGCCTACGTATCGCGCAATTGCAGGGGCGGCAGTGAGACCGGGAGATTCTATACCTGCAACGTTGATGAATCGGTGGTTTTCCTTGCTGGGCCCGATGATAAAGTCGGAGTTGTCACCGGCGCGGTGAGCTCTTAGTCCGGCAAAGGAGGTAATTGCGTTTCTTGTTGTAAGCTGAGGGATTACTCTGTGGACAGAGGATTTAACCTTATCAAGACCTTCAATTGTTGTATCAACATCGAGCTTACTGTCAAAGTCAAGGTCAATAGCAGTAGGTCCCATAAGTACATTTCCGTGAGCCGTAGGAGTTATGAGAATGCCCTTTCCCATAGGAGAGGGGCATTGGAAAAGAACGTGATTTACCATCTTCTTTTCTGTTTTGTCAAGTAGGTAGTATTCACCTTTTCTCGGAATAAGCTTAAAAGATGTATCACCGATCATATTTGCAATTTTATCTGCAAATATACCTGCACAGTTGATTACGTACTTTGTTTTGATAACACCTGTCGCAGTCGAGAGATAGAACATATCGTTTTTATACTCAATATCGAAAACACCGCTGTTTCTTTTGACTCTGGCACCGTTCATAATTGCGTTTTCGGCGGCTGCGATTGTAAGCTCATAGGGGCTTACAATACCGGCGGTGGGCGCCCAGAGAGCTCCGATTGCCTCTTCGCTGATATAGGGCTCCATTGTGCGAAGTCTTTCCTGACTGATTATCTCCATATTAGGAACGCCGTTTTCAAATCCTCTTTCAAATAATGTTTCAAGGGTCTGCATATCGTCCCATGAATAAGCAACAACAAGAGAGCCGATGTTTTTATAAGGCACGGACAGCTTATTGCAGTAATACGCCATAAGTGAAGCACCCTGAACATTAAGTTTTGCTTTAAGTGAGCCGGCCTCAGCATCAAATCCTGCGTGGACGATTGCACTGTTTGCTTTTGTACTTCCCATTGCAACATCACCGCATTTTTCAAGCAGAACAAGACTCATATCCAGCTTGCTTAGCTCTCTTGTAATCATAGCACCGACAACGCCGGCACCGATTACGACAACATCATATTGCATATTTTCTCCTCCATATCATTTCTGTACAAAATAGTACAGATTGTTTATACAATAATAACACTATTTATTAATATAGTCAATAAAATATGTTCTGTTTTACCTGTATTTGTTTTGGCGAAACGGCAGATTTCACAATAATATACGTAGTCGGATGCTTGTATTATCCTTTATTACGGAAGTTTTACCGAAAAGGAATTTTTAGAGGAATATTCAAGCAGGCTTTTCGGTCTCAATGAAGAAATCACCGTAAAAGAGGGGGATAAGGAGTACAAAGGCGTAATTATCGGAATTGACGATATGTGTCACCTTAAAATCAGATTGCCCGACGGCAGCAAGAAAACATTGAACTCGGCTTTATAAATACGGAAGGTTGATTTCAAGACTGTATAATATTTTTTAAGAAAAAAATGATGAAATTACTTGACAATTAAAAATTAAAAATGTAAAATTTATATGAATATTTATAGCTGTGTTCACAGCTATTGAGGAGGTTTTTTATTTGAAGAACAACTTATTCAAAAAATCGATGTCAGTATTCCTGTCGGTACTGATGCTCCTTACCTGCTGGGTATGGGTAGCTCCGACGGAGGCTGATGCGGCAACTACAGACACTACACACCGAGTCGATGCCGATAAATACGGTACACCCTACTGGTCACCGAATTCTAATAACATTAGATGGATGCAATGGGGTGAAGACAGCAGAGATGCGAGTAAGGCTCATGTTCATATGGAGGTTCCGAAGACTATCTACCTTGACATTAGTGAAACACTCCAGTCTGCCGGTTATAAAATCTTTGTTGAGTGGTCATATGGAGGCAACACCGACTATAGATGGGGTCTTGGTCCTGCTTCTTGGGGAAATGGTAATGGAATTAATGGCCAAAATGGACCTCAACAATTTACAATGAATAATATGTTTAGCGGATATACTGCAGAGTCGAGTAACCATGGTTCTACTGAATATGGCGTTAACGGTCATACAAATGCCAGCAACGCAGATTTGAGACAGCTTGACAACTATGATGGAAGTTCGGGCTTTTTCGTTTTTAAAAACACAGGTTCTACAAAGAATTGGAATAACAACATTTATCTTGTCGGTAAACCTGTAAGTGTAGGTACAGGCAGATATTCAACAGCTGGAATTAATCCGGATCCTTTTAATTTTGCTCAGATATATTCCTGGTTTTCTTGGAGAGAATCAACGTCTCCTCTTGATGTATCAGATAAACCTGCTCGTGTAAGTGAACAACTTAACGGTTGGAATGAAGTTTGGTGGGATGTCGTTGTCTACGACAAATCATCCCTCAATTCCACAATCACCTCTGCTGAAAGCACCTATACAGATTCAACAAAATACACTTCTGCTTCTTGGACAGCATATCAGACGGCTCTTACCAATGCAAAGAATGTTCTCAAGACCCGTGAAGTAACACAGAGTGATCTTGCAACAGCTGAAGAAAATCTTAAAGACAACTATCCCGTTGAGAAAACCTTCACAATCATATGGAAAAACGGTGATACTACACTTGAAACCGATACCGGCGTTGCAGCGGGAACAACTCCCACCTACAACGGTGCAACCCCCACAAAGGCTGCTGATGCACAGTATACATACACCTTCTCAGGCTGGAGCCCCGCGATTTCAGCTGTAACAGGTGACGTAACTTATAATGCACAGTTCACTACAACAGTAAATAATTACACTGTAACCTTCAACTATGCAAACGGCACACAGGCTTCAAGCAAGTCATATGCCTACGGTACAGCCGCATCCGCTGTTGAGGTTCCCGCTAACACAGCGGCAAAATACGATTCGGGCAAGCATTACTCCTATTCGTGGCCTGCAATCAATGGTGTTACAGCTAATGCTGTTTATACAGAAAAAGAAACAGCTACAGCTCACAGCTTTACATCATCAGTAACCAAGCCTTCAAGCTGTACTGCTGAGGGTGAAAGAACTTATTCTTGTGCTTGCGGTTATTCATACACCGAAGCAATCGGAAAAGCTGACCACACGACAGCAACCCGTAAGGAAAACGAGATTTCCGCAACCTGCGGTGCAGACGGCTCATACAGTGAGGTTACCTACTGTACAGCTTGTAACGCTGTTCTTAGCTCAAAGACAGTTACCACTCCCGCAACCGGCGCTCATACCGAAGTAACCGTGCCCGGTTATGCTGCAAACTGCACAGATCCCGGTCTTACCGACGGTAAGAAGTGCTCAGTCTGCGATGTAGTTATCGTTGAGCAGCAGGAAATTCCCGCCCTCGGACACGAATGGGATGACGGTGTAATTGCTCCCGCTCCCACTTGCACAGATAAAGGCGTTAAGACTTACACCTGTGAAGTTTGCGGCGAAACAAAGACAGAAGCAATCTCAGCTAACGGCCATACAGCAGGCGAAGCAGTAACCGAAAACAATGTAGCTCCTGATTGTGTAAACGACGGCTCCTACGATACAGTTGTTTACTGTACAGTTTGCGATGCACAGCTCAGCAGAGTAACAACAAAGGTGGATGCACTCGGTCACAAAGCAGGCGAAACAGTAGTTGAAAACAACGTTGCTCCCGACTGTGTAAACGACGGCTCCTACGATACAGTAATTTACTGCTCAGTATGTAATGAAGAGCTTGACAGAGACACAACAGTCGTACCTGCACTCGGCCACAAAGAGGCAGAAGCAGTAATCGAAAATAACATAGCTCCCGACTGTGTAAAGGACGGCTCCTACGATACAGTGGTTTACTGCTCAGTATGTAATGAAGAGCTTGACAGAGACACAACAGTTGTACCTGCACTCGGCCACAAGGCAGCAGAAGCAGTAACCGAAAACAATGTAGATCCTGACTGTGTAAAGGACGGCTCCTACGATACAGTAATTTACTGTTCAGTATGTAATGAAGAGCTTGACAGAGACACAACAGTCGTTCCTGCACTCGGTCACAAGTATGTGGGCGTAACAACAGATCCCACTTGCACGGAAGACGGTTACACAACCTACACCTGTTCAGTTTGTGGTGATTCCTATGTAGCTGATGAGGTAGCCGCCCTCGGACACGAATGGGATGACGGTGTAATTGATCCCGCTCCCACTTGCACAGATAAAGGCGTTAAGACTTACACCTGTGAAGTTTGCGGCGAAACAAAGACAGAAGAAATCTCAGCTAACGGCCATACAGCAGGCGAAGCAGTAATCGAAAACAATGTAGCTCCTGACTGTGTAAACAACGGCTCCTACGATACAGTAGTTTACTGCTTAGTATGTAATGCAGAGCTTGACAGAGACACAACAGTCGTTACTGCACTCGGTCACAAGTATGTGGTCTTTACAACAGATCCCACCTGCACGGAAGACGGTTACACAACCTACACCTGCTCAGTTTGCGGTGATTCCTATGTAGCTGATGAGGTAGCCGCCCTCGGACACGAATGGGATGACGGTGTAATTGATCCCGCTCCCACTTGCACAGATGAAGGTGTTAAGACATACACCTGTGGCGTTTGCGGTGAAACAAAGACAGAAGCAATTTCTGCTGCTGGCCATAAGGCAAAACCGGCAGTAACTGAAAATAATGTTCTGCCTGACTGTGACACAGACGGCTCATACGATAGCGTACTTTATTGCTCAGTTTGTGGTGCTGAACTCAGCAGAGACACAGTTAGAGTTCCTAAGCTTGGACATAAAGCAGGCGAAACGGTAGTTGAAAACAACGTTGCTCCTGACTGCGTAAACGACGGCTCCTACGATAACGTAGTTTATTGTACGGTATGTAATGAAGAGCTCAGCAGAGAAACAATTACAGTTGGTGCACTCGGTCACAAAGAAGGCGAAACAGTAGTTGAAAACAACGTTGCTCCTGACTGCGTAAACGACGGCTCCTACGATAACGTAGTTTATTGTACGGTATGTAATGAAGAGCTCAGCAGAGAAACAATTACAGTTGGTGCACTCGGTCACACTGAAGGCGAAACAGTAGTTGAAAACAACGTTGCTCCTGACTGTGAAAACGATGGCTCCTACGATAACGTAGTTTATTGTACAGTATGTAATGAAGAGCTCAGCAGAGAAACAGTTACAGTTGATGCACTCGGTCACACTGAAGGTGCAGTAGTAGTTGAAAATGAAGTTGCAGCTGACTGCGAAAACGATGGCTCCTATGATAATGTAGTTTATTGTACAGTATGTAATGAAGAGCTCAGCAGAGATACAGTTACAGTTGGTGCACTCGGCCATGAGGAAGCTGAAGCAGTTATCGAAAACGAAGCTGCAGCTGATTGTGTGAACGACGGTTCCTATGATACAGTTATTTACTGTTCGGTTTGTGATAAGGAGCTCAGCAGAGTAACAACAGTTATTGACAAGCTCGGACACGTTGAGGTTGTTGATGAAGCAGTTGCTCCCAAGTGTGAAGAAACAGGTCTTACAGAAGGTAAGCATTGTAGCCGTTGCGGTGAAATTCTTATAGCTCAGAATGAAATTCCTGCAACAGGACACGACTTCCCTGAAGAACCCACAAAGATTATTTCAGCATCCTGTATCCAGGGCAGAACATACATTTATGACTGTCAGAACAACTGTGGCGAACAGCTCATCGAGGTAGATGATGAAATCAGCACAGATGCTCCTCATACCGTAGTTGTAAGTGAACGTATCGCTCCCACTTGTGATAAGATGGGCTTCGAGGTTTACTCATGCTCAGTTTGCGGCGTAAATGTTGAAATCGTACAGATCCCCGCAACAGGTCACGCTGACAAGGACGGTGACGGCGTCTGCGATGCAGATGATTGTAACGCATCAGTACAGAATCCTGATGACGAAGGTAACACCGCCTGCGGTTGTGTATGCCATAAGGAAAGCTGGCTTATGAAGATTATCTATAAGATTCTCAGCTTCTTCTGGAGAATTTTCGGAATCGGTAAGTCATGTAATTGCGGTGCAGTGCACTATTAATTGTGAAGCTTACTTAAAAACAAATAAATGATTTACAACCTCCCGTAAGGAAACTTGCGGGGGGTACTTTTTTGAAGTTTTGCGCCTTTATTACTAAATTGTAACTAATTCAACTTTTTATTGACTGTTTACTTTGGGTGATGTATAATTTATATGACGAATTTTGGCTATTTTCGTGTATGACTTTATAATGAAAGGTGGAATTCTGTGGCTAAGAAAATACGGAGAAACGGTTTTGTTGAAGGCGCAGTAATTTCCTATGCTGCAATAGTAATAACAAAGCTTCTTGGAGCTTTTTATAATATCCCGTTTTACAGTATAATCGGTGAAAAGGGAAGCGTCATTTACTCCTTTGCCTACAGTATTTATACGCTTTTTCTCGATATTTCAACATCCGGTATTCCTATTGCTATAAGTATTGTTATCAGTGAATATGCCGCAAAAGAGATGTACCGCACCAAGGAAAGGGCATATAAGCTCGGTCTGGGTGTTGTTACCGTGATTTCTTTTCTTGCCTTTGCGGTCCTTATGATATTTGCACCCCAGGTGGCAGGCTATTACATCGGCGATATGACTGACGGTGTTACTGTGCAGGAGGTCGCCCCCGCGATACGTGCTATAGCATTCTGCCTTCTGATTGTTCCTTTCCTTAGTATGAGACGAGGATATCTTCAGGGACATAAGTGTGTTGCGGTTTCATCAACAAGTCAGGTAACAGAGCAGTTTGTCCGTATTCTTGTTGTTCTTGCAGGTGCATATCTGGCAATCCACGTTTTTGATTTCGGTGTAACCGCCGGTGTTTGTGTATCCCTTCTCGGAGCGGCGATAGGTGCACTTGTTGCATACATCCATCTCAAGCATAAAGAAAAGGGGAGCAGTGATATATTCCATCCCGATACGGTAGCTGATGAAAAGGTCGATTCTGATAAAGTAATTCTGAAAAAGCTTCTTACATATTGCTCGGTTATTACGATTATAGCAATTGCATCGGGACTTTATAATCTTATTGATATGAAGCTCCTTCTTGTCGGTCTTGAAAAGCTCAGTTATTCGGATGAATCCGCTCAGCTTATAGCAGGTCTTGCTTCCACGTGGATACCAAAAATATGTATGATAGTTACCGCTCTTGCAATGGGTATGACTAACAGTATTGCACCTCACGTTGCTGAAAATTACGCTTCGGGTAATCTTGAAAAGGTTAATTTCAACCTGAATCAGGCAATCAGTACGATTTTTGCAGTTGCAACACCTATAGCATCGGGTATGATTATTTTTGCCCGCCCGGTATTTCACGTTTTTTACGGAGAAAGCCCTTACGGAAGTAAAATGCTTCAGTGGGCACTCGTTCTTAATGTGTTTGTCAGTGTTGTCTCGGTTATAAGTATGGCAATGCAGAGTATGAATATGGGTAAGGTAGTCTGTATAGCAACAGTTCTCGGAATAGTTATAAATACCTGCCTTGATTTGCCTTTCATATATCTTTTTGACAAAATCGGTATTGATGCCTATCTCGGTGCTACGGCAGCAAGTATCACAGGTGAGATTGCAACCCTTACAATGCTCCTTGCGGTTTTGAAGAAAAAACACAAATTCCATTATTCACCGTCAATTAAGGTTCTTCTTAAGACTTTTGTTGCAGTAGGGGTTATGGTGGTTGCCGTTCTTGGCCTTTGCTTTGCCTGGCCCGTTAAAGAAAGCGGAATCGTAATGTATCTTCAGGTTGCTTTATTCGGCGGAACGGGTGCGCTTATATTCTTTTTAATCAGTTATAAGTCAGGACTTGTTATTGATGTTCTCGGTCAGAATAATGTTGACAGAGTTTTCTCAATTTTAAACAGGGTGCTTGTAAAGCTGCATCTTAAGAAGTCATAAAGTAAAAAAATTAAATTCAGTGAGGTTAAAATGAGAAAGATAAGATTTTTTATAGCCTTATGGGCAGGTAAATTGCTCTTGTTTATATGGAAAAGAATCGGACGTGAAAGAGACGATAAGCCCGGTATGGCATCAATGCGTCTTTGTGAGGATTTTCTTGAACAGGTTGCAAAGCCGAAGCTTACAATTGCAGTAACAGGTACAAACGGGAAAACATCTATTTCTTCTATGGTTGCCGATATGCTCAGACGTCAGGGAATGACAGTATCTTATAACGATTGGGGCGCAAATCATCACGCCGGTCAGGCAAGATGTATTCTTGATACGGTCAGTATCTTCAACAGACCAATAAAGGATGCGGCGGTTATTGAGTCCGATGAACTTATTTCACCTATCAATATTCCGCGTATCAAGCCGCAGTACATAATAATCAATAACGTGGCCCGTGACTCAATGCTGCGTAATGCAAACCCTGAATACATTGCCGACAGACTCTCAAAGGCTTGTGAAGGCTCAACAGATACCGTTGTAATCATAAATGCCGACGATCCTCTTTGCCGTTTTATCGGTGAGAAAAACCGCAAGGTTTACTTCGGTGCAGAGGATCTCAGGACTAATCCTTTTGAGAATGTTGCAAAGGATTTTTCAGTTTGTCCCGTCTGCGGTGCACACGCTGAATATGTTTACAGAAACTACCGTCACATCGGTAAATTCAGATGCACTGATTGCGGACTTACAACTCCCTGGAGAGATTATTTTGCCGAAAATGTTTCTGATGACGGCAAAACTTTTACGGTAAACGAGAAGTCAGGATCGTTTACTTATCCTCTCGTTTCACCCGCAGTGCATAATGTCTATAATGTTTGTGCGATAATTGCTCTTATGCGAGACCTCGGCAATTCACCTGAGGAGATTGCAAAGCTCTTAGAGGAAACCCGCATTACAGAATTCCGTGAAACCCATCATGATGTAAACGGCTTGGAGGTTATTTGCCGCGTTGCAAAGGGACAGAATGCTACTGCTGCATCAACAGTTTTTGAGCAGGTATCAAAGGATCCGAGTACAAAAGAAGTAGTAATCATGCTTGATGAAATGTATTCAAACCCTAAGAAGCAGGAAACTGTTGCATGGATATACGATACAGATTACGAATTTCTTAACCGCGATAATATTAAGAGAATTGTTATCGGTGGTCTTCGTGAAAAAGATCATCTTTTAAGACTTCTTCTTGCAGGAGTGCCCCGTGAAAAAATCTTTTGCACATCCGATGTTAACAGAATTGCTGATATTGTAAGCGGTGAAAACGTAGATAAAATATATATCTTGCATGATGTTAACGCCGTTTCAAAGGGTCACAGTGTACGTGATTCAATCAAAGAAAAACTTATGAAGAAAGGGGAGGCAGTCAATGCGCATTGAGGTTCTTTTCCCTGAATTCGGTAACTACTTCGGAGATTCGGGTAATATCCGTTATCTGCAGGCTTGTGCTCCCGAAGCAGAATTTATAATCACCGATAACCGTTCGGTGCCCTGCTTTGCAAACGAAGACGTTGATATGATATATATCGGTTCAATGTCTGAAAGAAAGCAGGAAATTGCCGTAAAGCGTTTGCTGCCTTACAAAGAGCGACTTCAGCAGCTGATTGAAAAGGGTGTTATTATTCTTGCAACGGGCAATGCAATGGAGCTTTTCGGTGAATGTATTAATGACGGTGGCGAAACTATTTCGATGCTCGGAATGTTCCCTTTCCACACAGACAGATATATTCAGGAAATCCGTCATAATTCGATGTTTATCGGTAATTACAACGACATTAAAATTGTCGGATATAAGTCACAGTTTTCTTACTGCAGAGGAAATTTTGAAAATCCCTTTATTCAGGTTATCGGTGGCTGCGGTAACAATCCCGATGACAAAACCGAGGGAATCAATTATAAAAATTTCTTTGCAACCTATCTTTTAGGTCCCTTGCTTGTGCTTAATCCTCTCTTTGCCAAGCATCTGCTAAAGCTTATGGGGCATAGTGGTGAGCTTGCTTTTGAGAAAGAAGCAATGGCTGCTTATAATGAGCGTGTAGAGTGTCTCGAGGATGAAGGTACTGTTTTCTGGATGGACGAAAATAGCTGATAAAATTAACCCCGGTTTCGCAATGAAATCGGGGTTTGATGTTTGTATTCGGTTTTATTCTGAAAAATCTGCACTCCAGGTGAAACTGAATTTTTCTTCGGACGCAAGGGTAACAATGCCTTCCTTTTGTGAAAAATCAACTCTTACATTCTGTTCGTCGTTTACGCCGTTCCAGGGCTCTATGCACACATAGGGAGCACCGGGCTTTGCCCATATGCCGAGATAGGGTGCTTTGCCAAGGTCAAAAACGACTTTTCTTCTAAGTCCGTCACTTACAAGGGTGATTTTTTCAGATTTAACGCCCTTTGTGATAAGTGCATCTTCGTTGAAGACGTCTTTTGTGATAATGATTTCCTTTTCATTGTTCAGAAGAGGAAAGGTTTCGGGAAGTCTCAGTGAATGCTCAAGGTCAATTTTGATTTTCTCAAGAGTTTCATTTCTGTCGAAAATGAGCCTGTCACCGATTTTACAGTTAAAGGCAGGATGTGCACCGAGAGAAAAATACATGTTGCCGTCGGTTTTGTTTATTACCTCGTGACTTACCGTGAGCTTGCTTTTGTCAAGTGAAAAAGTGACGATCAGCTCGAATCTGAACGGGTAGATTCTCAGAGTATCTTCCGTTTCGGTAAGAACGAGGCTTATGTTGCTGTCATTTTTCTTAAGAAGTTTCCAGGGCATTCTTCTTGCAAAACCGTGCTTCGGCATTTCATACTCACAGTTGCCGAGAGTATATCTGTCGTCAATAAGTCTTCCGATAATCGGAAAGAGAATAGGGGACTGTCCCGACCATATGTCAGGATTTCCCTGCCAGAGAAACTCACTTCCGGTTTCTTTTGATATAATGCTTGTTAGCTCACAACCGAATTCTTTTATGCCGACTCTGAGAAAATCATTTTCAATATAATGTATCATTTTAATCTCCCTTTCTTATTTTGTGGGGTAGGCGAGCTTTTCGGCTGTCCAGTCTGTGAGTACATCACACATTGCGGCAGCTTCTTTTTTTGCTCCTTCAAGGTTGTGGTCGCGGTAATTTCCGCACTCCTCAGCTGAAACACCGGGAATTTCACCGTCAAAGTCTGCACAGAAGGCAAGTGCGGCTTTGGTAAGCTCAACAGCTTCGCTTGCAGATATCTCATCGGTAGTAATAAAGTAGAAGCCTGTTCTGCAGCCCATAGGCCCGAAATAAACGACCTTATCCTTGTGAACAGAATTTCTCACATAGGTTGCAAAAAGATGCTCAAGGGTGTGAATTGAGCCGTTTTCCATAACCTCTTCCACGTTGGGGCGTCTTGTACGGATGTCGTATGTTACAGTGTTTGCATCTGTCCTTGAAAGGTACATTCCTTTGGGTAAAATTGTGTGGTCAATTGTAAATGATGCTATTTTTTCCATGTTAAAAATCCTTTCTAATTGAGAGTCGAGCCTTTTTCGTTACTGAAGAGATTTTTTATCGCAACTTTGAGTCTGCGATTTTCTTCGAGCTTAAGCATAGGGTCTTTTCTGAGTATTTCTTCACTTGCCTGCTTGCTTTCGTGGACAATATCCATATTTTCTGTCAGGTCAGCAATTTTCAGCTTCGGGATACCTGACTGTCTTGACCCGAAGAAGTCACCGGGACCGCGCAACTCAAGGTCCTTGTCTGCAATTTTAAAGCCGTCGCAAGTGCGGCACATAATTTCAAACCGGGCTTTTGCGTTTTCGCCCTGATTATCGCTTATGAGTATGCAGTAGGATTTTTCCGAGCCTCTGCCGACACGGCCTCTGAGCTGATGAAGCTGCGACAGACCGAAGCGTTCAGCGTTTTCTATTACCATAATTACGCTTTCGGGCACATCGACACCGACCTCGATTACTGTAGTTGAAACCAACAGCTGAATTTTACCCGATGCAAAATCAGCCATAACCTTTTCCTTTTCTTTTGGCTTCATTTTTCCGTGAAGAAGACCTACACTGTAGTTGTGAAAGTTTTTTTCGGTTAGCTTTTGCGCATATTGCTTTGCGGCGGTAAGCTCTCCGTCGTTTTCTTCAACCAGGGGACATACTATGTAGGCACGGAGGTTTCTTTCAAGGTGCTTTTTTATAAAGGCGTAAATTCTTTCCCGGTAGCTGGTGTCTACGGCATAGGTAGATATTTTCTGTCTGCCTTTGGGAAGCTCGTCGATAACCGTAAGATCAAGATCACCGTAAATTATAAGCGAAATAGTACGCGGAATAGGGGTTGCGCTCATTACAAGAGTGTGCGGGTTGATGCCTTTTCCGTTGAGTAAGCCTCTTTGTCTTACACCGAACCGGTGCTGCTCATCGGTGATAACAAGCCCTAACTTATCAAAGTCCACGTCGTCGCTTATCAGAGCGTGAGTCCCGACAATTACTTTTGTTTCGCCGTTTTTTAGCTTTTCCTTTATTTCCTTTTTCTTTTTTGCAGTAAGTGACCCGGTAAGCAGATCAACTGTAATATCTGTGCTTTCAAAAAGCTTTGTCAGTGTGCTGAAGTGCTGACGTGCAAGTATGTCTGTCGGTGCCATAAAGGCACTTTGTATACCGTTTTTCGCGGCATTATAAATAACTGCTGCAGCGACAACTGTTTTACCGCTGCCGACATCACCCTGAACGAGGCGGTTCATTGGCGTGTTTTTCTTTGTATCCTTTATGCAGTCGGCGATTGCATTTTTCTGAGCATTTGTAAGCGTAAAGGGAAGCGTGGAGATGAAATCTTCAGAACAGTCTTTGTCAAAAGTAAAGCTTGTATACCCGCGGTTTCGTCTTTTGAGAATTTTCATACCTGTCTGCAGGGTGAGAAGCTCTTCAAAAATAAATCTTTTCCTTGCAATTTCAAGGTCGTGCGGAGATGCCGGACTGTGAATCGATTTTAATGCAAAGCTTTCGTGACACAGACTGTACTTGCGGCGCAGCTCATCGGGGATGACGTCTGACATTGAATCGTTGATGTAAATTCCGAGGGCATTATCAATGATTTTTGATATTATCTTATTACTCAGTCCGGCAGTGAGGGGATAAATGGGCTGCATAGCTTTTACTGCATCAGGATTTTCAATAATGGGATTTGTGATTTCAAATGAGCCTCTGTTTAAAGTTATCTTGCCGTAAAAGAGATATTCCTCACCCTCAACGAGACCTTCGGCAGCATAAGCACTGTTAAAAATATTAAGGTTAACAGAATATTCACCGTCGATAAGCAGAGTTTTATATATTGTCAGTCCGCGGCGTATTTCGTTTTTTACGGGAGTGTATCCGACAGTTGCTTTGAAGCAGCAGACCTCCTCGGGAATAAAATCCTTTATTTCTGTCAGATTCGAGAAATCAAGATACGAGCGGGGAAAATAATGTACCAGGTCATCAAGGCTGAAGATGCCGAGCTTATTAAGAAGCTGAGCTCTTTTTTCGCCTACCCCTTTGATGTATTTCAGGGGAGTAACTGTCATTTTTTCACCGCCTTCGTAAATTTGAGTTTAAATTATGATTCTGATTTCCAGGAGTTTATATTGTAAAACGGCTCGTTGACGTTTGCTGAGCCTTCGTAGGTTATGTCGTTTGAGTAGTAAGCAACATAGGTTCTGTAGCAAATAGGGATAAAGGGCTTTTCTTCTTCGAAAACACTTATGAATGTGTTAACATCTATGTTTCCTGTTTTAAGGTCGTTATAGGCACTTGCAACGGCTTTTGAGGAAATACCGTATGAAGCTGCGCCTGTGCTTTTGAAGAATGCAGATAAATCCATATTCGGTGAGATTTTCACCTCACCTATATAAAGGTCGTAGCTGCCGTCCTTGAGCGCCTGCTGATAATCTTCAAAGGCGAGCGCGGAGAGGGAAACCTTTATACCGAGATTCTGAAGGTTTTTACCGATGAATTTAGCACAGTTTACTTTAGTTGTGCTTTCTTTGTTGACGAGAATTTTGATTTCAAAATATCCGTCGGTATCATATCTGAAGGTTTTGTCCTTAGGCGAAAAAATAATTCCGCATTCATCAAGAATATTGCCTGCGTTGATGAGATTGTATTCGTGTGTGGGCAGGGGAAGACCTTCGAGTGCAAACCAATCGGGATTGAAGGGGGTTTCAGTAAGTGTACAGAAATTGTCGAATACCGTATCGGCAAGAGTACTTTTGTCTATTGCGGTTGAGAGGGCTTTGATTACATTTTTGTTGTTGAATACTTCATTTTTACTGTTATAGCCAAGATAAATGAGGTTGTTTGTAGAAAGGGGCAGGGTTGTAGCGTTGAGCTTTGTAAAAACGCCGCTATCCATATCGTCACAGAAGTAACTGAGGTGACCTGCCTGAATGCGGTAAATTTCATCATTCTCGGCATCAATTGCAGTAAGACCGAGAATAGGCGTGGAAAGTGCTTCTTTGCGTGTGGATGTGGGATTTTCCGAAAGCACATACTCACCGTTTATGCTTCTGAGTACATAGCGACCGCTACCTATGGGTAAAGCGGCATCACCGGTACCGTTTTGTATTATCGGGAAGGTGAGACACTGCTGAACATAAACGTCCGGACTGTTGAGGGCAAATGTGACTGTGTCCACACCGGCAACTGCAGTGGCAAGGTTGGAAAGTCTGCCCTTGAAATGCGGACTTTTTTTTGCAAGGTTAAAGGAATAAACAACATCATATGCTGTAAGGGAAGCTCCGTTCGAGAAAACCTCACCGTCAACGATTTTTACAGTTACCTGCTTGCCGTCGTTCTGTATCTCCTTTGCGAGAAGCATATCTGATGACCAGTCGTCATTGATAATAAAAAGAGGATCATAAAGGAGGGTGGAAATGTTCAGATTTGTGAAGCTGTCGGTTTTATAGGGATTAAAGGATTTTTTATCAAAATAACCGAGATAAACGCTTCGGACAGGAGTTTCATCAGTATTTGTGGAGGAAACCTCCGGTTCTGTTGTTACATTTTCACTGTTTATATTTATTGCAACAACAATGGCTGCAGTAAGAAGAGAAATGCATAAAATCGCAATAATAATTTTTTTCATAAAAATTCACCTGTTATTCGAAGGATACAAGTTCTGTACCGGTGCATTTGCCGGTTGCTTTGTCAATTGTAAAAATACAGCCGTTTATCATAGCTGAACCCTGAGCCTTGTCAAATCGCTGAGGCATATTAAAACGGAATTTTTCGATAATGATATCCTTGTCAACGCCAAGCACACTGTTTTTTACACCGCACATACCAATGTCTGTTATATATCCTGTACCTCCGGGTAAAACAGTATTATCAGCAGTGAGAACGTGAGTGTGAGTGCCGAATACGGCTGAAACTCTTCCGTCAAGGTAAAAGCCCATAGCCTTTTTTTCGCTTGTTGCTTCTGCATGTAAATCAACGAGAATAATGTTTGTGTTGCCTTTGAGCCTGTTTAATTCGTCGTCTACGGCGTCAAAGGGGTTTCTGAGGCTTTCCATAAACATTGTACCCATAACATTTATGATACCCACACTGAAAAAACCGCAGTCGACAATTTTTGAGCCGACACCGGGGTTGCTGTCTGAATAGTTGCAGGGCCTTATAATGAATTCACTTTCATCAAGCAGCGAGAAGACCTCTTTTCTGCGGTAAACGTGATTACCGGTTGTAATAAAGTCAACACCTGAGGCAAAAAGCTGCTTAGCGGAATCGGGGGTTATTCCGTTACCGTCAGCAGAATTTTCACCGTTTGCTATGCAGAAGTCTATAGCCTTAAGCTTTTTGAATGCGGGAAGCTTCTTTTTCAGAAAGCTGCAGCCCTCGCTGTTTACTACATCGCCTAAAACAAGAATGTTCATATATGTCTCCCGTTATTATACATATTCACTGATATCAAAATCGTCATCGTCGGGGTAATAGTCCCAACCGTCATAATAGTTGCCCTGTGTTTTTTCTTCAGGTGAAGAAGGAATCTGTCTGACTGCCTCAAGCTTATGTCCTGACATCCAGAGAAAGTGTGAAAGGTAAAGTGTATATCCGCAGCCTGAGGGTGTAAGCCATTCGGAAACAGAGCCTTCAGGGATTGCAAAATTGGCCATAAGTGTTGATATAACACCGCCGTGTGTTATGATTGCCACATTATCGGAACCTGTTTTGAGTATGCCGTCCATAATCTTAACAAAGCAGGAGCATATTCTTGAAGCAAACTCCTCGTTGCTTTCTCCGAAGGGCGGCTTGATATTTTCCTCGCCCTTGAGCCAGCGGTCAAAAAGAGGCTGTTTTTCGTGGAGATATTCGGCAGTCTGACCCTCAAATTCACCGAAGTTATATTCGGTAAGGCCGTCAATTTCGATAGCTTTCACATCGGGATAAAGAAGCCTTGCCGTTTCCTTGCAGCGCGGAAGGGGAGAGGTGAAAACAAAATCCGCATGGGGATATTCATATTCTTCTTTCATCTGAATAAGCTGGTTTTTTCCCTCGTCGCAAAGCGGAGTATCATTTCTTCCCGAGTAAATACCGTCGAGGTTGTGCTGGGTAAGGCCGTGTCTGATAAGATGTATTCTATAATTTTTCATTGATAATCACCTTAGATAATATATTCATATTATTATATAATAAAAAGGTATAAATTTCAATAAGAACGCTGCAAAATAATCTGTTGCTTTGTATTGATTTTTTTTTGAGATACTGATATAATTAACTGCAATATGTAAAATTCTGAAGAAGGGTAAATCTAATGAAACGTACTGAAATTGCAAAGCTATATGAAAATGCCGCTTCATTTAAGGATAGTAAGGTTACTGTATGCGGTTGGATACGTACAAACAGAGATTCTAAAGTGCTTGGCTTTATGGAGCTTAATGACGGCAGCTGCTTTAAAGGCGTGCAGGTTGTTTTCGAAAAGGAAAAGCTTGATAACTTTGCAGAAGTCGCAAAGTATAACGTAGGAGCTGCAGTTATTGTAGAGGGTGACTTCATTCTTACTCCCGAAGCAAAGCAGCCCTTTGAAATAAATGCCACAAAGGTTACACTTGAGGGCGCATCAGCTCCTGAGTATCCTTTGCAGAAAAAGAGGCATTCTCTTGAATATTTAAGAACAATTGCTCATTTAAGACCCAGAACAAATATATATTCCGCCGCATTCAGAGTGCGCTCTGTTGCAGCTCAGGCAATCCACCGCTTCTTTGAGAGCGAGGGCTTTATCTATGCACATACGCCCCTTATTTCCTGCAGTGACTGTGAGGGTGCAGGCGAGATGTTCAGGGTTACTACTCTTGATATGAAAAATCCCCCTCTTGATGAGGACGGTGAAATCGACTACAGTGAAGATTTCTTCGGCAAGAGTGCATTCCTTACGGTTTCAGGTCAGCTTCAGGGCGAGATAATGGCTCAGGCTTTCGGCAAGATTTATACCTTCGGGCCTACATTCCGTGCTGAGAAGAGCTACACTCAGCGTCATGCAGCTGAATTCTGGATGATTGAGCCTGAAATTGCATTTGCAGACCTTTGCGATGATATGGACCTTGCAGAAAGAATGATAAAATTTGTTATTAACTATGTAATGGATAACTGCAGGCAGGATATCGAATTTCTCAATCAGTTTGTTGATAAGGGGCTTATAGAGCGTCTTACCGCAGTCGCAACATCTGATTTTGCAAGAGTTACTTACACTGATGCAGTCAGAATGCTTGAAGAGAACAACGATAAGTTTGAGTTCAAGGCTTATTGGGGCTGCGACCTTCAGACAGAGCACGAGCGTTATCTTACAGAGCAGATTTTCAAAAAGCCCGTTTTTGTAACCGATTATCCCAAGGAGATAAAGGCTTTTTATATGAGACTTAACGATGACGGTAAGACAGTTGCTGCCTGTGACTGTCTCGTTATGGGTATCGGCGAAATTATCGGCGGAAGCCAGCGAGAAGAGCGCTATGATGTTCTTCTTGAAAGAATCAGAGAGCTCGGTCTCAATGAAGAGGACTATTGGTGGTATCTCGACCTTCGTAAGTACGGAGGCACAAAGCATGCGGGCTTCGGTCTCGGATTTGAAAGACTTGTTATGTATCTTACAGGTATTTCCAACATAAGAGATGTTCTTCCTTTCCCGAGAACAACAGGCTCAGCAGATTTTTAAATTTAAATATATATACAGGAGGTTATATTATGGCAGAATTACGATCATACACAAAAGAAGAACTCCTCAGTCTCAAGCAGCAGCTTGATAAGCAGTACGCATCATACAAAGCACAGGGGCTCAAGCTTGACATGTCAAGAGGTAAGCCCGGCGCTGACCAGCTTGCAGTTTCCAACGGACTTCTTGATGCAATCACATCAAGAGACTGGGAGGATGACGAAAGCAATCACAGTCTTGAATACAGAAACTACGGTCTTCTTACCGGTATCATTGAATGTAAAAGAATTTTCGCAAAGGCTCTCGGTGTTGAAGTAGATAATGTTATTGTATGCGGTAACTCAAGCCTTAACCTTATGTTTGACTACATTACACAGTGTATGCTCACAGGTTCAGGCGGAAAACCCTGGAAGGATCAGGGTCACATCAAATTCCTTTGTCCTTCACCCGGCTATGACAGACATTTTGCAATTGCTGAATACTACGGTATGGAGCTTATTCCCGTTGAAATGACACCTTGGGGTCCTGATATGGATGCTGTTGAAGAGCTTATCAAGGATCCTTCAGTCAAGGGTATGTTCTGCGTGCCTAAGTATTCCAATCCCACAGGTGTTACTTACAGTCATAAAACCGTAAAAAGAATTGCAGCTATGTGTCCCGCAGCAGATGACTTCAGAATCATCTGGGACAATGCTTATATTATTCACGATCTTACTGATAACGGTGATGAGCTTGACGATATTTTCGATGTTCTCAAGAAGTACGGTCACGAGGATATGGTTATTGAGTTTACTTCTACTTCAAAGATCAGTTTCCCCGGCGCAGGTGTTGCAGCTCTTGCCGCCTCTGACAGAAACATTGAAATGATAAAAAGCCGTATGTCTGTTCAGACTATCGGTTACGATAAGCTTAATCAGTACAGACACGTTAAGTTCTACAGGAATGTCGACGGTATCAAAAAGCATATGAAGCTTCACAGAAAGATTCTTGCTCCCAAGTTCAAGTGTGTTGTCAATCAGTTTGAGGATAAGCTTTCAGATCTTGGCATCGCAAGCTGGACTGATCCCAAGGGAGGCTACTTCATCAGCCTTGATGTTATGCCCGGTACTGCAAAAAGGGTCTATCAGCTGTGTAAGGAGTGCGGTATAACTCTTACTGCAGCAGGTGCAACCTTCCCGTACGGAATCGATCCCGAGGATAAGAATTTAAGAATAGCACCTTCATATCCTCCGGTTGACGAGCTTATGGTTGCGACAAGAATTCTCTGCATCTGTGTAAAGCTTGCAGCAATTGAAAAGCTTTTAGCTGAAAAATAAAATAATCAGCACCTTACTTTTGCCGTAGGGTGCTTATTTTATGTATCTTCCTCTTGACTTCTGGCACTCTTTATGTTAAAATCAGTTTAATATTGCAAAGCGATGATCGGGAGGAGTAATTCCCCGACGCCTTTAAAGAGAAAAGACGGTTGGTGCAAGTCTTAAGGCAAGGGAGTGAAGGTCGCCTGTGAGCTTCGGGAAGAAATCGAGAGAAAGTAGACCCCGACGTAAATCTGCGTTAAGGATTTTGAGTGCAGAGATATTTTATCTCTGAATTCAGGTGGTACCACGGAATTTTCTCCGTCCTGAAAAATCAGGGCGGAGTTTTATTTTTGTAATTATTTTGAACGGAGTGAAATAAATGGCAAAAGAACTTGCAAAGCTCTACGATCCGAAGGATGTAGAAGACAGAATTTACAAAACCTGGCTTGACGGAAAGTATTTCCACGCCGAGGTTGACCCGAAGAAGAATCCCTACACAATTGTGATTCCTCCTCCAAACATCACAGGTCAGCTTCATATGGGTCACGCCCTTGACAATACCCTTCAGGATATCCTTATCCGCTTCAGAAGAATGCAGGGCTTTGATACCTTGTGGCTTCCCGGCACAGACCACGCTTCAATCGCTACAGAAGCAAAGATTGTTGCCGCTATGAAGGAAGAAGGAATATCCAAGGAAGACCTCGGACGTGAAGGCTTCCTTGAAAGAGCCTGGGAGTGGAAAGCACAGTACGGCGGAAGAATCATCGAACAGCTCAAGAAGCTCGGCTCTTCCTGTGACTGGGACAGAGAGAGATTCACCCTCGATGAAGGCTGCTCAAAGGCCGTTAAGGAGGTTTTCGTTAATCTTTATGAAAAAGGTCTTATCTACCGCGGTGAAAGAATCATCAACTGGTGCCCCCATTGTCTTACAACTATTTCAGATGCAGAAGTTGAGCACGAGGAAATGGACGGCAACTTCTGGCACTTTGCTTACCCCTTGTCAGACGGCAGCGGCAGTATCATAGTTGCAACCACAAGACCTGAAACAATTCCCGGCGACCTTGCAGTCGCTGTACACCCCGATGATGAAAGATATAAGCATCTCGTTGGTAAAACAGTAATTATGCCTGTTATCGGCAGAGAAATCCCCATCGTTGCAGATTCCTATGCAAAGATGGATAAGGGTACAGGTGCGGTTAAAATTACACCTGCGCATGACCCCAATGACTTTGAGGTAGGCATGCGCTGCGGTCTTGACATTCTTGACGTTATGACCGATGACGGTCATATGAACGCAAAAGCAGGAAAGTATGCAGGAATGACTCTTATGGAGTGCAGAAAGGCTATCGTTAAAGACCTGACAGAAGCAGGAGCGCTTGTTAAAATTGAACCCACAAAGCATGAGGTAGGTACCTGTTACCGTTGCCATGAAACTGTTGAGCCCAGAGTAAAGATGCAGTGGTTCGTTAAGATGGAGCCTCTTGCAAAGCCGGCTATCAAGGTTGTGCGTGACGGTGAGGTTAAGTTTGTACCCGAGCGTTTTGATAAGATTTATTTCAACTGGATGGAAAACATTAAGGATTGGTGTATTTCCCGTCAGCTTTGGTGGGGTCACAGAATTCCTGCATGGTACTGTAAGGATTGTTATGATAAGACGGGTGAAGATGAAATCACTGTTTCCAAGGAAGTTCCTACTTGCTGTGCAAAGTGCGGCAGCAAGAACCTTGTTCAGGATCCCGATACCCTTGATACCTGGTTCTCCTCAGCTCTCTGGCCCTTCTCAACCCTTGGTTGGCCCGAAAAGACACCCGAGCTTATGCATTACTATCCCACAAGCACACTTGTAACCGGTTATGACATCATCTTCTTCTGGGTAGCCAGAATGATTTTCTCCGCCTGTGAGCAGATGGGAGAGGTTCCCTTTGATACCGTATTCATTCACGGTATTGTCCGTGACGAGCTCGGCAGAAAGATGAGCAAGTCCCTCGGCAACGGTATTGATCCTCTTCTTGTTATCGACAAGTACGGCGCTGATGCTCTCAGATTCACCCTTGCAACGGGTAACAGCCCCGGAAACGATATGAGATATTCCGACAAGAAGGTTGAAGCCTCAAGAAACTTCGCTAACAAGATATGGAATGCCGCACGTTTCATCCTTATGAACCTTGACGAAAACGAAGCGGCTCCCCATATTCCTGAAAACCTTGCACTTGAGGACAAGTGGGTGCTTTCGCTCTTCAACAACCTTGTTAAGGAGGTCACCGAAAACCTTGATAAATTTGAGCTTGGTATCGCTGTACAGAAGCTTTATGACTTTATCTGGGATATTTTCTGTGACTGGTTCATTGAACTTGCTAAGATAAGACTCCAGAAGGGCGGTGAGGAAGCCTCAACTGCAAGAGCAGTACTCGTTTATGTAATGAGTGAAACCCTTAAGCTTCTTCATCCCTTTATGCCTTTCATTACAGAAGAAATCTGGCAGACTCTTCCTCACGACGGCGAAACAATCATGAAGGCTCCCTGGCCTGTATTCAGCGATGCACTTTCCTTCTCAAAGGAAGTTGAGCAGATGAATATGATTATGGATGCAATCAGAGCAATCCGTAACAGAAGAGCCGAAATGAATGTACCTCCTTCAAAGAAGGCACACGTTTATGTCGCTACGGAAAAGAAGGATATCTTCGAAAAGGCGGTAGTGTTTATGCAGAAGCTCGCATCTGCATCGGATGTAACCGTAGGTGATTCCTTCAACATCGAGGGCAGCGTGAGCATCGTTACCGCAGAGGCAAAGATTTATATTCCTATGGGCGATCTTGTTGACTTCGAGGCTGAAAGAAAGAGACTTCTCAAGGACAGAGAAGCAGCTGAAAAGAAGCTTGCACAGATTAACGGTAAGCTTAACAATCCCGGCTTCCTTGCCAAGGCACCGCAGAATGTTATCGACGGACAGAAGGCAGATGCAGAAAAGCTTACAGAAAAAATCAAGATGATTGACGAAAGCCTTGCAGCTTTAGGTTAAGGAGTGTTAATTATGTCAAAGATATTTGCACACAGAGGCTTCAGCGGTAAATACCCCGAAAATACAATGCTCGCCTTTGAAAAGGCAGTTGAAATCGGAGTTGACGGCATTGAAATGGACGTTCATCTTACAAAGGATAACGAGCTTGTTATAATCCACGATGAGGATATAAGACGTACTTGTAACGGTGAAGGTCTTGTAAAGGATATGACTCTTGAAGAACTTAAGAAGTTTGATGCTTCAGCAACATATACGGGAGTTTACGGAATTAATCCGATTCCTACCTTGAGGGAATATTTTGAGCTTGTAAAGGATACAGAAATTATCACAAATATCGAGCTTAAAACGGGTATTTTCGAATATCCTACAATTGAAAAAAGAGTTATTGATATGATATACGAATACGGTTTGCAGGATAAGATTATTCTTTCATCCTTCAACCACTTCACGGTTAAACGCTGTGAGGAGCTTGCTCCCGAAATCAAAAGAGGCTTTTTGAGCGAAAGCTGGCTTATTGATTACGGTAAGTATACCGCTGCGCAGAACGTTCAGTGCTGCCATCCAATTTTCCGCAATCTTTCAAAAGAGGTTGTTGACGAAATGCACGGTGCAGGCTGTGAAATCAACACATGGACTGTCAACGAATATGAGGATATAGAGCGCCTTTCAGCTATGGGTGTTGATGCTCTTATCGGCAATTTTCCTGACAGAATGATTGAAAAACTCAGATAAAATTTACGGTGGCGGTAGTCTGACCTCTATGGTCCGGCTACCTCGCCTTGCATTTGAGGTGAAATAATGCGACTTCTTGTAATTGACGGAAACAGTATTGTAAACAGAGCTTTTTACGGAATAAAGCTTCTTACCACAAAGGACGGACAGTTTACAAACGGTATTTACGGTTTTATGAATATACTTATCAAATTAAGGCAGGAATGTGACCCCGACAGAGTTGCCGTTGCCTTCGATGTCCATGCTCCGACCTTCCGCCATAATATGTATGATGCTTACAAGGCGGGCAGAAAGGGTATGCCTGATGAGCTTCGCAGTCAGATGCCTATTTTAAAGGAACTGCTGACACTTTTAGGATATACAATCGTTGAAAAGGAAGGCTACGAGGCTGACGATATCCTCGGTACACTTTCTGCACAGTGCAAAGGTGAGGATAAGTGTTTTGTTGCTACAGGCGACAGAGACTCTCTTCAGCTTGTAAGTGATAATACATCGGTGCTTCTTGCCGCAACCAAAATGGGCAAAGCAGTAACTGTTGTTTATGATAAGGAAAAAATCAAAGAGGAATACGGCGTTGAGCCGAAGGGTATGATTGAAATAAAGGCTCTTATGGGCGACACCTCCGACAATATTCCCGGTGTTGCGGGTATAGGACAAAAAACAGCAGGTGATCTTATTTCACGTTTCGGCTCAATTGATTACATCTATGAACATATTGATGAAATAGATATAAAAAAGGGTGTTCACGACAAGCTTGTTGCCGATAAGGAAAACGCATACCTGAGCCGCACACTCGGTACTATTAATCTTGAAGCACCTGTATCTCTTGATATGGATGATTACAGAATTACCGACGGAAATCCGGGTAAGGCAATCAGACTTCTTTCTCAGCTTGAAATGTTCGGAGTTATTGAAAAGCTCGGTCTTTCTGCAGAAAAAGTCACCCTTTCTGAAAGTGAAAGCATTGCCGAGGATAAAAAGCTTGTTTTCCGTTATGAGCGCGACCTTATGGGTCTTCTCGGAAAATTCAGAAATGACAACAAGGCATATTTCATAAGTGAGTTTGCAGAAGGCGACCTTACAAAGCTTTGGTTTCTTGTGGAAGATGAAGTGCTTTGTGTTGAAAACAACTGCCTTGATTTCTATGACTTTATTTCGACTTTTCTTGCCGGAGATTGGGATAAGTATACGACAGATACAAAGCTCCTGCATAAATATGCTCTCACTCACGGATATAGCGTGAAAAATATTAAAATGGACCTCGCTCTTGCGGGTTATATTCTTAACCCCGCCGCAAATTCGTATGATATTTCGAGACTTGCGGCTGAATACGGCGTTTCCGTCGGAACACTTGAATATGAGGGAGAGGAAACCGCTGACCTTGAAAAAGCGAAAGAATGCACCTGCATTGAAAGTCTTTGTGACCTTTTCCGTAAGGAAATAAGTGCCAACGGACAGGATGCTCTGCTTGATGAAATTGAAATTCCTCTTGCCTTTGTGCTTGCAGGTATGGAAAACGAAGGCTTCCTTGTTGATAAAGAGGGTATTGAAGTTTTCGGCGAAGAAATGAGTGGCAGAATTGAAGCCCTTACCAAAGAGATTTACGAGCTGGCCGGCTGTGAATTCAATATCAACTCTCCGAAGCAGCTGGGCGCCGTGCTTTTTGAAACTCTCGGTCTTCCCTGCAAGAAAAAGACAAAAAGCGGATACAGTACCAATGCAGACGTGCTCGAGGAGCTTGCAAACGATTATCCTGTAGTTGCTCTTGTTCTTGAATACCGCACACTGGCAAAGCTTAAATCAACCTATTGTGAGGGACTTCTGAAGGTTATCGGCAAGGACGGACGTATCCGTTCAACCCTTAATCAGACAGAAACCAGAACGGGCAGAATATCCTCAACTGAGCCTAATCTGCAGAATATTCCGGTCAGAAGTGAGCTCGGCAGCAGAATGAGAAAATTCTTTGTTGCCGGTGAGGGAAATGTTCTTGTTGACGCCGACTATTCACAGATTGAGCTTCGTGTTCTTGCTCATCTTTCAGGCGACAGGACAATGATTGACGGGTTTATCGGCGGTGAAGACATACATCGCATAACAGCATCCCAGGTTTTCAATATGCCGATGAGTATGGTTACACCTCTTATGCGAAGCCGTGCAAAGGCAGTAAATTTCGGTATTGTATACGGTATCGGTGCCTTTTCACTTGCAAAGGATATCGGCGTAAGCCGTAAGGAGGCAGACAGTTATATCAAGGGGTATCTCCATCATTATGAAGGTATCCGCCGCTATCTTGATAAGGTTATTTCCGATGCAAGAGAGTGTGGTTATGTTGAAACAATGTTCAGACGCAGGCGTTATCTTCCCGAGCTTACCGCAAGCAATAAAATGCTTCAGGCTTTCGGAGAAAGAGTTGCTAAAAATGCTCCCGTTCAGGGCTCTGCGGCAGACATAATTAAAATTGCAATGGTCAGGGTTGACGAACGTCTCCGCAAGGAAAACTGCAAGGGCAGACTGATTATGCAGGTTCACGACGAGCTTATTATCGAGTGCCCCGAAGAAGAAAAGGACAAGGCAGAAAAAATTCTCAAAGAGGAAATGGAGGGTGCCTGTACACTTCTTGCGCCTCTTACTGCTGATGTTAACTCGGGAAAAACCTGGTTCGACACACATTAATTAATATAATTTTATTATAATTTTAACATTTATCTTGATTATTGGGATTTTTTGATGTAGAATTTATCCGGAAACGGATTTTTCCGTTGCTTCTTATATGAAGGGAGAAATTTTATATGAAGAAAACAGTAAGCCTTATTCTCGCATTTGTTATGGCGTTTTCCTGCTTTGGCATTTTAGCCGCCGCTGAGGAGAACAGCTATCAGCCCGACTACGACACAGAAACTCCTGTTGTTGTTCTTCACGGTATCGGTCAGAATGATACCTATATTCTTGACGAGGACGGCAACAGAATGCTTGACAGTGAAGGCGGCTATGTTACCGGTTGGCCTCTTGAAATCAATGTGGGCGGACTTATCGCAAACGTGCTTCCGAACCTGTTTTTCTCGATTCTTACCCGTAGAGATAACGGCCTCAGTGATGCAATGAAGGACGGCGCTTATGACTTTCTTTATGCAATTCACAAGGATAACGAGGGTAATTATTTGAACGATGTAGAGGTTCCCTGCTATGAGTGTCCTATGTCGGATATGCCTGAGGAAGTCAGTGACAGAATCTATGATATGATTCCTCTTCGCAGATGCGGTGAAATCATCGGTGAAAATAACCTTTATTATTTCGGCTATGATTCACTCGGTGATATCCAGGCAACAACAGACAGACTGCATAAGTACATCACAGAGGTTGTTCTTCCTCAGACCGGCGCAGAAAAAGTAAACATCTGTCCAATAAGCCTCGGCGGTACGGTTGCAGTGAATTATATCGATAAGTATCCTGAGGATCACAGCCTTATCAAAAAGATTGTTTACGTTGTGCCTGCAGTTGACGGTTCTGATATCGTAGGCGATGTGCTCACCGGCAATCTCAGCATTTACGATGAAGAAACTCTTTATGAAAATCTTCTTGTAACACTCATGGGTGATACATTCACAACCTATATGCTTAATATTGTTCTTCGTATACTTCCTACCGATGTGCTTCAGCAGGCACTTCAGGGACTTTGCGAGGGAGCAGTTGAGGCTGCTATACGCAACACTACTCAGCTCTGGGCTCTTTGTCCGACAAAGTATTACGAGCAGGCAAGAGCAAAATGGCTTTCAGATGATGAGCATACAGTTATAAGAGAAAAGGTAGATGCTTTCATGCAGGCCAGAGCTGATCTTGAGGAGAATACAAACTCCATCATTGAAAAGGGCGGAAAAATCTACGATATCGTCTGCTATGATCTTGAGCTTTTCCCACTTTCAGCTGATTACAGAGCGACAAACTCTGATGGAATCATCCAGTCGGAATCAACCTCAATGGGTGCAACCTTTGCAGACCTCGGCACAACATTTGGCGAAGGCTATACTGCCGCCGGTACATATTGCAGCAATCCTGCCCATAACCATCTTTCACCTGACGGTATGGTAGACCCGACAACAGGACTTCTCCCCTGTACAACATGGTACTTCAAGGGACAGTCTCACGAAGGTCTTGCACATAATGATGTTGTTCTTAATCTTGCAACAGAGCTTATGACAGATGAAAATATGATTGATGTTTACAGCAATCCCGTAGCATATCCGCAGTTCAACGGAGCAAGAAGCATGAGAGCTCTCAATAATAATCTTGCTACCTGGAAGGCTGCTGATAAGTCCCTTTATACTGAAGAACAGATTGCGGAAATTGAAGGCGCATTCGCATATATGAATGAGCTTAAGAAGGAAACCGTTATTGATTCGGCTGAGTGGAAAAATGCAGAGCTTGCACTTGATAATGCTCTTGTTTCGGCAAGTGTAAAGGAAAGTGACGAGCCGGGTAGTTTTGAAGCTCTGATTACCAAGCTCTTCAAGTGCCTCAATAAAGGTGTAAACGATGTAATGTAATATAAAAAGGCTTACGGTTATCTGACCGTGAGCCTTTTTGAAAGGGAAAAGATGAAATATAACAACATAATAAAAGGACGATTCATCAAGCGACTGAACCGTTTTGTAGCTCTTTGTGAGATTGAGGGTGAAGAGGTTTACTGCCACGTAAAAAATACGGGAAGATGCGGTGAGATACTTGTTCCCGATGCAGAGTGCTACCTTGAAAAATCAGACAATCCAAACAGAAAATATACATATTCGCTTGTTGTTGTGCGTAAAGGTGAAAGACTGATAAATATAGATTCCCAAGCACCCAATAAGGCGGCAGCTGAGTTTCTTTCAGGCGGCGGAATCGGTATGGAACTTTATAATCTGAAGGCAGAAAAAACCTTCGGCAAATCAAGATTCGATTTTTACTTTGAGCATAATGGTAAAGAAGCTTTTCTTGAGGTGAAGGGTGTAACCCTTGAGAATGACGGTGTTGTTTCATTTCCCGATGCCCCTACAGAAAGGGGAACGAAGCATCTTAATGAGCTTTCTGACTGTGTGAAAAAAGGTTATGAGGCATATGTGCTTTTTGTCGTACAGATGAAAGGAGTGTCTCATTTTTCTCCTAACAGTATTACTGACCCTGATTTTGCCGAAGCTTTGAAAAGAGCACAGGAATCAGGCGTGCATATTTTTGCATATGACTGCTTTGTAAGCGAAACTGAAATGATAATAAAAGACAGTGTTCCGGTCATACTTTGAGTATGATCGGATTTTTTTGCTGTTGATTGTTAATTTGTAATAAAAATTGTTGCCAAACGGTGAATTTTATGATATTATATAATATATTTAAAATCAGATATCCGAAAGGTTTATATAATGAATCCAATTAAAAAAATCATATCTTTTACTTTAAGTTTAATTTTGATTGTTTCTTTTATAAGCTTTAATGTCGGTGCATTATTTGACAAAGAGAATGCGACCGAAAAATTTTACAGCTACGAAACGAAGCTTCTTTGCATTTCGCACAGAGGAGACACCGCTTTATATCCTGAAAATTCTCTCGAGGGAATTAAATCCGCATTGAAAAAGGGTGCTGATTTTGTTTCTGTTAATATTGAAAAAACTGCTGACGGCGTTTTTTATCTGTGTGAGGATGAATCTCTCGGAAACATATGCAACGCCCCTTATGACAGCCTTTCGCAGATGAATTCCGACGAGGTTGACAAATACCGTCTTTTTGATATTTTCGGTAAAGAAACGAAATATAAATTGGTTTCACTTGAAAGCCTGCTTGACCGCACTGACAGCGAGGACGGTATAATTCTCGATGTAAAAACAGCCGACAAGGATGCGGTTTACGGGATTCTCAAAGAAAACAAATCTCTTGACCGTATTATCCTCAGAGTGGTTGAAAGCGGCTCAAAGCTTACTGAATGGGCGGAAAGTAAGCCTGAAAAGGTTTATGTTATCGGTAAATACACAGGCAACATTATTTTCAGCACTGTTTCGTATATCAATGCGTTGACTTCAGCCAAAATGCCTGCCGTACAGTTTGAAAGCAAGAATTATTTCAATGTTTCTTTCGGTGAGTTTTTTACAAAGAGATACCTCAAGAGCGAAAATGTACGTGCAATTGCAGCAACCTATTCTCCGGACCTTTGTGGACAGAGAGAGGACAATGCTGACGGATGGAATGAGCTTATAAATAAAAATTATTCTGTTATTGAAACGAATAATATTGATTCTTTTATTTCGTACAGAAACGAAACGGAAAGACTCAGTGATGATTTACGTGAGCTTTACGATGGCGCTTCTCTGATGGAGAGAGACAGATACTCTCAGGTTAGTCTTACCAACTTAGATAAGGCAACTGCTCTGTGTGAAGAGGTTATTTCTGATGATGTTGTTTCATTGGCCGAGCTTCAGAAGGCTTATTCTAAGCTTGATTTTGCACTTAAGGAAATGAAAATATCCACAGGTGAGGTTGACACAAGAGGCGCTCTCAACATAACCGCAGGTAAGGTTATAGCTGCGGTGCTTGTCGGTGCTGCGCTTCTTGCAGGACAGATATATGTATATAAAATGCGAAGGAGTAAAAAGGAGAATAAGTAACGCATTAAAAATAAATAAAGGAGATTATACTTATGAAAACACATGAAAAAACAGCATGGCTTGAAAGAGCAAAAACACCCGAAGAGGTAGGCGTTTCCTCAAAAGAAGTAAAAGCATTTGTTGACCATTGTACGGAGCTTGGCAAAGAGCTTCATTCGTTCATTATTATCCGTCACGGTAAAATAGCCTGTGAGGCATATAAGGCTCCTTTAGGCCCTGAGCACAAGCATATGATGTATTCGGTAAGTAAGTCCTTTACATCTACTGCAATCGGCTTTGCAGTGAATGAAGGATACTTCACCGTTGATACAAGAGTTGTTGATATTTTTCCTGAGCTTCGCAAGGAGAATAAGCCTGACGAATATCTTGAGGAATTAACAGTTGAAGATCTTCTTACAATGCGCGGCGGCAAGGAAGTAAGTGTTTTCCTTGACAGAACAAAGGATACCTGGCTTGAGGACATTATGAACTCACGCTGGATTTATGAGCCCGGCACAGAATTCCTTTACATAAGCGAAAATATGTATGTTCTTTGTGCAATCATTCATAAGCTTTGCGGAATGAGCGTTATGGAGTATCTCAAGCCCCGTCTCTTTGAGCCTCTCGGAATTGAGAATCCCTTCTGGGAAACCTGCCCCAAGGGTATTGAAACCGGTGGTTGGGGTCTTATGATAAAGACAGAAGATCTCGCTAAGTATATATATTGCTATCAGCAGGGCGGTAAATTCGGCGGTAAACAGGTTATCCCTGAAGACTGGGTAAAGGAATCGGTGCGTTTCCACGCAGACACCACAGTCAACAACAATGACTCTGACTGTAAGGTCGGTTACGGATATTGCTTCTGGAGAAACGCCGGATACGAAAACAGTTACCGTGCAGACGGAATGTTCTCTCAGTTCGGTATTGTATTTGAGGATCTTGACGCTTGCTTTATTTCTACAGGCGGTGAGATTAATGAACAGGGCATGCGTGATGTTATCTGGGAGCATTTCCCCAAGGCGTTCCTTGAAGAAAACACAGGTGAAACAGTTGAAATCAGCATCCCTTCCTATGAAGGTTTGCCCGAAAAGAGTCGCTCGGCTCTTGAGCAGAGGCTCGACGGTAAGAGTATGAAGCTTTCTAAGCCTATTGCAGTTAATATTGCAGGTTATCCTACAAGTGTTGTTCCTCTTCCCGCACTCTTTATGGAGAGCGATAAGGCAGGTAACATCAGTGACCTCAGCTTCAGATTCTATGACAAGCATTGTGTTATGACCTGGACAGAGGGCGACGAAATCAACAGTGTTGAAATCGGACTTGACGGTGAGTACCGTTGGGATGATATTGTGATTGGTAAGATTCCCTATCACACCTGCTCTGTCGGATGCTGGAACACAGACAGTGAATTCGAAGTTCACATCCGTTGCATAGAGGTTGTTGCAGAGAGAATTCTTACCTTCAAATTCAACGGCGACAACGTTGTAATGAGACCCTCATCAAATCCGCCTGTCGGTGTTATGGCAGAAACACTTAAAGAGACCGTCAAGAGTGTTATCAAGCAGCCTCTGGTTCAGACTGCAGTTACAAAAGCGCTTCCTAAGCTTGTGCCTCTTATTGATGCAGTTCAGCGTGGTAAGATCAAGGATTGATTGTAATTACTACATCGGAGGGTAATGTTTATGTTTTTTAAAATCCTGTTTGGACTTTCAATTTTTGCGGAATTTTTTACAGTTCCGGTTTTCCTTAAGTATTATTGGCCGAAAAAGTGTAAGCAGTCGCTACTTTTCAAGATGATTTCTGCAACCTTATTTGTTATTTGTGGTTACAGTGCCATGAAGGTTGCCGTCAATAACACAACCTATGCATCTCTTATGTTGATCGGCTTCGTGTTCGGCTGGTTCGGTGATTTACTGCTTCACAGTCTCAAAGACAAGATGTTACATTTTGCACTGGGAGTTGTTTCTTTCCTTGTGGGTCACATCTTCTTTATTGCTGCTTTCCATCATGCAATCAAAACGCTCAATCCGGAGGCATCACTTTTTGCTTGGTATGAAATCGTAAGTGTAGTTGTCATAATCACAGCAGTTGTCATTTTCGGTATATTCAAAAAGTACTATCAGAAAAAAGGACCGCTTGTTTTTGCACTTCTTGCATACGGTGTCTTCCTTGTAACAATGTTCGTTAAGGCAATGGTTTACTGCGGCACTGAATGGATGTACGGTATCAATGATTATATGTACCCTGCAATCATTACCTCGGGTCTCGGTGCACTTTTCTTCCTTCTTTCTGACGGATCACTCGGACTCATCCTTATGGGTGATGAAACGAAGAGGGGAATGCGAATTTTCAATATCGTTACATATTTCATTGCACAGATTCTTCTTGCAGTAAGTATTCTCTTTATCAGATCACAGATTATGTTTTAAATAACAGTAACAGCCGTCGGTTTATCCGACGGCTGTGATTTTTCAGTAACGGATGTAAGTATCACTGAAAAAAAGCCACCTTTATCCGTAGATAAAAGTGACTTTTTCTTGGTGCCGGTGGCGGGGGTCGAACCCGCACGGTATCGCTACCAACGGATTTTGAGTCCGCCTCGTCTGCCAATTCCAACACACCGGCACATCTGCTTTGAAAATTATATAATATATCGTTTATCTTGTCAAGGAAAATAAATAAAAACAACAAATAAAAGTAAGCTATTTTCTCATAAAAATGCCTTGACAACACCACATCCTTGTGTTATACTATCGCAGATAAAAACAGCAAAGGAAGGTAAAGGAAAATGTGCATTTCAGTTTTTAAGAGCGAAAAAGTTTCTTCTCCTTCTTGCTTTTGCTTTTGTGACCTTTCAGATTTTTATTTTTACGGGTAACGCTTTTGTTGCCCGTTATTTTTTTGCATTTTATCCTGAATATTTATACAAAAAATCTTTACAATCTGTAGACAAAAGTGTATAATAATAGGATGAAAAATATGTCCTTAACGGACGGAAAGAAGGATCAAACAATGAAACACTTACTTAAACTTCTCGACTGGTCAGCGGAAGAGATTAAAGATACACTTGACCTTGCCGATAAGCTCAAGGCGGAGAAAAAGGCGGGCATTCCGCACCGCATTCTTGAAGGTAAAACCCTCGGTATGATTTTCCTTAAATCTTCAACAAGAACACGCGTTTCTTTCGAGGTAGGTATGTATGACCTTGGCGGTACACCTCTTTTCCTTTCATCAAAGGATCTTCAGATAGGCAGAGGCGAGCCCGTTCAGGATACCGCAAGAGTTCTTTCACGCTTTATCGACGGTATTATGATCAGAACCTTTGATCAGCAGGAGGTTGAGGATCTTGCAAAGTACGGGTCAATCCCCATCATCAACGGTCTTACAGACTTCTGCCATCCCTGTCAGGTTCTTGCCGACCTTCAGACTATCCGTGAATATAAGGGCGAGCTCGAAGGCCTCAAGCTCTGCTACATAGGCGACGGCAACAATATGGCAAACAGCCTTATTGTTGGCTGCGTAAAGATGGGTATGAAGGTTGCTATTGCCTGCCCCAAGGGTTACGAGCCCGACGAAGGTGTAGTGGAATGGGCAAAGGAAAACGGCGATCTTCTTATCACCGAGGATATTATGGAAGCCTGCAAGGGTGCCGATGTTCTTTATACTGACGTATGGGCATCAATGGGTCAGGAAAGTGAAGCCAAGAAGAGACAGAGAATCTTCAAGGATTATCAGATTAATCAGGCTGCAGTTGATGCATCAAACGAGGACGTAATGGTGCTCCACTGCTTACCTGCTCACAGAGGTGAGGAGATTACCGAGGAAGTTCTTGAAGCTCATGCAAATCAGATCTTCGACGAGGCTGAAAACAGACTTCACGCTCAGAAGGCAGTTCTTGTAAAGTGCTTCACTGAATAAGAGAAGCAGATATTTATGTTAAAAATCCCATTTATAATACAAAGGAAAGGAAGCTTCACGGTTTTACCGTGAACAAGGTGAACTAAATGAAAAAGCGTTATTTGGTTCTGCAGGACGGCACTGTTTTCGAAGGTTATGCCTTCGGTGCTGATAAGGAAAGCATCGGTGAGCTGATTTTTACAACAGGTATGGTCGGTTACATCGAAACACTTACCGATCCCTGCTATTACGGACAGATTGTTATGCAGACATTCCCTATGGTAGGCAACTACGGCATTATTGAATCAGATTTTGTCGGCGAGCCTCATCTTAAGGGCTATGTTGTAAGAGAGTATTGTAAGGCTCCTTCAAACTTCCGATGTGAATACGACCTTGATACCTTCCTTAAGAATAACGGAATTCCCGGCCTTTACGGAATCGACACCCGTGAGGTAACAAACATTATCAGAGACAAGGGAATTATGAATGCAATAATCTGTGACGAAATTCCCGCCTCTCTTGAGGATGTTGTTTCTTTCAGAATAGTTGATGCTCTTAAAAACACCTGCGCAAAGGAAAAGAGTGAGTATATTCCCGAGGGAGAAGCAAGGAAGCATATCGCAATTCTTGATCTTGGCTCAAGCAAGTACCTTGAGCAGAGCCTTCTTGAAAAGGGCTATAAGGTTACACTTCTTCCGCATACCGCTTCAGCTGATGAAATTCTTTCACTCGGAGCTGATGGCCTTGTGCTTACAGAGGGTGCTGGCGACCCGAGAGAGAATGAAAGTGTTATTGCGACTGTTGCGGTGCTCTTCGGTAAGATTCCGATGCTCGGACTCGGACTCGGTCATCAGATTATGGCTCTCGCCAAGGGCGGTAAGATCGAAAAACTTACTTACGGTCATCACGGCGCAAATCAGCCCTCGAAGATTGTCGGCTCAGCAAGAACACTTATCACAAATCAGAATCACAACTATGTTGTGGTTGCGGATACGGTAAAGGATGCCGTTGTAACTCACATAAATATGAACGACGGTACAATTGAAGGTCTTGCTTATGAAAAGGAATATGCCTTCTCGCTTCAGTTTGAGCCTTCCGACGATGTAATTACAGAAAAATTTGTAAAAGAAATGGAGGAGTTCGCAAATGCCGTTAAATAAGGATATCAAAAAGGTTCTCGTTATCGGTTCAGGTCCCATCGTTATCGGTCAGGCGGCTGAATTCGACTATGCAGGCGCTCAGGCTTGCCGTGTGCTCAAGCAGGCAGGCGTCAACGTCGTTCTTGTCAACTCCAACCCTGCAACAATTATGACAGATAAGGCTCTTGCTGATGAAATTTACCTTGAGCCTCTTACTGCAGAAACAGTTAAAAGAATTATTAAGCTTGAAAAGCCCGATTCACTTCTTGCGGGCTTAGGCGGACAGGTAGGTCTTACCCTTGCAATGCAGCTTGAAAAGGACGGATTTCTCAAGGAGCAGGGCGTAAAGCTTATCGGTACAGATGTTGAAGCTATCGACAAGGCAGAGGACAGACAGCTCTTCCGTGACACAATGGAATCAATCGGTCAGCCCTGCATTCCTTCCGATATTGCAAACGACATCGAATATTCTGTTGAGATTGCAAACAGAATCGGTTATCCCGTAATTATCCGTCCCGCTTTCACTCTCGGCGGTGCAGGCGGCGGTGTTGCATATAACGAGGAAGAGCTCAGACTTTTTGCAAAGACGGGTCTTGATGCTTCTCCCATTACTCAGATCCTTGTTGAACGTTATATCAAGGGCTGGAAGGAAATTGAGTTTGAAACGATGCGTGACAGCGCAGGCAATGCAATTGCTATCTGCTCAATGGAAAACTTTGACCCTGTTGGCGTTCATACCGGTGACAGCATTGTTGTGGCTCCCGCACTTACTCTCTCCACAAAGGAATATTCCATGCTTCGTCAGGCAGCACTTGATATTGTTTCCGCATTAAAGATTGTCGGTGGCTGTAACTGTCAGTTCGCTCTCAATCCCGAAAGCTTCGAGTACGCTGTTATCGAGGTTAATCCCCGAGTATCCCGTTCATCGGCTCTTGCAAGTAAGGCATCAGGTTATCCTATTGCAAAGATGACAACAAAGCTTGCTCTCGGTTATACTCTCGACGAAATAAAGAATGATATTACGGGTAAGACCTGTGCTTGCTTCGAGCCTGCACTTGACTATGTTGTTGTCAAATTCCCCAAGTGGCCCTTTGACAAGTTCGTCGGTTCATCAAGAAAGCTCGGCACCCAGATGAAGGCTACCGGTGAGGTTATGTCCATCGGTCAGAGCTTTGAGGAAGCAATTATGAAGGCGGTAAGAGGTGCTGAAATCAGTCTCGATTCTCTCAACGCAGACCCCGTCAACGATAAGGATATCCTTGAAAGACTTGATGACTGTGACGACAGAAGAATCTTCACCATTTTCGAAGCAATCAAGAAAGGCATTTCAACAGAAAAGATCCACGAAATCACAGCTATTGACGAGTGGTTTATCGAAAAGCTTCGCAATCTTGCCGATTTTGAAAACGAAATCAGCGGTAAGGAAATCACCGAGGAGCAGTATCTCAGGGCAAAGAAGCTCGGCTACACTGATAAGACCTTGCGTAAGTTCTGCTCATTCCCGGAAGAATTCCATAAGGAAGCATCATATAAGATGGTTGACACCTGCGCCGCAGAGTTCTCAGCTACTACACCTTACTTCTATTCATCCTATGATGAGGCTTGTGAGTCAAGACGCTACGAGCGTTCTGGCAAGGATGTTGTAATGGTTCTCGGCTCAGGTCCTATCAGAATCGGTCAGGGTATCGAATTTGACTACTCCTCGGTTCATTGCGTATGGACTCTCAAGGAGCTCGGCTACGATGTTGTCATCGTAAACAACAATCCCGAAACCGTTTCCACCGACTACGACACTGCAGACAGACTCTATTTTGAGCCTCTTTGCGATGAAGATGTAATGAATATCATCAAGGTTGAAAAGCCCGTAGGTGTAGTTGTTGCCTTCGGCGGTCAGACAGCTATCAAGCTCACAAAATTCCTTGACGATAACGGCATTCAGATTCTCGGCACCTCTCAGCAGGGTATCGACACTGCAGAAGACAGAGAGAAGTTCGATGCACTTCTTGAAAAGTTCGGCTTCCTTCGTCCCAAGGGATGCGGTGTAATGACTCTCGATGAGGCTCTTGAGGCTGCAAACAGACTCACTTATCCCGTGCTTCTTCGTCCTTCATATGTTATCGGCGGTCAGAATATGCAGATTGTCCATAACGATGTTGAAGTAGAGAGATATATGAAAAAGATCCTTTCAACCGGTATCGAAAATCCCGTGCTTGTTGATAAGTATATGAGCGGTACTGAGATAGAGGTTGACGTAATCTCTGATGGTAAGGATGTTCTTATCCCCGGTATTATGCAGCATATCGAGCGTGCAGGTGTTCACTCAGGTGACTCCATAGCAGTTTATCCTCCCTATTCTCTTACAGATAAGATGACGGAAACAGTAGTAGACTGCTCGGAGAAGCTTGCACTTGCTCTCGGTACAAAGGGTCTTGTTAACATTCAGTATCTTATTTACGAAAATCAGCTTTACATCATTGAGGTTAATCCCAGAGCATCAAGAACGATTCCTTATATCAGTAAGGTTACAAACGTGCCTATGGTTGACCTTGCAACAAAGGTTATGACGGGTACACCGCTCAGAGATTTGGGCTACGGCACCGGCCTTTACGAGGCACCTCCTTACTTTGCCGCTAAGGCTCCCGTGTTCTCATTTGAAAAGCTCAACGATGTAAACAGCTATCTCGGACCGGAAATGAAGTCCACAGGTGAGGTTCTCGGTATCGGTAAGACTCTCAACGAGTCACTCTTCAAGGCTCTTACCGCTTCCGGTATAAAGATTGAGCCCGGCAATGAAAACGGAGAATTAGGCGTACTTCTCAGTGTCGATGAGCACGATCTTGACGAAATCGTCTCACTTGCAAAGAAGCTTCAGGATCTCGGCGTAAATATTTACGCAACAAAGGAAACTGCAAGAGCTATCGTAAATCTCGGTATCAATGTTACTTATGTAAAGGGTATCAGAAAGAACGATTACTGCTTCAAGCTTCTTGAAAGCGGAAAGATCAATTTCATTGTTTATACAGGTGCGCTTTTTGATGATACGATGGATAACTACATCGCCCTTCACAGAAAGGCACTTCAGCTCGGCATTGCCTGCTTCACATCTCTTGATACTGCAAATGCAATGCTCGACATTATGGCAAGTAATTACACTCAGCAGAATACTGAGCTTATTGACATCAACAATATGCGTTCAACAAAGAATGTATTCAAGTTCTCAAAGATGCACGGTACAGGTAATGACTATATCTTCATTGATAACAGAAACGGCGAGATTTCCTGCCCCGAATCACTTTGTATCAATTTCTGCGAGAGACATTACGGAATCGGCGGTTACGGCATTGTACTTATTGAGAATTCCGATGTTGCCGATGCTAAAATGAGAATCTTCAACCGTGACGGCAGCGAAGGTAAAATGGCAGGTAACGCAATCCGTTGTGTTGCAAAGTTCCTTTACGATAAGGGCATCGTTGCAAAAGAGGAAATGACCATTGAAACCGGTGCAGGCATTAAGTCTGTGAAGGTTTACGTCTCAAATAAGCGAGTAACTGCCGTTGAGGTATATATGGGTAAGCCCGACTTCAGGGCTGCAAGTCTTCCCTGCACCCTTGAGGAAGAAGAGATAATTGACTATCCCATTACTATCGGTGCAGGCAGCTACAACATCACTTGCCTCAGCGTAGGCAACCCCCACTGTGTAGTATTCAAGAAGGATATTGATTCACTCGACCTTAACAAAATCGGCCCCGGCTTTGAATATGCCGATATTTTCCCGGAGAGAATCAACACCGAATTTGTAAGAGTTGTAAACCGTCACACAATCAAGATGCGTGCCTACGAAAGAGGTAACGGTGAGACCTTTGCCTGCGGTACGGGCGCAGCTGCAGCTGTTGTTGCCGCTGTTGAAAACGGCTTCTGTGACAGGGGAGAGGAAATTACCGTTAAGCTTAAAGGCGGCGACCTTGCCGTAACCTATAACGATGACGGTATCTATCTTACGGGTAACGCAGTTCTTATCTACGAAGGCGAAGCAGAATATTAAAATAAAAAGGGCTTTATGCCCTTTTTGTTTTAATGAAAATGCAGAGTGCAGAACGCAGAATGATATGAAGTCTCAACTACTGAAGCTTGCTTGTCTTCTGTAATTGGCGTTTTCTATTTTATATTCGAGGTGATAATATGATTACAGTTTTGATTGTGATTTATGTTGTTTTCATATCCTTGGGGCTTCCCGATTCACTTCTGGGTGTTGCCTGGCCCGTGCTTCATACGGAGCTTAATGTTCCCGAAAGCTTTGCATCGGTTTTCAGCATCATAGTAGGTGTGTGTACGGGTGGTGTAAGCTTTGTTTCAGGCATACTTATCAGAAAATTCGGTACTGCAAGAGTGACGCTTGCTTCAATATTTATCACTGCATTGGGGCTTGTCGGAATCAGCTTTGCACCAAATATAGCTGTGATGATTCTTTTCAGTATTATTTTAGGCTACGGTGCAGGAGCTATTGACACAGGTGTGAATAACTTTGTTTCACTTCATTATAACGCCTCACATATGAATTTCCTTCATTGCTTCTGGGGTGTAGGTGTTACCGTAAGCCCGATGATAATGTCTCTTTTCCTTGACGGAGAAAACGGCTCTTGGCGAAACGGCTACAGAATAGTTGCACTTTTGCAGGTTCTTATTGCTCTTTCTGTCATTTTCGTTATGAGAAAGTGGCTCAATATCGAAAAAAGCGGTATTGACGGGACCTCTGCTGAAGAAGAAGAAAAAGGCGAAGAAAAGGGGATTGTTGCTATTCTCAAAATGAAGGGTGTACTTTTCAGCATACTTTCCCTTGGCCTTTATTGCAGTATGGAGTTTATCTGCGGCACGTGGGGCGCATCTTATATCGTTAATGTTTTCGGCCTTGCACCGTCTCAGGCGGCAAAATGGGTTTCACTTTACTACGGCGGTATAATGCTCGGCAGACTCGTTTCGGGTTTTATTGCTACAAAGCTGGGCGACAACAAGCTCATAAAGCTTGGAATTGCTTTTTCATTCCTTGGTATCGCAGTTCTTCTTTTGCCGATAGGCAAGGCTTCTCTTGTCGGTCTCCTTATGATGGGATTTGGATTCGGTCCCGTTTTCCCGAGTGTGCTTCACAATGTTCCCGAGCGCTTCGGTGCCAAATATTCGGCTGATATCACGGGATACCATATGGGCGGAGCTTATTTTATCGGCTTTTCAAGTCAGCTGATTTACGGCTTTACGGCAACAGCGACAACCTTTAAGATTACAGGCTTTGTTCTGCTTGCTCTTTGCGTCGGACTTTTCCTGGCGAATATGACCGCACTCAGAAAAATTCACTCAAAAGACGAGGCAAGGTAAAAATGAAATATTTTAAATTTGATTTATTGGACAAAGAGTCGGAATGGGAAAAGAACGGTATTGAATATTCAAAGTTATTCGATAAGATTAAGCCTTCGCTTTCTGAGGAATTTCTTGAAATTTATTTTGCAGAGCAGGGCTTTCACGATAAAGCAATATGCAAAATGGTAGTGAATGATATAGATACGCTTGCAGTTGAACTTATAAATAGTGACGGTGCTTTTGTAAAAATTACTTATAGCGGAGTAAAAGATTTTAAATTTCATAATATCAACAAAGTTTGTAAATCGAGGCAAATAGGAGAGCTGCTTGAATGGGCTTATGATGAGTTTTCCGAAAGCGGTGAAACGCTCACACATTCTGTTCTCACATCCTGCGGCCTTGAATTTGAGGTTTCTTTTAAAAGTATCAGAGCAGTTTATACTGATCAAGAACTCAAAGCAGAAGGAACAATTTTATACCTATAAAACAACAAAGCTCACGGATACATCATCCGTGAGCTTTAATGTTAAATAATTCTGCATTCAGCATTCTGCATTCTGCATTGTGCGAAGCACTTAAACCTTCTTCATCTTATACATAACGTGTGCGCCGAGCATTGAAAGAACAACGCCAACGGGAATAAGAACACCGATACCGGGGTCTACAAAGAGAAGAAGAAGTGTAATAGCTGCGATGGGGAAGATGGAAATCTTCCAGTGCTTTACAAAATAGGTTGCTGCAAGTGAACCGAAGATAGTGTAAGTAACCTGCTGGAATGCGGGAGCGAATGCAGGGCTTGCCATTGTTTCGGAGAACTTGGGATTGAATGCAAAAATGATAACAAATACTGCAATAACGAGTGTTGTCACAATAATTGATGAGCAGATAGCGATTGTTGTGATAACCTCGCCCTCCTCAGTGTTAGCCTTGACCTTTGCGTTTTCAAGCGCATTGAGAGCACAGGGCATCTTGAGGTTCATAATGTTACCGGTAACGAATGAAAGGTAAGTACCTGCCGCACCGAGCATAGGGGAGTAGGCGATAACCTCTATAATGCCGGTTGCAAAGAAGAATGCGATTGATGCAAGCCCCTTACCTACAACGTCCGGTCTCGGAGTTACACCTAAATGAAGACATATTGCAACGGGAATGCAAAGGAAGAAAACGAGTGCCGCAATAATCCATATACGACCCCAGGTATGTACTTTATCCATATAAGTTTTCATAACTGTTTCCTCCTTTCATTAATAACGCCACTCAATGGCGGCAAGCTCGGGTGCAAACTGATTGAGAAGAACAACCACAACCATTGCAAGAACCATACTCAGGGGCATTGCAAGAGCCTCAATCCAATTTTTCTTGAGCTTTTTGTTGATGAGAGTGAACATAAGCATAAAGCCTATTGAAGCAACAAGAGCAACGAGTGAAAGGACACCTGCACCGTCACCGATGATATCTTTATCCTTTGCACCGAGACCTGCAAGACCTCTGCCGATGAATGCGGCGATAAGACCGATGAAGGCAGCCGCTGTCATAACATCCATCCATTTGGAATTCTTTGAAGCAACGTCGGAAACGCCCTTCTGAATCTTTTTGAGAACGATGGGGATAAGAATGAGGGGAAGACAGCTGCCTATTGTCATAACGATGGAAATTTCCGCGAAAATCTGCGGGTCGGTAACGGGTGCTGAAATGCCGCCGGTCATACCTGCTGCCTCAAGTGCAGCGATTGCGGCTGTGGTCTCATACTGAATAGCACCGATAACAGTAAGTCTTATCCAGGGGAGAACGTAGCCCAATGCAACGGAAAGAGAAATGACTGTAACTGCGATGCCGATTGCGGGAGCAAAGGAGAACATTGCACTTGATGTGACAGCGTTTTTAAGCTTGTCGGTACCTATGCCGAGCTCCTTACCTCTTACCCACGCCTTTCTCATAAAGAAGGCGGCCTGTGCACAGACGAAAATGATAACTGCAAGAATTATCAGATACATAAATCCGTCTGACTTGAAATCAGAAAAAAGTTTGTCAAACATTTTTCAACCTCCACATTAAATATTTAATGTTGTTTACACAACTATTTATAATATGATAGCATCTGACTTGAAAATAGTCAACAAAATAAGACAATAAAGTATCAAAAAATCTTTGACTTTATCGCCATAAAAGGTTATAATTATTGAAAAGTGAATTTTCACTTTTTCTCTTTCATAATATTTATCGGGTGATTATTTTGAAAGAGATAATAAAAAAAGAGCAAGCAGATAACAGGAAGGATTATTACAGCAGTGTACTTCTCAGCCAGATTTTTTGTTGCACGGTAGCTGTTATTGTTTTTTTCGCCGTAAAGGGCAGCAGTCAGTGGCAGGAACTTAAAACAGAGTATAGCCGACTTTTGTCTGAGGATTTTCTTTCCGCTGAGGTTGATACGGTTATGGCTGATGTTAGGGAATACCTTTTCGAAAAGGATATGGGCTATGCTGTTTCGGGCTCTGTAGTTGAACCCTATGTAAGCACAACTGTGCCCTCTGAATCCGACGTGAAAGATACAACCTCTTATGAAAGTAAGGAGGTCTTTTCTCCGGCGGTTTTATCGGAAATATCGGTTCGTGACGAAAGTGCAGAGGCGCAAAATGTTGAACTCATCCGCGGCGATTCAATTAAATTTGTTGCTCCCGTAGAAAACGGACGGTATACCTCATACTTCGGGGAGAGAGTCGATCCGATAAGTGAAGGTGATGACTTTCACAAAGGCGTTGATATCGGAGCGGACGAGGGCGATAAAATACGCGCCTTTTATGACGGCAAGGTAACTTCGGTAGGTGAGGACAGCAGCTCGGGAAAATATCTGTTCATTTCCCACGGTAAAGGCTATTCTACTTTTTATTGCCACTGCAGTGAAATTCTTATTGATGAGGGAACGATTGTAAGAAAAGGCGAAACGGTTGCTCTTGTCGGTTCGACGGGTTATTCAACGGGACCGCACCTTCATTTTGAGATAAGGTCAAACGGTGAAAGCATAGATCCGTTACCGTTTTTAGAAAATGCAGATTAAATTCGGAAGAGTATGGGTGAATCTCAGCTTTTCTTTTGTGGCGGTAATTACACTTATGCTGCTTTTGTGCGAAGAAGAGATTGTGCTTGTTTCACTTTTTTCATCACTTTTTCACGAAGCCGGGCATTTGTTTTTTATTCTTTTATTTTCTGATGTTCCGCAAAAAATTTCATTCGGTGCCTTTGGTATCCGTATTGAGCGAAATTTCACAGGCAGCATCAGTTATAAAAAAGAGGCAGTAATAGCTCTTGGCGGCATTGCGGGGAATTTTATTCTTGCTTTTTCGTCGCTTATATTTTATTCTATAAATAAAAGCAGTATTTCATTTAAAATTTTTGCGGTCAATATATTTGTTGCGGTATTTAATCTTTTACCCGTAAGACAGCTTGATGCGGGATGTTTTGTTAACTGTGTCCTGCAGGATGCTGCCGATATTATAAAAAGTGAAAGGATAATGCGGTGCATTACTCTTATTACAGTAGTGTTTATTTTGGTATGCTGCATTATATATAATGCTTGTCTCGGCTTTAATATCAGTTTTATTGCGGTGACAGTTTATCTTATTTCAATAACAGTATCTAAGGAGTTAAACAATGATAAGTAAAGATGTTCAAAAGATTCTTCCTCTTGTGCAGAAGCCGGGACGCTACACCGGCGGTGAGCTGAACAGTGTCGTTAAGGACAAAAGCAAGGTAAAGCTGCGTTACGCTTTTTGCTTTCCTGACAGCTACGAAATAGGTATGTCTCATCTCGGCATAAAGATTCTCTACTCAGCTGCAAATGAAAGAGATGACGTCTGGTGTGAAAGAGTTTTTGCGCCTTGGCACGATATGGAAAAGGAAATGAGACAGAGGAAAATACCGCTTTATGCTCTTGAAAGCGGCGACCCTCTTACAGATTTTGACCTTATAGGCTTTACCTTACAGTATGAGCTTTGTTATACAAATGTGCTCAATCTTCTCGACCTTGCCGGTATGCCCGTAAGAAGTTCTGACAGAGACGAGCGATATCCTCTTGTAGTCGGTGGAGGACCTTGTGCCTGTAATCCTGAGCCTATGGCAGACTTCTTTGATATGTTTATGCTAGGTGAAGGCGAAGAGATGAGCAATGAGCTTTTTGATCTTATCATTGGCTGTAAGGAAAAAGGGGTTTCAAAAAAAGAGCTTTTAAAGCTTGCTTCACAGATTGAAGGCGTATATGTTCCTTCGCTTTATGATGTTGTCTATAACGATGACTGTACAATAAAGTCTGTAACGCCTAACGAAGACTGTGTTCCCGAAAAGGTTACAAAAAGAATAATTTCCGACCTTGATACTGTGCATTATCCTGAAAAGTTTATAGTGCCATTTGTTGAGGTTGTTCACGACAGAGTTATACATGAAATTCTCCGTGGGTGTATCCGCGGCTGCCGCTTCTGTCAGGCAGGCTTCCTTTACAGACCCATCAGAGAAAAATCTCCCGGGGTTATTGATGAACAATGCTACAGGCTTTGCAAGAATACCGGTTATGATGAGATATCACTTTCTTCTCTTTCTACAAGTGACTACACTCAGCTTGAAGATCTTATGGGCAAGCTGCTTACGTGGACAGAAAAGGAAAAGGTAAATATTGCACTTCCGTCTCTTCGTGTTGATAACTTTTCCGAAAAGCTGATGGAGCACCTTAAAAAGGTCAGAAGAAGCGGTCTTACCTTTGCTCCTGAGGCAGGTACTCAAAGGCTCCGTGATGCTATAAATAAAAACGTTACCGAGGAAGAGATGCTTTCAACGGCACGTCAGGCTTTTTCAGGTGGATGGACATCGGTCAAGCTTTACTTTATGCTTGGTCTTCCCACGGAAACCTATGATGATGTTGCCGGAATAGCCGACCTTGCTCAGAAGGTTGTCAACGAATTCTACAGGAATCCGGACAAGCCCAAGGGAAAGGGCGTTCAGGTAAGCATCAGTGTTGCATCCTTTGTTCCTAAGCCCTTCACACCGTTCCAGTGGGAAGCTCAGGACACAGTTGATGAGCTCATCAGCAAGCAGAATCACCTTCTTTCAAGTGTTACTACTAAGAAGGTATCCGTAAGCTATCACAAGGTAAACATCAGTTTCCTTGAGGGCGTTTTTGCAAGAGGCGACAGAAGACTCTGTGACGTTGTTGAATATGCATGGAAGCACGGCTGCAAGTTTGATTCCTGGGATGACAGCTTTCTTTTTGATGTGTGGCTTGAAGCTTTCGAAAAGTGCGGCGTTGACCCGTTGTTCTATACAAGCAGAAAGCGTGCATATACCGAGATTCTTCCGTGGGATCATCTTGATTACGGCATCAGAAAGGAATTTCTTATCTGTGAGAATAAAAAGGCGTATGAAAATGAAACGACACCGCATTGCCGCATAAAGTGCGCAGGCTGCGGCTCGAATATGTTGAACGGAGGTGAGTGCGATGCGATGCGTCAGAGTATGGTTTAAAAAAATGGGTATGAGCAGATATGTCTCACACCTTGACCTTATGCGTGCAATGACAAGAAGCGTAAGACGTGCAGGTCTTCCTTTGTGGTACACAGAAGGCTTCAACCCGCATCCGTATCTTACCTTTGCACTTCCTCTTTCTCTCGGAATGGAAAGCCTCTATGAAAGTATGGATATTCGTATCGAAGGAGACAGCACCAACAATGAAATTTTCGATCTTTTGAAAGGTGCAATGCCTCCCGGTATTGAAATCGTAAGTGTAGATGACCCGGTCGACGATCCCAAAACAATTGCTTTTGGCGAATTTGATCTTCTTTTTGATTGTGATAATACGGAAAAACTCATTTCGTCTATTGAACAGATGCTTTCAGGCGAAGAGCTGATTGTACAGAAAATGGGCAAGCAGGGACGAAAAAAGGTACTCAAGGATATAAACCTTCTGGAGTTTCTTCATTCTTATGAAATTTCTCATTCATCAAACCGCGTCAAGCTTACGGTTGTTTTTCCGGCAGGCAGCACTACAAACATCAATCCAACACTTCTCAGTGATGTAATTGCCGAAAGATCGCAAGAGGATATTGGCTGTTTTGTAGTAAGGAAAAGACTTATGAAGGCTGATATGGAAAATTTCAGATAAAATTACAAAAAAATATAAAAAAAGACTTGCTTTTATAAATGAGTTGTGATAGAATATTTGAGCATTTGTGTAACAGGTGCGACTGAATTCAGTCAGACATTAACGCAAGCGGTCCTCTTTCGGAGTTATTCCGTAACGAACGTGGCAGAATTTAGGAGGATTTAAAATGGACGCACTCAAACTCATCTCAGACGCAAGCCTTAAGGCAGAAGTACCCGAGCTTAACATCGGTAGCACCGTTCGTGTTCACGTTAAAATTCGTGAAGGCGAAAGAGAAAGAATCCAGGTTTTCGAAGGTACAATCATTGCTAAGAAGGGTAGCGGCATCTCATCAACCTTTACAGTTCGTCGTGTAGCTTACGGTTGTGGCGTTGAAAGGGTATTCCCTGTTCATTCACCCAATGTTGCAAAGGTTGAACTCGTCAGAAACGGTAAGGTTCGCAGAAGCAAGCTTTATTACCTTCGTGACAGAGTTGGTAAGTCAGCTAAAGTTAAGGAAAAGATTGGCTGATAAACACGCAAATGGAAGGAAGGGGAAACCCTTCCTTTTGTTTTAACGCAATAAATTTCAGAAAGGATGCTCTATATATGATAAAGGATATTTCTAAAAAAACTAAATCGGAGCTTACTTTTAAAGATAAGATTATACTCAATGTTTACGATATTGCATCGGTGCTTGCCGTTGCAGTTGTGACCATCATGATTATTTTCACATTTATTTTCAGAGTTGTAGGCGTTGAGGGAACATCGATGGTGCCGACTCTTCATGATGAGGATTATCTTATTGTTTCGGCTTATGATAAAGATCCTTCTTACGGACAGGTTGTAATTATTACTCAGCCTAATGCTTTTGATGAGCCTATTGTAAAAAGAATAATCGCTACTGAAAATCAGGTTGTTGATATCAACTTTGCTACAGGTGATGTTTTCGTTGACGGTATTTTGCTCAATGAGCCTTATATCAATAACCCCACAACAAATAATGAAGGAATTTCATTCCCTCTGACAGTTCCGGAGAATCATGTTTTTGTAATGGGTGATAACCGACAGGGCTCGACTGACAGCCGTTCAGATAAGGTTGGCTTCATTCACGAGGATTACATTCTCGGCGTTGCAAAATACAAGGTTTTTTCTGTTGATGAAACAACAGGACAGATGAAATTCAATCCGGTATCCGAATGGAAAATTCATTGATAAAAGTAAGGGACAGAGCAACTGTCCCTTTAAGTCTGTATTAAGGAGGAAAAGCTTATGGCAGATACACAGAAACAAACAGTTCAGTGGTTTCCCGGTCATATGGCTAAAACAAGACGTCTTATAAAAGAGAGTCTTAGTCTTGTCGACGGTGTAACAGAGCTTCTGGACGCAAGAATTCCCGTGTCTTCCCGTAACCCGGAGCTTGATGAGCTTACGGGCAGAAAGCCGAGGATAGTGCTTCTTAACAAATGTGATATGGCTGATGATAACGTTACAAGAGAGTGGATAGAATATTTCAGAAGCAAGGGTCAGTACGCTCTTGCCGTTGACTGCCGTACAGGTAAGGGCCTTAATGCCTATCATAATGCGGTCCGGACAGTCCTTGCGGAAACCATAGCAAAAAATGAGTCCAAGGGGATGGTAGGTAAGGCTCTCAGGATGATGGTAGTCGGAATTCCCAACACGGGCAAATCTTCCTTCATTAACCGTATGGCGGGCAAAAATCGCGCTAAGGTTGCCGATAAGCCCGGTGTTACCCGTAGTAATCAATGGTTTGCAATAGGTAACGGAATAGAGCTCCTCGATACACCGGGTGTGCTCTGGCCTAAGTTTGACGACCCTGTAGTAGGTGACAGACTTGCTTTTATCGGCTCTGTCAAGGATGAGGTTATGGACAGTGAAACAATGGCTGTGCGGCTTATTGAAGCGCTTGTGAACGGTTATGAGGATAAGCTTCTGAGCCGCTTTAAGCTTGCGGGCATTGAGGATATCCACGAGGCTATGCCGTGGGAAATACTCGAGGAAATAGGCAGAGAAAGAGGTATGCTCATAAGAGGCGGTGAGATCAATACTGAACGCGCCTCAATTATGCTTCTTGACGAATACAGAGGCGGCAAATTGGGTAAGCTCTCTTTTGAAAGACCTGAAAAACAGTAATAGTAAAAGCAGATATTCTTTGAGGTTAGTCTCATTGAATATCTGCTTTTTGTTATACCTTACGGCTCGATAATTTCCTTGTGAACCGTTTTTCCGGGCGGTTCAATTATCTCTCTTACAGGCTTCTGGGCAGGCGTAGAATTGTCGTACAGGTTGACGTTTATACTTTCGACAACCTCTACAGATTTTTCAGCAGGAGCAGGAAGAAGCACATCGTCCGACCAGGCGTTGCTTTCTGCACGGAAGGGAGCAATGCTTCTGAGGGTCTTTTTCTTTTTTCTGAGTATGCTTGCAAATAGCATATATACAAGAATAAGACCGATTGTTGAAAGTGTTATTATTAAACCGCCGAGAAGACCGGGCACCTCGTATCTGAATTCGATGTCATGATTGCCTTCGCTTACCTTAACGGCAAGTAAAGCGTTACCCAGAGCAACAATGTTTTCATCGGCGACTTTTTCACCGTCAATGTAAACAAGCCATCCCTTATCATAGGGGATTGAAGTATAAACAAGGCAATCCTTGGGAGCTGTAAAACGTCCCTTTATTCTTGTGTCCTCGAATTCTTCAATAAGAACCTTATACTTTGAAAGAAGATTATAGCCTCTTTCAAAGATGTTTTTATCAATCGAGTAAGCACAGAATTTAACAGTACCTGTATTGGCTTCCAACGGAACATTTACGGTTACGGTATCACCCTTTGTGAGATGACCGAGATCAAACAGACAGTTGTTGCTTGTACTCTGAGTTATTGTACCCTTTGGAGTGCTGATGGTTGCACTTTTTGATTCAAAGCCCGTAACATCAAAGAATACATATACGTTTCCGTCTTCCTGAGCAGTAATGCGGTAGGTAACTGAGCCGTCAATATTGTCGGTGCGCTTGTCATAGAACTGACTGAAGGAATCCTTGTCATAGAAGGGCTCAACATTAGAATAGGAGATTTCGTCAACGGGAATTTTAATAAAGGGTGTTCCCATTCCTCCTGTAGCAAGGTCGAAGTAATCGCCTTGAAGCTCAAAGGGGTTTTCACCGGAAAGTGTCCAATCGTTATAGTACTGTTCGGTTGCCCAATCGGTAAGAGTCAGGTTTGTACAGTAAGCAATAGGCAGATAATAGTTGTTCTTGTATGCGACGTACTTTTCGTGCCTTGATGCTTCTGTATAGTAGGGTGAATTGATGTGGATATCGGGGGCAGAGTTGTTTACAATGTATTTCATCGAGAACATCATATTGTAAACAGGTGTTTGCGGATTATAGGTGTAGCTGTTGATTTTGTTGCCCATCATACCGAGATACAGCTGCATATTTGAAACTTTTTCATTTGCCATTGATGAGAAAACAGACGCACCGTTGTAATAATACCAGCTGGGATCCATTCTTGTTCTTAGTGATGAAAGCTCCATACGGTAGAAATTGCCTTTTTCGATGTTGTCGAGGTTTTCCTTCATTCCTTCAAAGCTCTCGAGGTCGGAAACATAGGGGGCTTTGTCAACCGAGATGTTCATTGCCTTTGTGTCACACATAACAGCCTCACTGCAGCAGCATATGAGAAGAAGCGCGGCAACGGAGACTTTGGTATACTTCTTGTCCTTGAAAAGCGAAAGTATAACAACGAAAAGGACAATCAGTATAAATGAAAGGATAACAGTTCCGTTTTCTACGTTTTTACTTGTAAGCTCGTCAACGAGAATGATGAAGGCAAAAAGTCCTGCACCGACACCGCCGATAAGCTTTGTTGAAAACTCTTCAAGGCGTATGAATACCTTATATGCAATTATAACAAGAATAAATGAATATATGAATGACTGACGGTAGGGGAGATCGTTAGGAAAATGGAAGGCGTGCCAGATATAATTGAGTTTATTAAGACTGAAGCTGAAATAAAGAACAACAAGAAGTCCGAGTGTTGTAAGTTTTTCTTTTTTAGGTACAGATTTTGAGAAAAAGAATAACGGTGCAAGAATAATTGTAAGAATACCGCAGTAAACATTGGGAAGCACATCTTCACCGCTGCTTCTTATGGTTGTTGTCAGAGCGGCAAGGTGGTTTGCAAAAAAGTCGAAATATGAGAAATAAGAGGTAAGGTCACTCGGGAACTGTCCTGAGGTTGCTGAGCTGGCAGTGAGAATTTTATAAACGGGAATCAGCACAAAAGCCATAATTCCTGCTGCAGTAAGTGAACCGATGCCGAAAATAAATGCAGAACGGATCAATCTGCTGTTTGAAATTGCAGCAATAAAGCCTTGCTTTTCTCTTTCGAATTTTCTGTTTACTACACTTTCGAAGGAATAGTTTGTAATGTAATAGTAGAAGTAGTAAATAACTGAGAAAATGCACAGCATGAAAGAAATATAGTAGTTAGAAAACATACTCAGTGCAAGCGCCGCAACATAGGTACGCATTTTTCCGTGATTTATTATTCGTTCAATACCGTAGAGTATTATGGGAAGAAGGAACATAGCATCGAGCCACATTACATTCCAGTAATAAGCCAGCATATACCCGCAAAAGGCATAAAGTATACCGAAGGCACAGGTGGCAAAGCTCTGATTTTTCATCGATTTTTTTACATAGTAGGTAAATGAAGCGCTGCTGAGCGCTGCCTTCAGAAGGATCATGGTGGCAATGGCTTCAGTAACATTCTTGTGACCGAAGAATAAAACTATGGCACCGATAGGGCTGGAAAGGTAGTTGAAATAATTTCCGAGGAAACAGCTTCCAAGACCGCTTGTCCACGAATAAATGAGACTGTCGCCGTTCATTACTCTCTCATAAAGCTCGGCAAAAAGAGGTCCGTACTGATGGTACAGGTCCATTCTGAGTATAGTTTTATCACCTAAAGGCACCATAAGGTTGCACATATAGATAATAAACATTGTAGCTGCTGCAGTGAAAAAAGAAAGAATTATGTATTTGTTATCTTTGCAGAATGATCTGGTTTTGTTGAGCATTGTTAACCTTCTTTCAAATTAATCTCATATAAAAAATATAATACAATAATAATTGAAACTAAGCAAGTGATTTTTGATAATTTATAAAATTAGTTCTAAGTATTGATAACGGGTCATACCTTTAAACAAGAAAGAAAAAAGAGGTGATCCGATGAATGGCTTAATTGCGGACAAGGATTTTATAAGTGCCTTAAGTATTATAAGAGGTGAACTAAAAAATATTCTTCTTGATCTTCCCGAGAATATAAAGCAAAGCACATGTGAAATCCGTTTGAGGACAGGCAAGCCGGTTATTCTTTGCGGGATTTACGGAAACAGAATTCTTTACCGTGATTCCGATGAGAAAAATCCTTTTATATGCTATAACGAGGATGTTACCGGCGTTTTTTCAAGGCTTTGTTCATATTCGGTGCATTCACACATACACAGCATCATAAACGGATTTGTCACTGTTCAGGGCGGCCATCGTGTGGGAATATGCGGGACTGCGGTTACTGACAGTAACGGAAATATTACGTCTGTACGGGATATTTCGTCTCTTAACATACGTATTTCCAGAGAGAAAAAAGGATGCAGTGACGGACTTTACGGTAAGCTTTTTTCCGAAGGTCTTCAGAGTGTTATTATTGCGGGCGCACCGATGAGCGGCAAAACAACAATTCTCAGAGACCTTGTAAGAAAAATTTCTGATAGCGAAAAAACATATAAGGTTTGTGTTGTTGACGAGCGTCAGGAAATTGCCGCAATGAATGCGGGCTTTTGTCAGCGTGATGTTGGCGTGAATACCGATGTTTTTGATCTTTTTCCGAAAGCTAATGCCGTTGATAATGCAGTAAGAACAATGTCACCTGACATTATAGCGATGGATGAGCTTTGCAGAGATGAGGAAATTGATGCAATAAGTCTTGCTGTCAACAGCGGTGTCAAGTTTATTGTTACTGTACATACGTCTGATTATACCGAAATACTTACAAGACCTCAGATAAAAAGATTGCTCAGAGCTTATTCTTTTGAAAAGCTTGTTTTGCTCAGCAGCAGTAAGATTGGTACTGTTGAAGGAATTTATGATACAAAGGAGCTTCTCGATGAAATTGTGGGGCGGAATATTGGTCTGGGTGAGTATACTGATTACGGGGATGAATTTATCCTTACGGCTTAAGATACGAAAGGATTTTCTCGGCGAAATCGTAGTTTTTCTGATGACTGCTATCGTTGAAATTGATTATATCAGTCTGCCTGTAACTGAAATTCTGAAAAAAGTTCGCAGTAACGGTGCTTGCAAAAAACTGGATTTTATAGGTATATGTATCGATGAGACTGAAAAAGGTGAGGATTTTGATTTTGCCTGGAGCAGGGCCGTTGATTTATCCGCTTTACCTTTCACCGCAGAAGAACAAAAAAAGCTTATCAGTCTCGGCAGCCTGATCGGCACCAGTGATGTTGCGGGTCAGCGATCAATTCTTACTCTTTATTCCGACACGTTCAGAGAATATCACAGAAAAGCTGAGGAGATTTATACAAAATACGGAAAAATCTGTATTGTTGTAAGCGGATTTCTGGGTATGGGGATATTTGTGCTGATGATTTAGGGTTATTTGAATTAAAATGTCTTGCAGGACACCTTGGAGGGAATTGCTTTGGAAGTTGATCTTATTTTTAAAATAGCCGGTATAGGTATTGTTGTCGCAGTGTTGAATCAGATACTGTCACGTACGGATAAGAGTGAATACGCTATGCTCACAACTCTTGCCGGTATCATTGCTGTTTTTCTGATGGTTATTCCTGAAATAAAAGACCTGTTTGAAGAAGTGAAGGATATATTGGATTTCTGAAATGATAGTTAAAGTAATAGCGTTGGGATTTATCGGAACCCTTGTCGGAATGCTTCTGAGAAAATACAATAAAGAGCTTATGCCTTTTTTTGAAATGATAATTATTGTAACGGCATTACTTTTGATAAAGGATAGTATGTCGTTTCAGGAGGGTGGTTTTGCAACCCTTTTAAGGCTTTTTCCACAGGGAGAAAAACTCTTTGTCTGTCTTTTCAAGGGCGCAGCTATAACCGTTATAACAAAGCTCACGTCTGAGATTTGCCGTGAAAGCGGAAACACAGTTATGGGTGAGATCGTTGAATTGGGAGGAAGGGTTATGCTGGTTGTTCTATCTTTGCCATTTATAACAGAGGTTGCACAAACGGCTTTGTCTTTTATCGGATGAAAAGGTTTATATACATAGTATTTGTTGTTTTTTTTATATCTTCTTTACAGCTTACAGTCTGTTCGGTCGATGGCGGATACGACATTTCTGCTGAAACAGAAAAGAAATTTTTTTCTTCACTTGATCCGGAAATATATAAAAAGCTCGAGGAAAACGGCCTTACCACGCTTGATCACAATTCTGTTTTTACAAAAGGTATTGACGGAATAAAGAATTATTTTTCTGAGACTCTTTCGGAAAAAATTAAAGGTAGCGGAGCCTGGTTTTTAACGTTGCTGAGCTTGCTTATGATTCTGAGTGTTGTTTCGTCAGCTTTTGATTTTTCGTCATATGCTGATGTGTTTTCACTGTTTTGTGCAATAATTCTGTCAGTTGCAACTATTGATAAAATAGTGCTTATAATAAACTGTGTTGTTTCGTCGATTGCACTTAACAGTAAACTTATGCTTTGTTTTGTACCTGTGTTTACGCTTCTTGTTTCCATGTCGGGTAACCCTGCCAGCGCACTTACTTATAACAGTCTTATGCTTTTTTTCTGTGAGCTGATGTCAGCGCTGATAGAGAAATATTTCCTTGGTGTTATTGGTGTTTATTTTGCTTTATCTATTGCCTTTTCCTTTAACGGGAGCATTAATCTTAACCGTTTTGTCAATTCGGTAAATCGCATTGTAACATTTGCGCTTGGTTTTTTAGCTTCAACATTTACGGGCTTTTTGTCTTTGAAGAATATTATCGATTATTCGACAGATTCCGTTTCGGTAAAGGGTGTAAAATTTCTTGTTAGCAATATGATTCCTGTTATCGGACCGTCTCTGAGTGATGCATACTCTACAGTACTCGGAACTATACATCTTATGAAGGGATCTCTTGGTGCTGTCGGCATTTTTGCTGTTATTATTATAAATATTCCCGCACTTGTAGAAGGTGCAATATACTGCTTTTCGCTTTCGTTGCTTTCGGGTGTTGCTGAAATGCTGGGTCTCAGCAGGGGAGCCGAAACTCTAAGAAGCTTTTCGGGATGTGTGAGAATATTGCTGCTTGTGTCGCTTTTTCAGGTGTTTATTCTTATAGTTTCAACAGGAATAATGCTGACATTGAAGGGCGGGTAAAAATGGAAAAAGTATCATTATATATGAAATTAGTGTGCGTGATCAGTATTTTATCAGGGGTGCTTATATCTCTGATACCGAAGGGCAGACTTAAGGGCAGCTTTATAAGTCTTTGCAGTGTCGTTACAATAAGCGCAATGGTTATTCCGCTGAGCTCGCTTACATCTGACGGAATATCAGCTCTTGATTTTGACAGCCCGGATAGCAGCCAAATATATTATGAGGAGACTGAAAATGAGATTTACGGTAACGTATTTGCTTCTGCGGCAGAAGAAAAGTTAAGAGAAGAAAATATAACTGCATCAGTATCAGTGAAAATAATTCAGGTACAGGATGAGGCTGTTATTGAATCCGTTACAGTAATCGGTAGTTTTGATGATACAACCAAAAAACGGATAATAAGTGTTCTCGGTGATGGATTTTCGAATGCCGAAATTATTTTTGAGGTGCAGACTGATGGGTGAAACAAAAAAAGCTTTGGCACAACTTTTCTGTAAACTTAAAAATGATAAAAAGTCAGTTGTTACACTCGCGCTTGGCTTTTTAGGAATTGTTCTTATGCTTTTGTCTGAGCTTCCGTCGTTTTCATCTTCGGATAATACGGTTGAGGCAAAGCAGGAGATTTATGCGGTAAGTGATCTTTGTCGCGACGTGGAAAAACTGATATCACAGGTAGAAGGAGCGGGAGAAGTAAGCGTGATGTTAACCTATGAGACAGCAGGTGAGAAAATATTCGCAAAAGACAGGGAAGCGGAAAACTCAGCCGATAACAAAAGGCGAACGAGCGATAAATATATAATCGTTGACGGGGATAAGGGCGAAAACGGATTGATTGTAAAAGAAATTTATCCGGAAATAAGAGGTATTGCCGTTGTATGTACAGGTGGCGATAATCCTCAGGTAAGAAGAGAAATCAGCGTACTGCTGTCAGCTCTTTTTGATATTGGTTCTAACAGAATAAGCATTGCCCGGAGGGCAGAAAAGGAGTAATCATGATTATGAAAAAGAAACAACTTCTTTCAGCAACACTTGTAATAGCACTTGGTGCGGCGGTAGCCGTCAACTGGTACTACACCAAAAATCCTATTGATACTACCCAAGACACAACCGGTCAGGAAGTCAGCGGAAATCTGGGCGACTCATTGTCTGTGGGCAGTTCTGCCATTGAAAACGAAACTACTGAGGCTGCTCAGAGTGTGATGGCTAAAAAGGATTTTTTTGCAACAGAGAGGCTCAAGAGAGACGAGTCCTATGATGAAATGATAGATTCGGTGGAAGAAGTGCTTGAAAGTGACAAGCTTTCACAGGAAAAACAGGATGAGATATCTGACAAGCTTGATGTGTATATGCGGAATATAAAAGCGCAGAGTGATACCGAAAGTCTTATTTCAGCAAAAACGGGCGGAGACTGCATTGTTGTTATTAACGGTGAGATATGTCAGGTGATTTTGGAAAAAAATACATTAAATGAGGGAATTATACTGCAAATTTCCGATATTATTGAAAAAAATACGAATATTTCTGCAAAAAATTTAACAATAATTGAAGCAAAGTAGTTGTAGGATTTAAAATTTGTGGTATAATGATTAGGAATATATAAAAGAATTGTCTGGTTTCCAGATGTAAGGAAGGTAAATCATATGACAAGACACGAAAGCAGAGAACTTGCATTCATCCTTATTTTTGAAAAAAGCTTTCAGAGTGAGATTTCTGTTACTGAGCTTATTGACAGTGCAGTTGAGCTTGAACTTTTTCCTCACAATGAATTTGCTGAGGGCCTTGCCAGAAAGGTCTATCTCAAGCTTGATGAAATTGATGCTGTAATTGAAGAAAATCTTGTTGGATGGAGCTCTAAGCGTATCTCGAAAGCTACCAAAGCAATTCTTCGTCTTGCAGTGTGCGAAATGTTCTACAGCGAGAATATGCCTGTTGGTGTTGCTATCAACGAGGCAGTTGAAATTGCAAAAAAATATGCTTCTGCTGAGGATGCATCTTACATTAACGGTGTTCTTGGGTCCATTGCAAAAAAGAAGCTTAATTAAAATATCTAATGAGGTAAAGTTATCGGATGTCGTCGGTATTAACAGTCAGTCAGATAAATACATATCTGAAATCCCTTATAGACGGGGACAGTAACTTAAAAAATATATATGTTTCAGGTGAAATATCTAATTTCACCAATCATTACAGAACAGGTCATTTTTATTTCACTGTTAAGGATGACAAAGCGGCTATAAAGGCAGTTATGTTCCGTTCTGCAGCAGAGAGACTTCGTTTTGTTCCGGAAAACGGAATGAAGGTGCTTGTAAGGTGTAATGTCTCACTTTATGAAAGAGACGGAGTCTACCAGCTTTACTGTGAGGATATGCAGCCTGACGGTGTTGGTGAACTGACTGTCGCTTTTGAACAGCTTAAGGAAAGGCTTTCAAAGGAAGGTCTTTTCGCATCTGAACATAAAAAGCCATTGCCTCATTATCCTCAGCGCATCGGGGTTGTCACTTCAACTTCAGGTGCAGCAATAGAGGATATAAAAAATGTTCTTTCACGAAGATACCCCTTTGCTGAAATTATTCTTGCCGGGGTTCTTGTTCAGGGTGATGATGCACCGATACAGATAGCTGATGCAATCAGACGCTTTGACCGTTTGGGATGTTGCGATGTGCTTATTGTAGGTCGTGGCGGGGGCTCTGTTGAAGATTTGTGGGCATTCAATGATGAGGGCGTTGCGCGTGCAATTTATGACTGCTCTGTTCCGGTTGTTTCAGCGGTAGGACATGAGGTTGACTTCACAATTTCTGATTTTGTTGCTGATATGAGGGCACCCACACCTTCTGCGGCAGCTGAGATAGTTGCACCTGACTATAAAGAGGTGCTTTATGCAGCCGATAAAACTCTTGACAGCATGACCGATAAGGTGCTGCATATTATCGACAGATATACACTTGCTATAAATGAACTTGAAAAAAGAATTTATGAAAAAAGCCCGGTAAGAGAATTTGAGTTATATTCTATGTGCGTTAATGCACTTGAGGAAAAGTTGAACGTCCTGATGCACAGGCGTGTTGAATTGTATAAAAATGCTCTTACTAATTTTGCAGTGCGGATTGATGCGGTCAGTCCTCTGAAGGTTCTCGGCAGAGGCTATGCAATGGTTAAAAATGATGTACTTGAGCCTGTAAAAACTGCACACAAAATAAATGAAGGCGAAAACATTACGGTTATTATGCGTGACGGTACACTTTCCTGTGTTTGTGAAAAAATCGTATATGAGGAAAACTGTCCCGTAAACTGAAAGGAAAAACAGTAAAATGGAAATGTATACACTTGATACAGCAATGATACGCTTAAAGGAAATTGCCGAAGAGCTTGAGAACGGAGACCATGACCTTGAAATGGCAATGAAGCTTTACGAGGAAGGTGTAAGAATTATATCTTTCTGTAACAAAGCTCTTTCGGGCGCAAAGCAGAAAATAACAGAAATTTCTCAGTATGAGGAAGAGGATTTAGAAAATGAATAAGTCATACACATTTAATGATTATATTTCAATGATTAATTCACAGCTTGATTCTTTTATACCCGAATGTACATACGGTGAGCCCGTAGTGTGCGATGCGATGAAGTACAGTCTCGGCATCGGAGGTAAGAGAATCAGGCCTGTGTTGCTTCTTGAGTTTTGCAGAGTATGCGGCGGAGATGTAAAAAAAGCAATTCCATTTGCCGTAGCACTTGAAATGATACACACATATTCTCTTATCCACGATGATCTGCCCTGTATGGACGATGATGATATGAGAAGAGGCAAGCCTTCATGTCACATAAAGTATGGTGAGGAATATGCCCTTCTTGCCGGTGATGGTCTACTTACCAGGGCTTTCGGTGTAATTGCACAAAGCGATGCTGCAAAAGAAAATCCTCTTTGCGGAATTAAAGCTATCGCAGTATTGTCTGATCTTGCCGGTGTTGAGGGAATGATAGGCGGTCAGACAGTTGACCTTAAGAATGAAGGTAGAAAAGCCTCACTTGAAACCCTTGAAATTATGGATAGCCTCAAAACAGGTGCGCTTATTGTCTGTGCAGCGGAGCTTGGCTGTATAGTCGCAGGCGCCGATGATGAAAAAGCGACTGCGGCAGTTACCTTCTGTAAAAAAATCGGACATGCATTTCAGATTGTTGACGATATTCTTGATGTTATTGGAGATGAAACGGAGCTCGGCAAACCTATAGGAAGTGACGGCGAGAGCTCAAAATCCACATATGTATCTATTCTGGGACTTGAAAAATCCAGAGAATACGCAGACAGACTTACACGCGAAGCCGTAGAAGCTCTGGAAATCTTCGGCGATGAAGCAAATCTGCTGAAAGAAATAGCGGGAATGCTTATAAATCGCAGAAACTGAAAAGGACGGTTTAAATGGATTACAGACTCCTTTCTAAAATCAAATCTCCTGCAGATATAAAGGATATGAGCTATCAGCAGCTTGAAAGCCTTGCGCAGGAAATCAGATATAAATTGCTTGAAACCGTTTCAGAGAACGGCGGGCATCTTGCGCCTAATCTTGGTGTTGTTGAGCTTACTCTTGCAATTCATAAGGTTTTTGATTCACCGAAGGATCAGATTGTGTTTGATGTAGGTCATCAATGCTATACACATAAGCTGCTTACGGGCAGATTTGAGCAGTTCTCCACACTCAGAAAAAAAGACGGAATTTCCGGCTTTTGCAGACCCGGGGAAAGTGAACATGATATTTTTTATTCGGGCCATAGCGGAACTTCTGTTTCGTCAGGTCTCGGACTTGCTCACGCCAAGGAGCTTCAAAAAGATGGCAGTTATGTTATCTCGGTAATCGGTGACGGCTCTTTTACCGGCGGTATGGTCTATGAAGCTCTTAACAATGGCGGCAGAACAAATGCAAAGCATATTATTATCCTTAATGACAATAAAATGTCCATTTCCGAAAATGTCGGCGCTTTTGCCAAGTATCTTGCGATAATCCGTTCAAAACCCGGATATTATTCCTTTAAGGCAGGCACAGAAAAGTTTTTAAGCCGTGTTCCTATGGGTAAAAGCGTTGCACGGAAGCTTTATGACATTAAAACCGATATAAAGAACAAGCTTTATTCACAGAGTACCTTTTTTGAGGATCTCGGCTACAGATACATGGGTCCTGTTGACGGTCATAATATTGAGAATCTCTGTGATGCACTTGAAACTGCCAAGAATGTAAATATGCCCGTTGTTCTTCACGTTCTTACTGTCAAAGGTAGAGGCTACGGCTATGCCGAGAAGCATCCCAGTATTTTTCACGGTATTTCAGATTTTGATGTTGAAACAGGTGAGGCCAAGGCTTCGGGCGGTAACTTTTCGGAAAAATTCGGTGAATATCTCTGCAAAAAGGCCGAGATTGACGAAAGTATATGTGCAATTACCGCTGCAATGGGAATAGGAACCGGACTAAGAACGTTCAGCGAAAAATATCCTAAACGCTTTTTTGATGTAGGTATTGCTGAAGAACATGCAGTAACCTTCGCCTCAGGTCTTGCTAAAAACGGAATGAAGCCGGTGTATGCGGTTTATTCGACTTTCTTTCAGCGTTGCTATGATCAGCTTATACACGATGTTTCTCTTCAGAAGCTTAAGGTTATATTTGCAGTTGACCGTGCAGGATTTGTCGGTGAAGACGGAGAAACCCATCACGGATTGTTTGATGTTTCTTTTTTAAGCACAGTGCCTGACATCAAGATTTATTCTCCTTGCTGCTACCGTTCTCTTGAGGCTGATATAAACAATGTTCTTTATGCTGATGAGTATTCTGCCGTTGTAAGATATCCGAGGGGCAAACCTAAAGAAAATGTACAGAAGCTGCACTATGACTGCATAGAATATGCAACTTACGGTAATCCTGAATCAAAAACAGTAATTCTCACATACGGAAGAATTACTTCTGAAGGTATAGAAGCGGTTGACAGACTTTCACAGGCAGGCAAGAGTGTTTTCCTTGTTTCCCTCAATCTTATCAAGCCGATTCCTGAAAATGTTTTTCAACTTCTTACAGATAAAGATAATATATACTTCTTTGAAGAAGGAATGAAAAACGGCGGCATTGCAGAGCGAATAGGTTTTATGTTGCTTGAGAAGGGGTACAAGGGCCGATATACGGCAAAAGCTGTAGATAATAAATTTGTTGAGCAGGCAAGTGTAAGTGAACAGCTTTCAGCTTACGGACTTGACTGTGAGTCAATGATTAAACTTATAGGTGAAAATTAATGAAAGAAAAAATAAGACTTGATGTCGCGCTGTTTGAAAGAGGCTTTGTTGACAGCCGTGAAAAAGGAAAGGCATTGATTATGGCGGGCCTTGTCTATATAAACGGCAACAAGGAAACCAAGGCGGGCGCATCGGTAAAGCCTGAGGACTGTATTGAACTCAGAGGCGAAAAAATGCCTTTTGTAAGCCGCGGAGGCTATAAGCTGAAAAAAGCTGTTGACGAATTCGGCTTAAAGCTTGATGGCAGTGTGTGTATGGATATCGGTGCTTCAACGGGCGGCTTTACAGACTGCATGCTTCAGAACGGTGCGACAAAGGTATATTCTATTGATGTAGGTTACGGTCAGCTTGCCTGGAAACTCAGACAGGATGAACGCGTTATCAATATGGAGCGTACTAATTTCCGATATGTGACTCATGATGATATACCCGAGGAGATTGATTTTGCAAGTGTCGATGTTTCATTTATTTCTCTTAAGCTTATTATTCCTGTTATGAGACAGCTTCTTAAGCAAGGTGGCAAGGCGGTTTGTCTTATTAAGCCGCAGTTTGAAGCAGGTAAGGAAAAAATAGGAAAAAAAGGCGTTGTAAGAGATATTTCAGTACACGAGGAAGTTGTCGGAATGATATTTGACTTTGCGCTCGAACAGGGCTTTTCCGTGCTTAATCTTGATTTCTCACCGATTAAAGGACCTCAGGGAAATATCGAATATCTTATTTTTCTTGAAAAAAGTGAAGAGCCCGTTTCTTTGCTTACGGCAACACCTTCAAAGATTGTTGCTGCATCTCATGAAACACTGGACGGCGGTGATAAGTAATGACGGTTTCATTGTATGTGAACCTCACTAGAAAAAATGCCTACAAGGTTGCACTCGATGTTATAAAAGAGCTTGAAAAGCTCAGTATCAATATATTAATGCCCGAAGAATTCAAAGACGAGTTCAATTTTGCAAATGTTGATTTTGTACCGTCTAATGATTTTATCAGACAGTCGGAGCTTCTTATTTCAATCGGCGGTGACGGCACGATAATACATTCGGCACACAGAGCCGCAGCTTATGACAAGCCTATTCTCGGTATAAATGCCGGAAGACTCGGGTTCCTTGCCGGACTTGAAAAAGAAGAACTCTACCTTCTTAAAGCTCTTAAGGAAAATGCATATACTGTTGATAGCAGAATGATGCTTTCCGTAAAGCATTATGAGGGTGACAGATTTGTGAAAGAGTACATATGTCTCAATGATGTTGTTGTCGCAAGGGGAAATTCCCTCAGACTATGTGACGTTGAGGTTTGTAACGGTGACAGACTGGTTTTTGATTATCAGGCGGACGGCATTATTATATCTACACCTACCGGTTCAACGGCTTATTCGCTTTCGGCGGGCGGACCTGTTGTGGATACCTCGATTGAAAGCCTGATACTTACACCAATATGCAACCACTCATTATTCTCACGCTCTATGATTTTCAGACCGGATTCTGTATTAAGGCTGAGGGTAAGCAATTATGCCAATAGCCTTCCTATTTTCAGCTGTGACGGTGAAAGAGGAATTCAGATGACTGAAAAGTCTTCTGTTACTGTTGCGCGCAGTGAAAAATATGCGAAGATAATAAGGATAAAAGGGGACAGCTTTGCTGATATACTTTCCCATAAATTAATTGAGCGTTACGTTCGTGAAAAAGGAGAAAAAGAATGAAAAAGAACAGACACGAGGCTATTTTAAGCCTTATATCTCAGCAAGATATCGGCACCCAGGAGGAGTTGATGCAGAAGCTTAATGATATGGGATACAAGGTAACACAGGCTACTGTATCCCGAGATATCAAATATCTGAAATTAATTAAGACCCCTGTTGCGTCAGGACAGTACAAATACTCCTATGTCAACAATGATTCTGAAGATTTCTCAGGAAAGTATTACTCAATTCTTTCTCATTCTGTAACAGCCGTTGATTACGCCGGAAATATGGCAGTAATTAAATGCTATGCAGGTATGGCAAATGCTGCCTGTGCAGCTATGGACAGTCTCGAAATTGAAAATGTAGTAGGAACACTTGCAGGTGACGATACTATATTCGTGCTTTGCCGCAATGAGGAGAGCGCCGCATATCTTAAACAGTATATCGAAAAAATCACAGGTAAAAACAAGTAAAATATATAAAGGAAATACAGCACTATGTTATCCGAACTTAAAATAGAAAATGTTGCTGTCATTGAAAAAGCAGAAATAAATTTTGAAAACGGCCTTAACATTATGACAGGTGAAACCGGTGCGGGTAAATCGATAGTTATAGACTCAATTAATGCTGTTCTCGGAGAGCGGACTTCAAAAGATCTGGTAAGAAGCGGCACAACGTCAGCAAAAATTACTGCGTGTTTTGAAGATGTTTCAATGAGTGTTAAAAATGCACTTGAGCTCATGGAAATCGACTGCGAATCCGACGGTACACTTATTGTAAGTCGTACAATAAGCGCGGACGGAAGAAGCAGTTGCCGTGTCAACGGTCAGCCTGTTACGGTTTCGATGCTGAGGACTCTCGGAAGAGAGCTTGTGACTATTTGCGGTCAGCATGACAGTCAGCATCTTCTGCAAAAGGAAACACACATTGAGTATATTGATTTTCTCGCTGATATTGGCGAGATTCTTTCTGAATACAGAAATGTATATTCTTCTGTTGTCAAAAAGAAAAAAGAACTCAATGTCTTTCTTAAATCTTTGAAAGACAAAGAAGAAAGACGGGAATATCTTTCTTTCCGCATAAAAGAGATCGAACAGGCCAAAATTGTTCCCGGTGAAAAAGAAAAACTGCTTGAAGACAGAAAGAAGCTTCAGAATAGAGAAAAGCTGGCTAAGGCTCTTTATGGAGCCGGGGTTGCGCTTAACGGCGATGACAATACGCCGGGATGTACTCAGAATCTCTATACGCTCAGAGCTTTTCTTAATCAGCTTGGCGAATATAATAGCGAATTTGAAAAGTATGCAAAAGGCATCGAAAAGCTTTCGTATATTCTTGAGGAGTGTTCATCGACAGTAAGCAGTGAGGTGTCTGCGCTTGAGGGTGAAGAGCTGGATGTAAACTATATCGAGGAAAGGCTCGATGTTCTTTACAGGCTTTCCAAAAAGTACGGTGAAACTGAAGAAGAAATTCTCGGAATGCTTGAAGAGTATAAAGCTGAACTCGATGCACTGGAAATCAGTGATGAAAAAATTGCTGAGCTTGAGAATGAGGTTTATTTTTTAAGTGAAAATCTCTTTGACCTTGCTGAAGAAATTTCTGACAGGAGAAGAAAGGCGGCACTTGATTTTGAAAATGATGTTGTTGCTGAGCTTAACTACCTTGATATGCCATCAGCTGTATTCAAGGTCAGCTTTACACAGACGGCAGCTACCTCAAAGGGTATTGATGATGTCGAATTCCTGATCAGTGCAAACAAGGGTCAGGAGCCTAAGCCTCTTTCAAAAATTGCTTCCGGTGGCGAGCTCTCAAGAATTATGCTTGCGATAAAATGTGTTCTTTCTGACCTCGAGACAGCCGACACAATGATTTTTGATGAAATAGATACAGGTGTCAGCGGTAGAGCAGCGCATAAAATAGCTTATAAGCTGAAAAGAGTTTCCGAAAAGAGACAGGCAGTTTGTGTAACCCACCTTGCTCAGATTGCCGCCGCATCCGACAATCACTTGTTTATCGAAAAGCTTACGGAAGATGGCAGAGCATATACAAAGGTAAGAAAGCTTGTCGATGATGAACGTATTTATGAAATAGCACGAATAATCGGCGGTGATGTTATTACAAAATCCACGGTTATGTCAGCCTGCGAGCTCATTGATTTTGCCAATACACCTTGACAGATAATAAATAAAAATGTATTATATATTGAAAAAATTGAAAGGAAATGAAAAACATGCAGATATATGAAGAGCTTGTTGCAAGAGGACTTATTGCACAGGTTACAGATGAAGAAAGAATAAGAGACCTTATCAATAACGGTAAGGCAGTATTTTACATTGGCTTTGACCCTACAGCCGATTCACTCCATGTCGGTCACTTTATGGCGCTTTGCCTTATGAAGAGACTTCAGATGGCAGGTAACAAGCCCGTTGCTCTTATTGGCGGCGGTACAGCTATGATCGGTGACCCTTCAGGCAGAAGTGATATGCGCCAGATGATGACAACAGAAACAATTGCCCATAACTGTGAGTGCTTTAAAAAGCAGATGAGCAGATTTATAGATTTCTCCGAAGGCAAGGCAATTATGGTTAACAACGCCGATTGGCTTCTCAAGCTCAACTACATTGATGTTCTCCGTGAGGTAGGAGCTTGCTTCAGCGTTAACCGTATGCTTTCGGCTGAATGCTATAAGCAGAGAATGGAAAAAGGTCTTTCCTTCCTTGAATTCAACTATATGATTATGCAGAGCTATGACTTCTACGTGCTCTATCAGAAATATGGCTGTAACCTTCAGTTTGGCGGTGACGACCAGTGGAGCAATATGCTCGGCGGTACAGAGCTTATCAGAAGAAAGCTCGGCGAAGATGCTGCAGCTATGACTATTACGCTTCTTCTTAACTCCGAGGGTAAGAAGATGGGTAAAACTCAGTCAGGTGCAGTATGGCTTGACCCCAATAAGACCAGTCCCTTTGATTTCTACCAGTATTGGAGAAATGTTGACGATGCCGACGTTCTCAAGTGTATCAGAATGCTTACCTTCCTTCCTCTCGAGGAAATTGAGAAGATGGATTCCTGGCAGGGCAGTGAGCTTAACAAGGCAAAGGAAATTCTTGCTTATGAGCTTACAAAGCTTGTTCACGGCGAAGAAGAAGCAAACAAGGCTCAGGAAGGTGCAAGAGCACTTTTCTCAGGTGCAGGTAATACTGACAATATGCCCACAACAGTTCTCGCTGATGCTGACTTTACTGACGGTGCAATCAGTGTTATTGATATGATGCTCAAGGCTGAAATCATAAAGTCACGCGGTGAAGGCAGAAGACTTATTGAGCAGGGCGGTGTAGCTGTTGACGACGAAAAAGCAAAGACTGCTTTTGATACCGTAAATAAGGATGCCTTTGAAAAAGGTCACGTTATCGTGAAGAAGGGCAAGAAGGTTTTTGTTAAATTTGTAATTGAATAAAACTTATAGCCGACATATCTATGTGTCGGCTATTTTTAAAAGGAGCAATTATATGAAGAACTATCCCAATCCATTTATAGAAGAGAGAGCCGACCCTTATATAACAAAGGGCAGTGACGGGTATTACTATTTCACCGCATCTTACCCGGCACTTCACGATGAATTTCATGGCTACGACCGTGTTATCCTGAGGAAAAGCAAAACTGTTGAAGGGTTAAGAGCTTCCGAAGAAGTAACGGTGTGGAAAGCACATACCGAGGGGATTATGGCGAAGCACATCTGGGCACCTGAGATTCACGAAATCTGCGGTAAGTGGTATATTTTCTTTGCCGCAGGAGATAGTGACAACAAATGGAATATCCGTCCCTATGTTCTTTCCTGCGACGGAAGTGATCCGATAAATGACGGCTGGACAGAAAGAGGAAGGGTTCAGCCTTTTGCCGGCGATGAGGTTTCCTTTACCGGTTTTTCTCTTGATATGACATACTTCGAGCATATGGGTAAGCATTATCTTATCTGGGCACAGAGTGTAGGAGATTCATCGCTCTTTATGGCAGAAATCAATCCCGACCGCCCGTGGAAGCTTACTTCAATGCCGATTCTGCTAAGTAAACCCGAATACGATTGGGAAAAGAATCGCTTTAGTGTCAATGAGGGCGCAAGTGTGCTTAAAGGGAAGGATAAAATTTTTATCTTCTTTTCAGCTTCGGGTACGGGCGCAGAATACTGTATGGGTTATCTGTGGGCGGATAATGACGCAGATTTAATGAAATCAGCTTCCTGGCACAAGAAAACATCGCCTGTCCTTTCAACAAAGGACCTTACCGGTGAGGTTGGCCCCGGGCATAACAGCTTTGTTTATGATGAAGAGGGGGATTTGCTTCTTGTTTATCACGCAAGACCCGAAAATCATCTGACAAAGGAATGCGGCACCTACGATGACGAATCTCTTTATGACCCTTGCCGCCACGCGAGAATACGCTATGTCAGCTTTGATGAAAAGGGGTTTCCTGTTTTGTGAAAAAATCAAAATTCCCTTGATTTATTCTGTATAAAGAGTATAATAATACTTGAAGAAAAAACTAAAACAAAGGAGAGTTTAATTATGTCAGAAAACGTAACAATCTTTGATCATCCTCTTATTCAGCACAAGCTTTCAATCCTTCGTGATAAGAACACCTCATCAAAGGATTTCAGAGCTCTTGTACACGAAATCTCAATGCTTATGTGCTACGAAGCTACAAGGGATCTTCCTCTGGAGGATATTGAAATAGAAACACCTATCTGTAAAACAACTGCAAAGCATATCTGTGGCAAAAAGCTTGCAATTGTTCCGATTCTTCGTGCAGGTCTCGGTATGGTTGAAGCAATCAGCTCACTTATCCCTTCTGCAAGAATCGGTCATATCGGTCTTTACAGAGATGAAGAAACACTTAAGCCTGTTGAATATTACTGCAAGCTCCCCAAGGATATCGGTGAAAGAGACGTAATCGTTGTTGACCCTATGCTTGCAACGGGCGGCTCAGCTATTGATGCCGTGTCACAGATTAAGCTCAGAAAACCTCGTTCGATCCGCTTTATGGGAATCATTGCCGCTCCCGAGGGAATCGAAGCCTTCTCAAAGGCTCATCCCGACGTCCACGTTTACTGCGCCGCCCTTGACGAAAAGCTCAATGAGGTAGGCTATATCGTGCCCGGTCTCGGTGATGCAGGCGACAGGATTTTCGGCACAAAATAAGATATATCAAAAAACACTTTAAAGCATTAAATTTTTGCAGAAATACTTGACAAACACTTTTTTTGGTGCTAAAATGTGTATCAATATTTAGTAAATGCGTTGACGAAATTATGATTTGTCTGTCGTGCTTTCAGAGAGTCGGTGGTAGGTGTAAACCGACACACAATGACATATCAGTCTCATTTCCGAGCAGGATTGCTGAAGGCACAGGCTGAGTAGGTAATCACGGATGCCCCGTTATCATGGCTAAAGACTTGTCGGAGTCTTGAAGTGACTGCTTATGCAGTAAACAAGGTGGTACCGCGGATTTATTCGTCCTTGAAATTACGGTGTAGTTTCAGGGGCGTTTTTTTTAATGCTTTACCGAATAAAATTTCATTAAAGGAGTCAGTTGATATGAAAAAGATTTCTGTTGCAGACATTACACTTAAAAAGCTCTCGGAGGACAGAGCAGTTTCCTTGCTTTTCCGTGAAAAGGCGGCAATAGCAAACTGCGCCGATTCAATAGGAGCTGATATTATAGAGCTTCCTGCTGTAAAGTCTGTCCGTGAGGATACGATTATATATAAAACCATCGCAAAGAATGTTAAGAAAGCAGCTCTTGCGATTCCTGTCGGATTTGCCGCAGAAGATGTTGCAACCGCCTGGGAATGCATCAGAGATGCAAAAAATCCCTGTCTTCAGGTTGAGCTTCCCGTTTCTACACTTCAGATGGAGTATACATATCATTTGAAGCAGGAAAAAATGCTCGGAAAAATTATTGAGCTTGTAAAGGCTGCTAAAGAGCTTTGTGATAATGTTGAATTCTCGGCGCTTGATGCTACAAGAGCGGATATTGATTTTCTTGTTTTGGCAGCAAACGAGGCTGTAGCTAACGGCGCAAATGTTATTACTGTATGTGATAATGCCGGTGCATCAACTCCTGATGAAATTGCCGGAATTGTTGCAAAGCTTAAGGAAAGCATCTGTGTTCCTGTTTATGTTCAGGTGTCTGACCGTATCAGTATGGCAGTTGCATCTGCTTTTTCTTCAATTGCTAACGGTGCTGACGGACTTAAGTGTGCAATGGCAGGTAAAGATGTGCTTCTCGCCGGTGAAATCTCTGACGCTATGAGAGCGTGTGCTGCTCAGATCAAGGCTGAAATCAATCTTGACAGTACTAAAATTCATGCTAACATTGACGATATTGTTTCAGGTATCAAGGATGGAGATTATGAACAGGATAACTCAGTAAACAGTGATAAAAACATTCTTCTCGATTCCGATACTACCCTTGCTCAGGTTACTCAGGCTGCAGCCGTTTTGGGCTACGAGCTTTCTGATTCAGATATCGGTAATGTATATAAGGCTCTCAGGCGCGTATGCGACAGAAAGGGATCTGTCGGTGCCAAGGAGTTCGAGGCTCTTATAGCAAGCTTTGCTATGCAGGCTCCCTCTACCTATCATTTTGAAACCTATACAACAACAAGCAGTAATGTTTCAAATGCAATGTCTCAGGTTACACTTAAATGTAATAATGAGATTATACGCGGCGTAAGCTACGGTGACGGTCCCATTGATTCCGCCTTCCGTGCTATTGAGCAGTGTATCGGCCATCACTATGAGCTTGACGATTTCCAGATCCAGGCAGTTACAGAGGGTAAGGAGGCACTCGGCTCTGCCCTTGTAAAGCTTCGCAACAACGGCAAACTTTATTCCGGTAACGGAACTTCCACAGACATTGTTTCAGCAAGCATCAGAGCATACATCAATGCTCTTAATAAGATTGTATTCGAGGAGGCATAATATGAAAATTGTATTTTCAACAAAGAATGTAAGCCGTGCTTCTTTTCTTGATTTATGCCGTTATGCCTATGATTACGGCTTTGAAGGATTTGAAATTTATGATGCGATCAAGGAGAGAAACGGACATTACGACAGCCTTCTCAGACAAGACCGTGTAGCAGATGCAAAAAGAAAACTTGTAAACAGAAATCTTTCCGTTCCTGCTCTTCGTATGCCTAAGCCTGTCGAAAACGAGGAAACAACTGCCGAGCTTATTAGCAAATATGTATCTATGGCGGCTGCTTCAGGTGTTGAAAATGTCATTTTGCGCATTGAAGAAAAGTCAGATTACGATCTGCTTGATGAAAAGCTTATTGATGCAATAGGATACGCTGAAACAGTTGATGTAAATGTTTTGTTTGAAACTGTCGGCTATCTCGCTAATACAGAAAACGTAATTGATATTATCAATCACTTTGCCTCGTCTGTTATCGGTGCTTCATGGAATGTAAGAGGAACATATTTTGATGCGGGTGAAACAGCTGAAACAACGATTAAAAACCTTGGTGCATATATCAAGTATGTGCGTTTGGGCGATATGAAGGATGGCAAGACAGTTCTTATCGGTGAGGGTGATCTTGATGTTGAAAAACTCATCAATGCGCTTTCTTCACTTAATTACGAGGGCTTTATTTGTGCAGCGTGGAACGAGGAAATCAGTGACGCTGATATTGTTCTTACCCATTTCACAAATTATATTTCAGCATTGAACCGTGATGAAAAATCTTTTGATCATGCTTACTATAACCGCGATAAGACGGGGACTTTTGTCTGGAAGAAGTATGATGTTATTGAAAAGACATTCTCAGATGTTCTTGACACAATGGCGGAAACCTATCCCGACCAGTATGCATTCAAATATCCTACACTTGACTACACAAGAACTTATGAGCAGTTCCGCCGTGATGTTGATGAGTGCGCTGCAGCTCTTATTTCACTTGGTGTAAAAGCGGGTGATCACGTTGCCGTCTGGGCAACAAACGTTCCTCAGTGGTTTATAACTTTCTGGGCAACTACAAAAATCGGCGCAGTTCTTGTTACAGTAAATACTGCTTATAAAATTCACGAAATAGAATACCTTTTAAAGCAGTCCGATACACATACTCTTGTTATGATTGAAGATTGCAAAGATATCAACTACAAGGAAATTATTGAAGAACTTTGTCCTGAGCTTAAGAGCCTTATACCCGGTTCTCCTCTTTATTCAAAGAATCTTCCTTTCCTTCGCAATGTTGTAACTGTAGGCTTCACAATGGACGGATGTCTTACATGGGAGCAGATGCTTTCACGCTCCGTGCTTATTCCCCGTGAAGAAGTGCGCAGACGTGCATCTCTTGTAAAACCTGACGATGTTTGTAATATGCAGTACACATCAGGTACAACAGGATTCCCGAAGGGTGTTATGCTTACACACAGAAACATTGTCAATAACGGTAAAACAATCGGTGACAGAATGGATCTTTCTACTGCTGATCGCATGATGATTCAGGTGCCGATGTTCCATTGCTTCGGTATGGTACTTTCAATGACATCGATGATGACTCACGGTGGTACACTTTGTCCAATTCCTTATTTCTCACCCAAGTCATCTCTTGCCTGCGTTAATGATGAGAGAATCACTTGCTTTAACGGTGTTCCTACAATGTTTATCGCAATGTTCAACCATCCCGACTTTGCAAAAACCGATTTCTCATATATGAGAACAGGTATTATGGCAGGTGCAAACTGTCCTGCAGACCTTATGAGACGCGCATCTGTCGAAATGAATATGCGTGAGATTATTTCGGTTTACGGTCAGACAGAGGCTTCACCCGGCTGTACAATGGGCGAGGTTAACGAAGACCTTGATCACCGTGTTGAAACTGTCGGCAGTGCTTTCCCCGGTGTTGAGTGCAAAATTATCGATCCCGAAACCGGAGATGAGCTTCCTGACGGTGAAAGCGGAGAATTTGTAGCACGTGGCTTCAATATTATGAAAGGCTACTACAAAATGCCCGAAGCAACTGCTCAGGCAATTGATTCTGACGGTTGGCTTCATTCGGGTGATATCTGTATGAGAACTTCTGACGGATATTATAAGGTTACAGGCCGACTTAAGGATATGATTATCCGCGGAGGTGAAAACCTCTATCCACGTGAGATTGAGGAGTTCTATCTTACAAATCCCAAGGTGCGCGATGTTCAGGTAGTAGGTGTTCCTGACGAAAGATACGGTGAAGAATGCTGCGCATGGATTATTCTTCATAAGGGCGAAATATCCGACGAAAACGAAATGAAGGAATTCGGCAATGCTTCAATCGCAAGACATAAGGTACCAAGATATTTTATGTTTGTCGATGAGTTTCCGATGAATGCTGCAGGTAAGATCCTCAAATACAAGATGAGAGATATATCTGCTGAAAAATTAGGTTTAAAAAAATAATTCAGGCTTTTGAAAGGCATACTCTCAATGAAAGAATATAGAATAATTGACTGTCACTGTCATATCTATCCCGAGAAAATTACCCAAAAAGCCGTCGCGGGAATAGAAAGCTTTTACGATCACCGTTACCGCGGGTTTGACGGTACAATTGCCACTATGCTTCAAAACGGAGAAAAATCGGGTGTAAACCGCTATGTGATTTTTTCTGTTGCGACTTCACCTCGTCAGGTTTCTTCGATTAATCGCTTCATTGCTGAAAATGTCAGGAACAATGAAGATCTGTTTATCGGTCTCGGTACTCTTCATCCCGATTCTGATAATCTTGAAAAAGATTTTGAAGAGCTGATTTCGCTCGGACTTAAGGGTGTAAAGCTTCACCCTGATATTCAGCAGGTTGCAATCGATGATGAGCGTGCAAAGAAAATTTACGCCTTATGCTCCGGAAGGGTTCCTGTTCTTCTTCATACAGGTGACTACAGATACGATTATTCCAATCCCGACAGGATGAGACGTGTTATTGAAGAATTTTCTGACTGCACATTTATCGGCGCACATTTCGGTGGCTGGTCTGTATGGGATGAGGCTGCAGAAAAGCTCAGCGGTTATCCGAATTTCTATGTTGACACCTCGTCAACCTTTTGTGACATTTCCGCGGAAAAGGTAAGCGGGCTTATAGATAAATACACTGCCGATAAAGTTCTCTTTGGTACGGATTATCCGTTGGGGGATTGCGGCAAGGAAATAGCCCTTCTTGAAAAAGCTGTCGATAGTCAGGTAAGCCTGAAAAAAATCCTTTACGGAAACGCTGCAAAAATTTTCGGACTTACCGATAAATTTATTTGAAAAAACTATTGACATAGTATTGTTATAGTGATATAATTTCATACAAATTAAATATAAAAGCTGTGACGAAGACGGACGATTCCGAGTTTTACAGAGAGCTGACGGTGGTGCAAGTCAGTAAACAGAGTATCAGGTCCCATCACTTCTGAGCTGAAGGTCCGAAAATTCATATGAATCAGTAGATGCCTTCCGTGACTACTGCGTTAATGTATAGAGCTTGTTGGAGCTTGAAGGTGGCGGATTTATCCGCAATTTGAGTGGTACCGCGGGTTACTTGTAAGTATCTCGTCTCAAAGTTTTTCTTTGAGACGAGTTTTTTTATTTTAAAAATTATCAGGAAAGGTCTGAGAAAACAATGGAAAATTTGAACAAACGCCTGAAGGATGTTGCTTCACGAATAAAGGAAATGCGTGAAATTGCCGGCTACACCGAAGCAGAAATGGCTGAAAAAACGGATACTACCGTTGAAGAGTATCTTGAGTATGAAAAAGGTGAGGCTGATTTCCCGTTTACATTTATTCATAAGTGCGCAAAAGCTTTTTCAATAGGAATGACAGACCTTCTCGAAGGTAAGAGTGCACGTCTTTCTTCCTATACCGTTACAAGAAAGGGTATGGGTAAAATCACCTCAAAAAAGGTCGGTATTGAGATAAATAATCTTGCACCTCTTTTCCGCCACAAGCTTGCTGAGCCTTATCTTGCAAAGTATGAGTATAAGCCTGAGCTTCAGGATGCTCCTATTGAAACAACTACCCACAGCGGTCAGGAATTTGACCTCGTTCTTTCCGGTAAGCTCAAGGTAAGAGTAGGCGACAATACCGAAATTCTTTCCGAAGGCGACAGCATTTATTATAAGAGCTCAATGCCTCACGGTATGATTGCTGTTGATGGTGAGGATTGCACCTTCCTTGCAGTTGTTGTTGCAGGTGACGATACAGGTGATGCCGCTGTTGAAAAGGCTTTTCACTCTGCAGTGAAATCCGAATACAACCTTGTGGTTAAGAAATTCATCGAAACCGTAGAGGATGAAAACGGTGTTCTCAAGGATATTTCCTTTAAAAACGAGGATAAATTCAACTTTGCCTTTGATGTCGTAGATGCTGTTGCGGAAAAGCAGCCCGATAAGCTTGCTCTTCTTCATATTTCACGCGATAAGACGGAAAGACGCTTCACCTACAATGATATCAAGAAAGAGTCTGCCCGTGCTGCTAACTATTTCAAGAGTCTCGGAATTACCAAGGGTGATAAAGTAATGCTTGTTCTCAAGCGTCACTATCAGTTCTGGATTTGTGCTCTTGCACTTCATAAGCTTGGAGCGGTTATGATCCCTGCAACAAATCAGCTTGTTGAGCACGATTTTGAATACCGCTTCAAGGCAGCAGGAGTAAAGGCAATCCTCTGTACTGCAGACGGTGACACCTCCGATCACGTTGACAAGGCGGCAGCAAGCTACGGTGAGCTTGAATGCAAGATTATGGTCAACGGAGAGAAGGAAGGCTGGCGTTGCTTCGATACCGAATATAAGCTCTTCAGAAGCATATTTGAAAGACAGCCCGACAGTGCTTGCGGTGACGATCCTGTTCTTATGTTCTTCACATCGGGTACAACAGGTTATCCCAAAATTGCATCACACTCCTGTAAATATGCACTCGGACATTTTGTTACGGCAAAGTATTGGCACGCTGTTGAGCCTACAGATCTCCACCTTACAATTTCCGATACCGGTTGGGGTAAGGCTCTTTGGGGTAAGTTCTACGGTCAGTGGATGTGTGAAGCTTCTGTGTTCGCTTACGATTTTGACCGCTTTGACGCATCGGATATTCTTCCTATGTTCGCTAAATATAACATCACAACCTTCTGTGCGCCTCCCACAATGTACAGAATGCTTATAAAGGAAGACCTTTCAAAGTTTGATCTTTCGACAATCAGATATGCCACAACTGCCGGTGAAGCTCTCAACCCCGAGGTTTACTTCCAGTTTGAAAAGGCAACCGGTCTTTCAATTATGGAGGGCTTCGGTCAGACAGAAACTACCCTTACAATTGCAAACCTTGTCGGCACAAAGAATAAGGTAGGCGCAATGGGCAAGCCTGTACCCGGTTATGACATTGTAATTGTTGACCCTGACGGAAATCCCTGTCCCGTAGGTGAAACCGGTGAAATCTGCGTCAGAACCGACAAGAAGATTCCCTGCGGACTTTTCATGGGCTATTACAGAGATGAAGAGAAGACCGAAGAGGTATGGCACGACGGTATGTACCACACCGGCGACACTGCATGGTGCGATGAGGATGGTTATTTCTGGTATGTCAGCCGTATTGATGATGTTATCAAGTCCTCGGGCTACCGTATCGGACCCTTCGAAATAGAAAACGTTATTATGGAGCTTCCTTATGTTCTTGAGTGTGGCGTTTCTGCTGCGCCTGATGAAATAAGAGGTCAGGTCGTAAAGGCAAGCGTAGTGCTTACCAAGGGCACCGAGCCGACCGAAGAACTCAAAAAGGAAATCCAGAACTATGTAAAGAAGAATACCGCTCCCTATAAGTATCCGAGAATCGTTGTTTTCAGAGACGAGCTTCCGAAAACAATCAGCGGTAAGATTCAGAGAAACAAATTGTAATTTTTACCAAAAAAATATTTCTGAAATTGTTGCAAAAGTACAATATTTGTTTTATAATATGCAGATGACACTAAGAAAGAGTGGTGATATCAGGTGAAGCGGCTCACGCTTTTTGCAGGACATTACGGTAGCGGTAAAACTAATTTAGCAGTTAATTATGCTGTGATGCTGAAAGAAAAAGGCTTTGATGTAATAATCGCTGATCTTGATATCGTAAACCCTTATTTCAGAACAAAGGACAGCGAAGATGAGCTTCGTGAAAAGGGTATAGAACTTATAAGCTCTAAGTTTGCAAACAGTAATCTTGACATTCCCTCAATTCCTCAGGAAATGTACCGCACCGTGCAGGATAAAAGCAAGTTTGCGGTTATGGATATCGGAGGTGACGACGCGGGGGCCATTGCTCTTGGTCGGTTTGCTCCTTATATTAAAGAGGAAGACAGTTACGATATGGTTTTTGTTGTAAACTTTTACAGACCTCTTTCCCGTAATGCTGAGGAAGCTATGCAGATTATGAGAGAAATTGAGGCGGCTTCAAAGCTTAAGTTCACATCTATTGTAAATAATTCTAATCTCGGTGAACTTACAAGTGCCGACGATGTACTTTCAACGAGCGAAGAAATCCAGAAGCTTTCTGAGCTCTGCGGACTTCCCGTTAAGTTCACAAGCGTGAAAGAAAGCATTTATAATCAGTTAAACAACAAGACAAAAAATCTGTTTTGCCTTGCTTTGCAAAATAAAATTTTTTAAAACGGAGGAGCGTTATGGCGAAAGTAACATTCAGAACTGACTCTTGCAAGGGTTGCGGACTCTGTGTTCAGGCATGTCCGAAGCAAATTCTTGTAATAGCCAAGGAAAAAATTAATGCTAAGGGTCATTCGCCTGCAGAAATGACTGATGAAAGCAAGTGCATAGGTTGTGCATTTTGTGCAACTATGTGCCCGGACTGTATAATCAAGGTTGAAAAGTGAGGGTAAAAAAATGGCAGACAAAGTACTCATGAAGGGTAACGAAGCGATTGCAGAGGCCGCGATTCTTGCAGGCTGCCGACATTACTTCGGTTATCCTATTACTCCGCAGACAGAAATTGCGGCTTATATGGCAAAGAAAATGCCTAAAATTGGCGGTTGCTTCCTTCAGGCTGAAAGTGAAGTTGCTGCGATCAATATGGTTTATGGTGTAGCCGGAACCGGTAAACGAGTTATGACATCATCTTCAAGTCCCGGAATTTCACTCAAGGCTGAAGGTCTTTCATATATGGCGGGCAGCGATCTTCCGTGCCTTGTGGTAAACGTACAACGCGGTGGCCCGGGTCTTGGCGGCATTCAGCCTTCTCAGGCAGACTACTTCCAGGCAACAAAGGGATGCGGTCATGGCGACTACAGAATGATTGTACTTGCTCCCTCTTCCGTTCAGGAGATGGCAAGCCTTACGGTTAAGGGCTTCGATCTTGCCGATAAGTACAGAATGACTTCGATGATTCTTGCTGACGGTACACTCGGTCAGATGATGGAACCTGTGTCACTTGAAGATGCTCTTGTTAATGAATATGACAAGTCATGGGCCGTTACCGGCACTGAAATGAAGCGAAAGAAGAATCTCGTAAATTCTCTTTCGCTTGATCCCGAAGAGCTTGAGAGACTTAATTTTGCAAGATTTGAAAAGTATAAAACTATCGAAGAAAATGAAGTTATGTACGAAGAGTACATGATGGATGATGCCGAAATCTGCATCTGTGCTTTTGGTATTACTGCAAGAATTGCAAAAAATGCAATTGCAATGGCGCGTGAAAAGGGAATTAAGGCAGGTCTTATCCGTCCTATTACACTCTGGCCTTTCCCTGTAGATGTTTTTGAAAAAGCGGCCGATAAGGTAAAGGCTTTTATATGTGTTGAAATGTCAATGGGTCAGATGATCGAGGATGTCAGACTTGCAACAAAATGTAAGAAGCCCGTAACTCTTTGCAACAGAGTCGGCGGCATGATTCCTTCGCCCGAGCAGGTGCTTGAAAAAATTATTGAGGCAGACAAAGGAGGTAATGAATAATGGTAGTATTTGATAAACCCAAGTCACTTTGTGATGTACCCTTACATTACTGTCCCGGATGTACTCACGGTATAATTCATCGCCTTGTTGCCGAAGCAATCGACGAGCTTGGCATTGAAGGAAGAACAATAGGTGTTGCTCCTGTAGGCTGCAGTGTTCTTGCATACAACTATTTCGCCTGCGATATGGTTGAGGCTGCTCACGGAAGAGCTCCTGCTGTTGCAACGGGTCTTAAACGTTCAGATCCCGAAAAGCACGTTGTATTTACTTATCAGGGTGACGGTGACCTTGCTTCGATCGGTATGGCTGAAACAGTACATGCAGCAGCAAGAAATGAGAATATTACAGTTATCTTCGTTAATAATGCAATTTACGGTATGACCGGCGGACAGATGGCTCCTACCTCACTTCCCGGTCAGGTTACACAGACATCTCCTTACGGAAGAGACACAAATCATTGCGGTTTCCCTGTAAAGGTTTCCGAAATGCTTTCACAGCTTGATGGCGCAGGCTATATCGAAAGAGTCGCTGTCAATAATGTAAAGAACGTAAGAAATGCCAAAAAAGCAATTAAAAAGGCCTTCCAGAATCAGCTTGACGGTAAAGGCTTCTCGCTCGTTGAGGTTATTTCTACCTGTCCTACAAACTGGGGTATGACTCCCGTTGATGCACTCAAGTGGGTTGAGGAGAAGATGATTCCGTATTATCCTCTCGGTGTTTATAAGGACAGAGCTGCACAAAGCAAGGAGGAAGCATAAAATGACAAAACAGATTTTAATTGCAGGTTTCGGCGGTCAGGGCGTTCTCTTTGCAGGAAAGCTCCTTGCTTATAAGGGACTTATCGCTGAAAAGCAGGTTTCATGGCTTCCTTCATACGGTCCTGAGATGCGTGGCGGTACTGCGAACTGCAGTGTTATTATCAGTGATGAGCCGGTAGGTTCACCCATTATCTCAAATCCTGATGTTCTTGTTGCTATGAATCTTCCCTCACTTAAAAAATATGAGAATGAGGTTGTTTCAGGCGGTATAATCATTGTTGATTCAAGTCTTATTGCTGAGAAAGTCCAGCGTGACGATGTAACAGTATATTATGTGCCTGCTACAAAAATGGCAAAGGATGAAGGCTTTGCTACACTTGCAAATATGATTCTTATGGGTAAGCTTATGAAGGCGGTTGATTATATCGGTTTTGACGGTGTTGACGCTGCTGTTTCAAAGGTTGTTCCTCCCAAAAAGGCAAATCTCATTGACGTAAATCTAAAAGCAATCAAATCCGGATACGATTTTGAATAAGAGGTGTTAAATATGGAAATCAAGATTACTAAAACTACTACTCCCAAGGCAAAGCCAAAAAAGGGTGAAAAGCTTGGCTTCGGCCACATTTTCACTGACCATATGTTTGTTATGAATTATACAGAAGGTAAGGGATGGCACGATGCAAGAATTGAGCCCTACGCTAATATTTCACTTGCTCCTTCTGCAATGGTTTTCCATTACGGTCAGGAAATGTTTGAAGGCCTCAAGGCTTATCGCGGAGAAGATGATTCAATTTATCTCTTCCGTCCCGATATGAATGCAAAGAGAGCCAACGCTTCAAATGAAAGACTCTGCATCCCTGAAATTCCAGAAGATGTTTTTGTAGATGCAATCAAGGCTCTTGTTGATATCGACAGAGACTGGGTTCCCTCCGATGAAGGCACATCACTTTATATCCGTCCCTTTGTTATTGCAACTGACGAGTTTCTCGGCGTTGCTCCTTCAAAGACATATCTCTTTATGGTAATTCTTTCACCCTCAGGTGCTTACTATGAAAGCGGACTTGCTCCTGTAGGTATCTGGATCGAAGACGATTATGTAAGAGCTGTTAAGGGCGGTATGGGCTTTGCTAAGACCGGCGGTAACTATGCAGCTTCTCTTATCGCTCAGGTAAAGGCTCACGATGAAGGTTATTCACAGGTGCTCTGGCTTGACGGTGTTGAAAGAAAGTATATCGAAGAAGTTGGCGCAATGAACATAATGTTCAAGATCAATGGTAAGGTAATTACTCCTGCTCTTAACGGAAGCATTCTTCCCGGTATTACACGTAACTCAATCATCAATGTATGCAAGGCATGGGGCTATGAGGTTGAAGAAAGAAGAATTTCTGTTGATGAGCTTGTTGCAGCTGCAAAAGACGGTTCACTCGAAGAAGTTTGGGGAACTGGTACTGCAGCAGTTGTTTCACCTGTCGGCAAGCTTCGTTATATGAACGATGTAATGACAATCGGTGACGGTGGCATAGGCGAACTCACTCAGAAGCTCTATGATGAACTTACAGGCATTCAGTGGGGTAAGAGAGAAGATCCTTACGGTTGGAGAATTCTTGTTAAATAAGAAATTACAAATGGTGTATATGCAGATCAAAGTTTGTATATACACCATTTTTGCATAAATATGCAATATACTTTAAAAAATATTCAAAAAATCCGAGGTTTCTATTGACAATTATACTAAATGATGTATAATTAATTCTATGAATTTTTGTTAGGGTGGAATCTATGGTTAAAGTATTTATTGACGGACAGGCGGGTACAACAGGTTTACAGTTAAAAAGTAAGCTTGATAAGCACCCTTATGTTGAAATAATTGAAATAGAAGAAGATAAACGTAAGGACAGTTCTGAAAGACAGAGACTTATGAATGAATCTGATGTCGTTTTTCTTTGCCTTCCCGATGCAGCGGCGATTGAGGCGGTCAAGCTTGTGACAAACCCAAACACAGTCATAATAGATGCAAGCACTGCTCACAGAACTGCTGACGGATGGAGCTACGGTTTTCCCGAGTTGTCTGAGAAACACCGTTTAAATATTAAAAATTCAAAAAGAATTGCTAATCCCGGATGTCATGCTACAGGATTTATTTCTCTTGTATATCCGCTTATTTCAGAAGGCATTATGTCTGCAGATTATCCGGTTACCGCCCACAGTATCACGGGATATAGCGGCGGCGGAAATAAAATGATAGGGGAATACGAATCCTCGGATCGTCCTTCGGAGTATGATTCACCGAGACAGTACGGACTAACTCAGAATCATAAGCATCTGCCTGAGATGAAAAAAATAACAGGCCTTGAAAATGAACCTGTTTTTAATCCGATTGTCAGTGATTATTATTGCGGAATGGCGGTGAGTGTGCCTGTTCATACGGCACTTCTTAATAAATGTAAATCTGTACAAGAGCTTACGAAGTTTTTCACTGCGTATTATGCAGACAGTTGTTTTATCAGCGTCAGAATGCTTCCCGACAACGGATTTATTTCGCCTATGGGTCTTGAAGGCACGAATAATCTTGTAATATATGTCGGCGGAAACGAAAGAAGGGTAACGCTTACAGCTGTTTTCGATAATCTGGGTAAAGGTGCATCATCAGCTGCTTTACAGAATATGAACATTGCTATGGGTTTTGATGAGAATACGGCTTTATAATTGGAGGTAATTATGAAATATATAAATGGCGGCGTAACTGCCGCAAAAGGATTTACTGCTTCAGGTATACATTGCGGTATCAGAAAGAATCAGTCAAAAAAAGATCTTGCTATGATTAAAAGCGAGGTCAAGGCTGCTACTGCGGCAGTGTATACACAGAATAAGGTTTACGGAGCACCTATAACTGTCACAAGAAATAATATTTCAGATGGTTTTGCTCAGGCAGTTATTGTAAACAGCGGCAACGCGAACACATGCAACAGTGACGGAATTGAAAAGGCGGAACTGATGTGTAAAATTGCAGCAGCAGCACTTAATGTTGATAAGAAGGACGTAATTGTTGCGTCAACCGGTGTTATAGGTATGAGTCTTGATGTTACACCTATTGCAAACAGTGCTGAAAAGCTTGCATCACAGATGTCAGCAGATGGTGGCAACGATGCTGCGAAAGCAATTATGACCACAGATACTGTTTCAAAGGAGTGTGCCGTTGAAATTCAGCTTTCAGGCAAAACCGTAACTCTTGGAGCTTGTTGTAAAGGCTCGGGCATGATTCATCCTAACATGGCAACAATGCTTTGCTTTATGACGACAGACTGCTCAATCAGTTCGGAATTGCTTCAGAAAGCTCTCAGCGACACTGTCAAGGATACCTTCAATATGATTTCGGTTGACGGTGATACTTCGACAAATGATATGGTATGCATTATGGCTAACGGCTGTGCAGCTAATGATACAATTACTTGTGAGAATGAAGATTACTTTCTTTTCAAGGAAGCTTTGAAAGATGTTTCAGTAAAACTCTCAAGACTTATTGCAGGTGACGGCGAGGGAGCGCAGAGGCTTCTTGAATGCAAAGTCAGTGGAGCGCCTGATGAGATAACTGCTAAAAAAATTGCTAAGTCAATTATCTGTTCTTCGCTTGTCAAAACTGCTATGTTCGGAGCAGACGCCAACTGGGGCAGAATTCTCTGTGCCATAGGATACACCGAAGGTGATTTCGCAGTTGATACAATAGATGTTTATCTTTCATCCTGTAAGGGTGAGGTTAAGGTTTGCGAGAAAGGCTATGGAATTGATTTTTCCGAAGAAAAAGCTAAAGAAATTCTTCTTGAGAGTGAAATAGCGCTTACTGTTGAAATGAATCAAGGGGATTTTGTTGCTACTGCGTGGGGCTGTGACCTTACATATGACTACGTTAAAATCAACGGTGACTACCGTACATAAAGGTGACTTGGAATGGAAGATAAAATTTTAACTGACAGTATGAAGGCTCAGGTTCTTACCGATGCTTTGCCTTATATACAGAAATACTACGGAAAAACCGTTGTAGTAAAATACGGCGGTAATGCAATGATTAATCCGGAACTTAAACAGGCCGTAATGAGTGATATCATTCTTCTTACACTTATAGGAATTAAAATAGTGCTTATACATGGCGGTGGACCTGAAATCAGTGGTATGCTTAATAAGCTTGGTATAGAGTCCAAGTTCGTTAACGGACTTCGTTATACCGATAAAGAGACTGCAGAGGTTGTACAGATGGTTCTTGCCGGTAAGACAAACAAGGATCTTGTATCACTCGTTGAATGCTGTGGCGGTAAAGCGGTAGGTCTTTGCGGAATTGACGGCGCTATGATCAAGGCAAAGCCGATGGAAGATGAATTTGATTACGGTTTTGTTGGTGAGATTACAGAGATTGATCCTAAACCTATTGAAAAGATTCTTGAGGAAGGTTATATTCCTGTTATTGCTACAGTCGGAATAGATGAGGCGGGACAGGTATACAACATCAATGCTGATACTGCTGCGGCTGAGATTGCAGCAGCCCTTCACGCTGAAAACATCATAACTCTTTCTGATATCCCGGGGCTTTTAAGAGATGTAAATAATCCCAAGTCACTTATTCCGGAGATACATGTTGATGAGGTTTCGGCACTCATTGAAAGCGGAATAATTTCCGGCGGCATGATACCCAAAATGAAAAGCTGTGAAAAAGCAGTAAGAAGCGGTGTGAAAAAAGCAGTTATGATTGACGGAAGAATTCCACATTCAATTCTTATTGAAATGTTTTCAAACGAGGGTATAGGTACCCTTATGGTAAAGTGAGGCTATTATGAGTAATTTTGAAAAAATACAGTCAAAAGATAAGCAATATGTTGCAAATACCTACGGTCGCTTTCCTGTTGCCATTGAAAAAGGTAAGGGTGCAACCTGCTACGATTTTGATGGCAAAAAATACATTGATTTTTCAAGTGGTATCGGTGTAAATTCTCTCGGATTTTGTGATGAAGGTTGGATTGATGCAGTTACAAAGCAGCTGACAACTCTGCAGCATATCTCAAATCTTTATTATACGTCTCCCTGCGGTGAAGTAGCTGAGATTCTTTGTGAAAGAACGGGAATGAAGAAGGTTTTCTTCTCCAATAGCGGTGCAGAAAGCAATGAAGGAGCTATCAAGTGTGCAAGAAAATACAGCTTCAGTAAATATGGTGAAGGCAGAAGTAAAATTCTCACCCTTAATAATTCCTTCCACGGAAGAACTGTAACAACTCTTGCTGCAACCGGTCAGGATGTTTTTCACAATTTCTTCTTTCCGTTTACAGAGGGATTTGAATTCACTCCGGCTAATGACATCGATGCTTTGAAGAAAGCACTTGAAGATTCTTCTGTTTGTGCTTTGATGATGGAGCTTATCCAGGGTGAGGGGGGTGTTATGCCTCTTGATAAGGAATTTGTTTTTGAAGCAGTAAAGCTTTGCAGAGAAAAGGACATTCTCATTATAATTGATGAAGTACAGACCGGTGTAGGAAGAACGGGCAAGCTTTTTGCTTTCCAAAAATACGGAATAGAGCCCGATATTGTTACAACGGCAAAGGGTATCGGCGGAGGACTTCCGTTGGGTTGCGTTATGTTCTCGGAAAAGACAGAAAATGTACTTGTTGCAGGTGACCATGCAACAACCTTTGGTGGCAATCCCGTTGCAACCGCAGGTGCAAAATATATCCTTGAAAAGATGAATGACTCATTTCTTGAAGATGTTGAAAGAAAAGGTGAATATATAAGGCAGAGGCTTTCCAAAATGCCTTGTGTGGTCGGTTGTGACGGAATGGGCATGATGATTGGCGTACGTCTTGAAGAGGGCGTGAAAGCTGCTGATATTGTTAAAAAAGGCATTGAAAACGGCGTGCTTGCACTTACTGCCAAAGTAAAGCTCCGTCTTCTTCCTTCTTTGACTATAAGCTATGAGGAAATCGATGAAGGTCTTTCTGCGCTTGAAAAGACTCTGAGTGAAATCTGATATATACATTTTTATGACAGTGAATTTTTTCACTGTCATTTTTTTGCATAGCATATGTTTTTTTCGCATAGTTATTTATCGTAACAATTTATAAAGAGGACGGATGACATATGACAAGCATTTATGATTCAATTGCAAATCGTACCCAAGGAGATATTTATATTGGTGTTGTAGGACCGGTACGTACCGGAAAATCCACGTTTATAAAGAGCTTTATGGATAAGGCTGTTATTCCTAATATTGAGAACCTATCACAGAAGCAGAGAGCCGAGGACGAACTTCCTCAGTCTGCCTCAGGAAAAACAATTATGACAACTGAGCCGAAGTTTGTACCTGAAAAAGCTGTGAAGATTTCGGTAGATAATTCAGCTGCCTTCAGTGTGAGGCTGATAGATTGTGTCGGATACGTTGTTCCGGGTAGCATGGGTTATATTGAAAACGGAAAGGCCAGAATGGTAAAAACTCCCTGGTTTGATAAAGAAATACCCTTTAACCTTGCAGCAGAGGTAGGTACACAGAAGGTTATAAGAGAACATTCAACAGTAGGTCTTGTTGTTACTACAGACGGAACTATATCTGAGCTTGAAAGAGACGATTATATAAATGCTGAAGAGCTGGTTGTTGAAGAGTTGAGACACCTCAATAAGCCTTTTCTTGTACTGCTGAACAGTAAGTTTCCTGAATCGGAAGAATGTAAAAAAATGGCAGAAATCCTCAGTGATAAATATTCTGTGAAGGTTTTACCGGTTAACTGTCTTGAACTTGACAGAGAAAGAATTAACTCAATAATTTCAGAATTGCTTTATGAATTTCCGGTAAAAGAAATGAGAATTCATTTTCCGAAATGGATATCGGGACTTGAAAAAGAGCATGAAATCAGAAAAAGTATATATGATTCTGTAAAAAAATCAGCTGAGAACATTATTAAGATGCGGGACAGCAAGCACTTTGCCGAATCAATGATGAAACACGGTTGTGTTGCAGGCTGCAGTACCGAAAATGTCGATCTGACTAAAGGCTGCGTTGAAATAAGATGCGATGTAGATGCCGACTTGTTTTATAGCGTTCTCAGTGAAAAAACAGGACTGAAGATAGAAAATGAACAGGAGCTTCTTAATAAGCTTATTGAGTTTACAAAGGCAAAAAAAGAATTTGATCGTTTTTCTGAAGCGTTAAAGGAGGTCGAATCAACGGGATATGGAATTGTTATGCCTACTATGGATGAATTGTCTCTGGAGGAGCCTGAAATAATGCGGCAAGGCGGAAGATACGGTGTAAGATTAAAGGCGTCTGCACCGTCTATACATATGTTAAAGGCGGATATAACAACAGAGGTTGCACCGATTGTTGGCTCAGAGAGCCAGTCTGAGGAGCTTATTATGTACCTGCTTAAAGAATTTGAAGAGGATCCTGCGAAAATCTGGGAGTCAAACATATTTGGTAAAAGCCTTCACAGTCTCGTTAATGAGGGACTTCACAACAAGCTTTATAAAATGCCCTCTGATGCACGGATGAAAATCCAGGAAACATTAGAAAGAGTTATAAATGAAGGTTGCAGCGGGCTTATATGCATAATACTTTAATTATCATTTAGAAAAAAGCAACTTTTTGTTTCAAAAGAAGCAAAAAGTTGCTTTTGCACATTAGTGTTGCAAAATTTTCACTTTGTTTACAAAAAAAAGAAAATTAAAATATATTATACATATATAATTTCAAAGGTATTTTGATTATTATTTGTTAAATTGGAGAGCATCAGATGAATACAACAATAAAAACCGTAAAACAGCTTGCACATTACGCTGCTGAAAAATATCAAAGTAAGGATTTTTGCCGTTTTTTCCGTGACAATGAAATGGTAAAAAAAAGCTTTGATACTTTTTATAATGACAGTCTTGCTGTTTGCCGTTATATTCGAAGTGTAACCAAAGAAAAAATACATATCGGATTCATAGGAAAGACAAGCTACGAGTATATTGCTTGTCTTACAGGTATGATTTTCAGCGGAAATGTTGTTGTGCCGTTCGCTCCTGAAATAACAGTTGAGGAAGCTTGTGAGCTTTTTGATGATGCGGACATTGAGATGCTTTTCTGTGAGGAAGAATTTGAAGAAAAGGCTAAAGAAATCAAAAAATCTTATTCAGGACTTAAACAGATAGTTTCTCTTGGAGACTGGCGTTGGTTTGAGAGAATATTTGATGTCTATTCGTCGGATTCATTTTACGCTTATCTTTCTGATATAACAGAGAAACCTGATGAATGTTCGCTTATCATATATACGTCCGGTACGACGGGAGAAAGAAAAGGTGTTATGCTTTCCAATCATAACCTTGCGTCAAATTCCTGTTATGAGGCATACAGTATGGATAATGATGATATCAGCTTCTCTATTCTTCCGATGCATCACGTTTTTTGTTATGCCTGCGATGTACTTAAAACACTTTTTGACGGAGGAACACTTTGTCTCAACGGAGATCTTGTGCGCCTTTATATTAATATTCTTAAGTTTCAGCCGACTATTATGAGAATTGTACCGTCAATATGCAAGTCAATGCTCACAAAAATTAAAATTGCAGAAAGAAATCATCCGGAGCTTTCAAAGCGTGAGGCTGCTGAGCTGGTAGTAGGAAAAAACTTCAGGCGTATGATAGCCGGAAGTGCATTTCTCAGCGGAACACTCATTGATGAATTTGAGAAGTACGGTATTACAGCGCGTCAGGGTTATGGTATGAGTGAGTGCAGTCCGAGAATTTCAACCTCAGATTTTTCGGATGTGTGCAAATATTCAAACGGAAAGCTTCTTGGGACTGATGAGGTCAGGGTTTGTGACGGAGAAATCCAGGTAAAGGGTCCTTCGGTTATGCTCGGATATTATAAAAAACCTGAGAGAACGAGAGAAGCATTTACTGAAGATGGATTCTTACATACAGGTGACCTCGGCTATATTGACGGAGAGCATATATATCTGGTAGGCAGAAAGAAAAATCTCATAATCCTGTCAAACGGTGAAAACATATCTCCCGAGGAAATCGAAAACTGTTTTATTGATGACGGTATCGTAAAGGAGATTGTTGTGTTTGCCGAAGGAGACCGTATTATTGCTGAAATTTTCCCTGATATGCTTCTCGCGCAGTCTCTTGGCATTGATGATGTTTATGGTGAAGTCAGTAATATTGTAGACAGAGTAAATATCAGGCTTAATTCGGACAGGCAGATTCATACTTTCAGACTCAGAGAAACTCCTTTTGCCCGTACCTCAACAGGTAAAATCAAAAGAACCGAGTTTTATTATTAAAAATTAAAACTATACGTGCACCTGTTTTGTTTTTTCAAAGCAGGTGTTTTTATATGCGGACAGGCAAAAAAACAGTACACGGATAATAAATATTAATACTTGATATTTGGAGTGATATTATGTTTGAGCTTATTCGTTTTATTTTTCAAAACATTACTTTTTTTGCTTTGCACCTGAAAAATATGAATTCTTTTCCGAAACCATTATCGGCAAAAAAAGAAAAAGAACTTCTCGAAAAAAAGACTCAGGGTGATCTGAATGCGAGGAATACGCTTATTGAACATAACCTCAGGTTGGTGTCTCATATAGTAAAAAAGTATTATTCGGATTATGCCGAGCAGGAAGACCTTATTTCTATGGGTACAATAGGTCTCATAAAAGGAATTGACACTTTCAATGCTGATAAGGGTACAAGACTTGTCACATATGCAGCAAGATGTGTTGAAAATGAAATTCTGATGTATTTCCGTTCAAGAAAAAAAGAATCAAACGTCCTGTCTTTGAATGAGCCTATAGACAGCGACAGCGAGGGAAATCCGCTGACGCTCAATGATGTGATTTACTGTGAAGATACGATTTGCGATGATATTGATTTATGTAATAAGACGGTCAAACTTTACGAAATGATTAGCGAGATGTCCGATGAAAGAGAACGTGAAATTATCATCAGGCGGTACGGGCTTTACAACACAAAAGCACTTACACAAAGAGAAATTGCTGAAAAAATGGGAATTTCCAGGTCGTACGTATCAAGAATTGAAAAACGAATTATTGATGAACTCAGAGAAAAATTCGATTTATGATAAAAAAATTAAAAAATGTTTTACTTATTTAAAGTTAGGGTGTATAATTAAAAAAATTGGTTTAAAGGGGAGGATATCAGTGAAAAAGACAAAGCTGAGTGTGTTGTTTTTTACAATGCTCAAGATAGGACTGTTTACCTTTGGCGGTGGTTATGCCATGCTTGCTCTACTTGAAAACGAGTTCATTGAAAAGAAAAAATGGATTGAAAAAGACGAGTTTTTAGATGTTGCGGCAATTGCTGAATCTACTCCCGGACCAATTGCTATTAACGCAGCAACATATGTTGGATATAAAATGCGGGGGTTTGCAGGTGCTTTCATTTCAACTGTTGCCGTCTGTATACCTTCGGTTACCATAATTTATATCATTTCTCTGTTTTTTGACGAGTTTTTATCGCTGGAATATGTGGCTTATGCTTTTCGCGGTATTCAGGTGGGCGTTATTTATCTGATACTTTCTGCGGGATTAAGAATATTCAAAGGTATAAAAAAGGATGCTTTTAATATTACGATAGTTGTTACAGTTATGAGCGTAATGATTTTATTTTCGCTTTTAGCTATAAGGTTTTCGACTGTGTTTTATATTTTGATATGCGGCTTTGCCGGTGTTATGGCTTATCTTATAAAGAGTCTTAAAGAGAGAAAGGCAGGTGGTGGAGAATGATATATCTTCAGCTTTTTCTTGCTTTTCTCGAAATAGGGGCTGTTTCTTTTGGCGGCGGTTATGGTATGATTTCGCTTATCCGTGAGAAGGTTATTTCAAATGGATGGTTGACTGATAGCGAATTACTTAATATCGTCGCAGTTGCCGAGTCAACTCCCGGACCTATAGCTGTAAATATGGCTACATTTGTAGGATCGGATCAGGGGGGCTTTTTGGGGAGTATGTGTGCGACTGTTGGTGTCGTTTTACCTTCCTTTGTTATCATTCTTCTGATTTCGGCTCTTATGAAAAACCTTTTGAAATATAAAGGCATTTCTGCATTTTTATCAGGAGTCCGTCCTTGTGTTGCGGGTATGATTCTTGCTACGGCGCTGACGATGCTGCTTTCAAAAATTTTTAGCGTTACTGATATTAGCAGCGCAGCAGCGGTTGATTTTTTCGCGATAATTATTTTTATGCTACTTATACTTTTTACCTTTGTTTATAAAAAAATAAAGAAATCAAAGCCGTCTCCCATACTTATGATTATAATTTCAGCTTTACTCGGTACAGTACTTTATACTTTGTAATTCATCTGATGGTATTGAAATAATCTCATTGAGGGTATATAATTAAAATAATAAAATAAAGGAGAGAGAAGAAATGAAGAAAAAAATTATTGTTGCAGGCGGTGGCCACGGCGGTATAGGTTGTGCTGCGTTACTTGCAAAAAAAGGCTTTGATGTAACAGTTTACGACAAAAACAAAAGAGAAGATATGGGGTACGATTGGACCGATATTTTTGACAAAAAAGCCTTTGCCGCTATCGGAATGGACGTTCCTGATAAGGAGTTGTGGTGCCTTAAAAACGATATGACTTTTTATGGACCGAATATGACTGTAGCGCTCAAACAGGATACTCCCGAAGATCAGCTGGAAATTCAGATGGAAAGAAAAGTTATTTATGACTGCATAATAAAATATGCAGAAGACTGCGGCGTGAAGTTTGAGTTTGGTAATGCTGTTGAAGGCCCTGTAATGCTTGGTAACCGTGTTGTAGGCGTACTGACTGAAAAAGGAGAAGTTCTCGGTGATCTTGTTATTGACTCGTGTGGAATGAATTCTCCGGTCAGAGCAAAGCTTCCGTCATATCTCGGCATTCAGGCTGATGCACAGCCTTTTGAACGTTTTTATGTATGGCGCGGATTTTATGAAAAGCTTGAGTGCGATAGTGTTCCGGATAAGTTCAAGCTGATGCTTTTCCACAAGGGTAAGCTTGGCATTTCCTGGGTAGCCGAAGAAGAGGATTATACAGACGTTCTTATCGGCAGATTTGTCGAGCCTGATATGGAAGAGATTGAAAAGACCCTTGCCTTACTTCGTGAAGAGAATCCTCATTTAGGTGAAAAGCTTGTACGTGGCGGTGCATTCGCACAGATTCCCGTAAGACAACCTCTTGCTGTACTTGTTGCTGACGGCTATGCCGCTATCGGTGACTGTGCATTTATGACGGTGCCTATTATCGGCTCGGGTATAGCCAACAGTATGAAGGCTGCAAAAATTCTTGCCGATGTTATCATTAACGATAAAACCCAGAGCTACAGTGCTGCATCTTTGTGGAAGTATCAGAAGGAATACTGGGCACAAATAGGCAATTCAATGGCACCTATGGCTGCGGTTAAGCTTCTTCTTACACGCCTTGAGCCACAGGAGCTCGATTATATTTTTGAAAGAGGAATTCTCAATGCTGATGATATGACCATCAGCGCTGACACAACCAGCCTTTTTGATATGGTTAAGGATATGGTTGAGCCGGAGCCTCTCAAGGCAAAAATAACCGGTCTTGCAGGCAATCCTAAAGTGCTCAGAAAAATTCTGCGTATGGTTAAAGATATTGCTGCAGCAACTGTTATAACAACTGTTATGCCGAAGACATACGAAGTGAACAAGGTTCGTAAGTGGGCAGAAAAATACAATGCATGCTTTAAAAGATGAATAAAGATACCCCGTAAATCTTTTCTGTGATTTACGGGGATCATTTTATTTAATTGTGAAAAGCTGTTTTGCGTTTTCGTTACAGATGTTGATTAATTCTTGTACATCAATGCCTTTGATTTCAGCGATTTTTTCAGCGGTGTAAGCAATGTGAGATGAATCACAGCGCTGACCTCTGAAGGGAACAGGAGTCATATAGGGAGCATCCGTTTCGAGAAGCAATCTGTCAACAGGTAGGTATTCAACGACCTCGACAGGCTTTTTTGCGTTTTTAAAGGTTACTGCACCGCCGATTCCTATATACATACCAAGCTTTACAATTTCCTTTGCCATTTCAGCTGAGCCCGAAAAACAGTGAACGACGCCTTTAGGTCGGTACTTCTTAAGAAGATTCATTGTGTCTTCGTGAGCCTCTCTGTCGTGAATGATTACAGGTAAATCAAGTTCCTTTGAAAGCATAAGCTGACACTCAAAAATTTCGATCTGACGTTCTCTCGGTGAAAAGTTGTAGTGATAGTCCAGACCTATTTCACCAACAGCAACAACCTTTTTATTACTGTAAAGTTTTTTGATTTTTTGAAGATCGCTTTCGGTTGCCTCATCAGCCTCATGTGCGTGTATACCGACAGCAGCATAAATGAAATCGAAGCTTTCTGCCAAAGAAACTGTTGTAATGCAGGATTTCAGGTCGCAGCCGCAGTTAATTATATGACTTATACCTTTACTTTTCAAGGAAGAGATAAGGGCGTTTCTGTCTTCGTCAAAGCGACTGTCATCGTAATGAGCGTGTGTATCGAAAATGTTACTGTACATTATCTTACCTTTGATCCCGTGGGGATACCGTCAACAAAGATTACTTTAACATCGTCTTCGCTACAGTCGGCAGCAAGAATCATACCTTGACTTTCAACGCCACAAAGAACAGCCGGCTTAAGATTTGATACAACGATAATGCTCTTACCGATAAGATCTTCGGGCTTGTACCATTTTGCAATACCGGATGCAACTGTTCTGGGTTCACCTGTGCCGTCATCAAGAGTAAGCTTAAGAAGCTTCTTTGCGCGTTTGACAGGCTCACAGTCTGTTATTTTTGCAACGCGGAGATCAACCTTCATAAAGTCCTCGATGCCTATTTTTGCAATGCCTTCGATTTCAGCTTTTTTTTCTTCCTGCACGGTTTCTTCATAGCTCTTTTCGTTTTCCTGAGCAGCCTTCTGCTGAGCTTCTATTTCTGCAAGGAATTTTTCGGCATCGATTCTTGCAAACAGGGGAGTGGCAGTTCCTACTTTATTTCCGCTTTTGATTGCACCGAAAGCAGCAAGACTGTCGTAGTCGGCAATATCACAGTTGATTTGTTCGAGGATTGCCTTTGAGGTGTCAGGCATAAAGGGAGAAACAAGAACGGCAATATATCTGATACCTTCGAGAAGATTATAAAGAACTGTTCCGAGCCTTTCTTTGTTGGCTTCGTCCTTTGCTAGTGTCCAGGGAGCAGTTTCGTCAATGTATTTGTTGCAACGTTTAGCAAGATTGATAACTGCTTCAACAGCGTCAGCCATATGATATGAGCTGATTTTGTTGTCGACTGTTTTAACAGTTTCGAGTGCAAAACTCTTGAGATCCTCATCGACAGTATCTGCACAAGAAGGTGCCATAATTTCACCGTCGAAGTATTTGTTTGTCATTGCAACAGTTCTGTTTACGAGATTGCCGAGAGTGTTGGCAAGATCTGAATTGAATCTTTCAATGATCGTGCTATAAGAGATTGAACCGTCGTTTGCGTGAGGCATCTCTGAAAGCAGATAGTATCTTGTGGCATCAACACCGATGAGTTTGGAGAGCTCGTCAGCATATATAACATTACCTTTTGACTTGCTCATTTTATCCTCGCCGAAAAGAAGCCAGGGATGGCCGTAAACCTGCTTTGGAAGCTCTTCGCCGAGTGCCATAAGCATAATAGGCCAGTAGATTGTGTGGAAGCGCACAATGTCTTTGCCTATGATATGAACGTCGGCAGGCCAGTATTTGTTGTAGAGCTCACCTGAGCCGTCAGGGTCGTATCCGAGAGCTGTGATATAATTTGAAAGAGCATCAATCCACACATAGATGACGTGCTTGTCGTCGAATGAAACGGGAATGCCCCATTTGAACGAAGTTCTTGATACGCAGAGATCCTGAAGGCCGGGTTTAATGAAATTATTAAGCATTTCCTTTTTGCGACTTTCGGGATAAATGAAGTTTTCATTACTTTCTATATACTCCTCAAGCTGCTTCTGATATTTAGAGAGTCTGAGGAAATATGCCTCTTCTTTAGCTTTCTTTACTTCTCTGCCGCAGTCAGGACACTTTCCGTCAACGAGCTGTGCTTCAGTCCAGAATGACTCGCAAGGCGTACAGTAAAGACCTTCGTATTCACTCTTATAGATGTCACCCTGATCATAAAGCTTTTTAAAAATCTTCTGAACAGCTGCCTCGTGATAATCATCAGTTGTGCGGATGAACTTATCATAGGTGGTGTTAAGTGTGTCGCATATTGCGCGGATTTCACCTGCAATATTGTCAACATACTCTTTAGGTGTTATACCTGCACTTTTTGCGTATTCTTCAATTTTTTGTCCGTGTTCATCGGTTCCGGTAAGAAAGAACACATCGTATCCTACAAGCCTTTTATAACGTGCTATGGCGTCAGTCAGCACGATTTCATAGCTGTTACCTATATGAGGCTTTCTGGAAGTATAGGCAATAGCGGTTGTTATGTAAAATTTACCCTTGGACATATTTACATCCCTTTCAATATATATTTATATATCATTTTACCAACATTACAACCCGTTTGTCAAGCAATTTATAAGTTTGTATACAAGTGTTGAAAAGGTAAGTGAGCAGCTGCTCACTAAATCTTGGTAAAAAACTTAAAAAGAAACATAAAATTCACAATGTTAAAAAATGATTAATATTTGTTTAACATCAGTTTTAATTATAAAAAAATATTTAACTTTCACAAAAAAACTCGACTAAAATTAATAATTGTGGTAGAATAAGCACGATAAAAGCGGTTTTGTTGCAGAACAAAAGGTTTTGTCACACGTTAATTAAAAGGAGAGATGGTTTTGAAGGCCAACGAAAGCGTAAAGAATTACGCATCCTCTGTCAGAATGTATACAAATTACACTGTCAGAGAAATTAAAAAAATCTGTAAGAATATCGGTCCGAGAATTGCCGGTAGCGAGCAGGAACACGAAGCACACAAGTACATAGCAGAAGAAATGAAAACCTGTTGCGATAAGGTTGATATTGAAGAATTCAAGCTTTCGCCGGAGGCTTTTATGAGCTGGGTCAGAATTGACGGTGCTCTTGTTCTTTTGTCAGTTATTTTTGCTTGGATAAATAACTTTGTTGAGTTACCTTTCAGCCTCGCGTGGGTATCGGTTGCTCTTTCGGCTCTCGCACTTCTGTTTCTTTTCTGCGAGTTTCTTATGTATTGGGAGTTTTACGATTTTCTTTTCCCCAAGGCTATATCCCATAACACTATCGGTGTCAGAAGAGCTGGCGGAGAAGCAAAGCAGAGAATAATTTTCTCAGGACATGTTGACTCATCACATGAGTGGACATACACCCATCTTGGCGGCAAAATATTACTTTTTGCTGTTGGCGGTTACGGTGTTGTCAGTATGCTTTATGTTCTTGTTTCATCAATTCTTATTGCAGCTGATGTAGCTCCCGGAGCAACACCAACGCTCAGAATTATTCAGCTTGTCTGCATTCCCGGTGCAATTGCAGTTATGTTTTTTGTTAATTTCAGAAGAACTGTTGAAGGTGCAAATGATAACCTTACAGGTACAATGTCTTCTGTTGCAATTATGAAGTACCTTGAAGATAACGGTATCCGTTTTGAAAACACTGAGGTTGTTGCTTTGGCAGCCGGTTCTGAAGAATCAGGTCTTCGCGGTTCAAGATCTTACGTTAAGCGTCATATCGATGAACTTAAGGAAATTCCTACAGTATTCATTGGTCTTGAAACATTCAGAGACTACGATAGTATTGCAATTTATGCACGTGATATGACCGGTACTGTTAAGATGGATTCCAGAGTATGTTCACTTGTAAAAAAAGCCGGTGAATATGCTGGTATGGATCTTCCTTACAGCTCTGTATATATTGGTGCATCTGACGGTGCGGCTGTACAGAAGCTCGGAATTCCCGCTGTTACTCTTGCAGCTATGGATCCGGGTCCACCGAGATACTACCATACAAGAGGCGACACAGCAGAGAATATGAATCCCAAAACTGTTGAAAAGTGCCTCGATATCGCTCTTAACACACTCTTTATTTATGATGAAGAGGGTCTTAAGGACAGCTATTGATTTTTAAATAATCTTATGTAAAAACGGACAGTCCCGTAACGCTTAAGTGTTGCGGGATTTTTTTATTGGTACGGAGTTAATTTCGTTTGTGTTTCTTTCCCGTATTCGAATTATCTGTCAAGTAAAAATGAGTTAAAAATAAGAATACCCTTGAAAAAAATTAATTTATAGCATATAATGTAGTTAATGACAAAAATAAGGAGTTAAAAACTATGGAGAAAAAAGTGGCTAAAAAAAGTAAAAACGACATTATAATAAAAATTCTTACGGCAGCTTGTATACTTTGTGCGGTTTTACTTGTTGTTGTTCTTGTTTTCGCTTTTGTTGGCGGAGACGATAATGTTACATCGGGCAATGTTACCCCTGACACTGTTGTTACTGACCCTGTATCAACCACGCTTCCGATAATTGATAATAATGTGCTGACAACAGCTCCTGTTACTGAGGCTTTGCCGACAAGTACAACTTTGGCGGCTAACCCCAATCAGATTACTGCATATGCAACCGAAGAGGTCAACATCCGCAGCGCACCGTCAACAGATGCAACAATCCTCGGTAAGCTTCCTGCCGGAGGCAGTGTTATTTTCCTTTCAAAGGATGAGAATGACTGGTGCAAGGTAATGTATGACGGAGAAATCTGTTATATTTACCGTGAATACCTTACCACTGTTAAGCCTGCTGAACCGGTGACTCAGCCGGGCGCAGATGCTACAACCCGTAAGACTGTCAACGTAACCGGAGACAACTGGTATATTGTTATTGTTGATAAAAACAGACAGATACCTGAAGGATATGTACCTGCCACTGAATACATAGCTGATTCGGATTGTTCTCTCGATGCACGTATTGCTAAATATTATGACGCAATGTATAATGCTGCACTTGAAGACGGCATAGAGCTTACTCCGTACTCAGGTTACAGAAGCTACGAAACACAGGAATACAATTATAACAATCTTGTAGATATGTATCTTGAAGAGGGTTACACTCAGGAAGAAGCTGAAGCAGAAGCAGCAACAGAGATTCTTCCTCCGGGATGCAGTGAGCATAATCTTGGTCTTGCAATTGACATTATAAGCACGGATTATGATTTCGCAGAAATTTATGAGGAAGAATACAATTGGCTCGTTGAGCATGCTCATGAATACGGTTTCATTGAGCGCTATACTGAAGATAAGCAGGATATTACCGGAATTATCCCTGAGCCCTGGCATTGGAGATTTGTAGGTAAGCATGCGACTGCTATCAAAAATTCAGGTCTTTGCCTCGAAGAGTACTATCAGCATTACGGTGTAGAATATTAAATAAAAAAATCTGAAAAAATACTTGACAAAAGTCTTGGCTTGTGGTAATATACTCAAGCATAAAGCAGAGCAGTAGAGTTCTCACCTACGGAATTCCGTTTCCTTGGGTCAATAGACTGATTATTTTTAGTGTATTGATGCGTGAACAGCTCTCTGTTCACGCATTTTTTTCGACAAACGTCGGTAATTATTTTTGGAGGTGTATGAACATCGCTATCAAAGAATTGCAAATCAATGAAGAAATCCGTGACAAGGAAGTAAGAGTAATCACCGGTGACGGTGAAGTTCTTGGAATCATGTCCGCACAGGAAGCTCTTGCAATTGCTGAAGAGAAGAATCTTGATTTAGTAAAAATTGCTCCTCAGGCCGTTCCTCCCGTGTGCAAAATCATGGACTACGGTAAATATCGTTTTGAACAGTCAAAGAAAGAAAAGGAAGCAAAAAAGAATCAGCATGTTGTTGAAATCAAGGAAATCAGACTCTCGCTCAACATTGATACACATGACTTTGAAACAAAGGTAAACCATGCAAAACGTTTCCTTACAAGCGGAAATAAAGTAAAGGTTTCAATACGTTTCAGAGGTCGTGAGCTTGCTCATACCGAAAACGGTCTTGTTACGATGAAGCAATTTGCCGATGCCTGCACAGATTTCAGTAACGTTGAAAAAGCTGCAAAGCTTGAAGGTAAATCAATGATGATGTTCCTGGCACCAAAGCCAAAAAAGTAATAACAGGAGGAATTAACAATGCCTAAAATTAAGACACACAGCGGTGCAAAGAAGCGTTTTAAGCTTTCAAAGAACGGTAAGCCCATTCGCTACCATGCAAACAAATCCCACATTCTTACAAAGAAGAACACAAAACGTAAGAGAGGTCTTCGCACAACAGTTGTTGCTGACAAGACAAACGAGAAGCAGATTAAGCGTCTTATTCCTTACAAATAATTCAAGGCAACATCAAACAAAAATAGTATAATAACAAACGGAGGTACTTAATCATGGCTCGTATTAAAGGCGCAATGATGACTCGTAAGAGAAGAAATAAAGTATTAAAGCTTGCAAAGGGTTACTACGGCTCAAAGCACAGCCTCTTCAAGACAGCTAAGCAGGCTGTTATGAAGTCAGGTAACTATGCTTACATCGGCAGAAAGCAGAAGAAGAGAGATTTCCGTCGTCTTTGGATTACAAGAATCTCAGCTGCTTGCAAGGCAAACGGCACAAACTATTCAACATTTATGAATGGTCTCAAGAAGGCAGACATCACTCTTAACAGAAAGATGCTTTCAGAAATTGCAATTGCTGATCCCGCAGCTTTTACAGCTCTTGTTGAAAAAGCAAAGGCAGCTCTTTAATCACAATAAATTGCGTCCGAGATTTTCTCTCGGGCGTATTTGTGTTTTTTGATGATATATTTTTTTGAAAGGGGAAGGTTAAAATGCTTCGCATTGAAAGTACATCCAATGACAAAATAAAACTCGCAGTCAAGGTTGCTACCTCAGCGAAATGCCGCAAAGAAACGGGTTTGTTTTTTCTTGAGGGACTTCGGCTTTGTCGTGATGCAGCGCTTACCGGTTACGAGATTGAAACAACTTTCATAACTGATTCTGCAGCCGAAAAATTCTCTGAAGACATAGATTTTATCACTTCCTCATCTGAGTATGCATATCTGATATCTGAAAGCATTGAAAAGAAAATCACTCAGGCTCAGACTCCCCAGGGAATATTCTGCCTTTGCAGGATGAAAAAAATATGTCATGAAATAAATTTTTCGAGCGGTAAGTACGTTGCTCTCGAAAACATTCAGGATCCTGCTAATTTCGGTGCGATTTTACGTACTGCTGAAGCTCTCGGTATCAGTGGCGCTATAACTTTTCAGTGCTGCGATATTTATAATCCGAAAACACAAAGGGCGGCAATGGGTTCGGCTCTCAGACTGCCTGTAATTAAAAGCGTCAATTTGTGCGAAACTTTAACAGATCTTGCAAAAAAAGGTATGAAGCTTTATGCCACAACGCCGGACAACGGTGCTGATAAAATAACAAATGAAGATTTATCGGGCGGCATAATAGCAGTTATCGGTAATGAAGGAAACGGCGTCAGTGACGAAGTTTTTGAAATATGCCGAAAGGTTACGATTCCCATGGCGGGACGTGCGGAATCGCTGAATGCATCAATGGCTGCAGCAATAACGATGTGGGAGATGATGAGAAGTGACGGATAAGCTTCTGTATTGGTTGTGGCTTCAGGATTGTCTCGGGAGCTATTATAATATCAGGCAGTTGTTTGAAAAGTATGGAGATGCCGAAGCGATATTTGTGGAACGTGAAAGGATCAGTAAAGAAGAAAAGTTTCTTGCAACCATAAAAGAAAGATTTATTAAAAATAAGCTTGAGGATTTTGCTGACAGACTCAAATTTTGTAAGGATCATAAAATCCACCTTGTAACTCCTGACAGTAAATATTATCCCGAAAGGCTTTTTGATATCGAAAATTATCCTCTTGTTTTGTATGTAAGAGGCGATTATAGAATTCTGGCAAATCCAAGAATGATTGCTGTAATCGGCAGCAGAACGCCAAGTGTTTACGGGGAAAAATCAGCTGAAAAAATTGTTTCAACGCTTGCAGTAAATGATTATATTGTCGTAAGCGGAGGAGCTTTGGGTATAGACAGTGTTGCGCATAGCAACGCCTTGAGCACTGGCGGCAAAACAGTACTGATAATGGGTTGCGGTCACGGTACCCCGTATCTGCCTGAAAATTCTGCTTTGAGAAAAGCGGTTGCAGAAGGTGGTGCACTTGTTTCCGAGTATCCGCCATACGCTCCGGTAACTCAGGGATCTTTTCCTCGCAGAAACAGAATAATTTCCGGTATGAGCAAAGGCGTAGTAATTGTTGAGGCTGCTGAGCGAAGTGGAACATTCAGCACGGCAAACCATGCACTCGAGCAGGGAAGAGATGTTTTTGTGCTTCCGGGTGATATTGAAAGCGGAAACTTCGCAGGCTCAAATAAGCTTATAAGCGACGGTGCCAATCCTATATTTTCCGGCGAAGACATTTTACTGTTTTATCGTGACATTACGAAAATTAAAAAATCGGGTAAAATGAAAACCGGTAATGCTTTTGAAAACATAAATGTTGATTCAGAATATTCAAAAAAGGTTGTTCCAAAAATCAGAAGAAAAAAGACGAAGAAAGAAAACGAAGACTCTGAAACGGAATTAACGATAAAAAAAAGCGATAACCTTGTAAAAAAATCTGAAAAAATTTCTCTTGAAGGTATTTCTAAAAACGCTATGATAGTGTATAATATAATGTCTGATGGAAATTGTTTTCTCGATGACATCAAAAGAGAAAGTGGGCTTGACATCAGCAAGGTTCTGGTTTCACTTACAGAGCTTGAGATGTTCGGTATTGCGGAAAGTGACGGACCGAACAGGTATAAATTGAAATTAATCTAGAAAAGGTGAATATATATGGCAGATTTAATTATTGTAGAGTCTCCTTCAAAGGCAAAAACTCTTAAAAACTATCTAGGAAGCGGCTATAATATTGTTGCTTCAAAGGGTCATATAAGAGATCTTCCTGCAGCCAGACTCAGTGTCGATGTAAAACATGATTTTGCACCGAAATACAGCATTGTAAAAGGTAAGGAAAAGCTTGTGAAAGAGCTTAAAGAGGCCGTGGCTGACAGCAACAGAGTTTATCTCGCAACTGACCCTGACCGCGAAGGAGAAGCTATTTCGTGGCATCTTGCTGAGATTCTGGGTCTTGATCTTGATGAGGCTAACAGAGTTACGTTTAACGAAATAACAAAGACCGGTGTAAAAAACGGTATGGCTAATCCGAGAAAAGTCGATCTTGATCTTGTAAATGCTCAGCAGGCAAGACGAATTCTTGACAGGCTCGTAGGCTACAAGCTCAGTCCTTTTGTATCGCAGAAGATCAGACGAGGTCTTTCGGCCGGCAGAGTACAGAGTGTTGCACTCAGAATAATCACCGACAGAGAAAACGAAATCAGAGCTTTTGTGCCTGAAGAGTACTGGAGTCTTGAGGGTAAATTTACTTCTTCAAAGAAGACATTTACTGCAGAGTTTTACGGCGATGAAACCGGAAAAATAGATCTTAAAACTGAGGACCAGGTTGATTCTTATATCAGGCGTCTTGATGGTGCTTCGTACTACATTCATTCGCTTAAAACAGGAACCAGAAAAAAGAATCCTGCACCGCCGTTTATCACATCTACTCTTCAGCAGGAAGCTTCAAAAAGACTTGGTTTCAGAGCTGAGAGGACAATGAAAATTGCACAGGAGCTTTACGAAGGTGTCAATATCCCGGGTTACGGCTCAATAGGTCTTATCACTTACATGAGAACAGACTCTCTCAGAGTTTCAGAGGAAGCACGTCAGGCTGCACATGAATTCATCAGCGGCACGTACGGTGAAAAGTACAACCCCGACAAGCCTAATTATTACAAATCAAGAAGTAACGCCCAGGACGGACATGAAGCTATAAGACCGTCTACAGTTTCTATAACTCCCGATAGCATAAAAGACAGTCTTTCAGCTGAACAGTATAAGCTTTACTCACTTATATGGAAAAGGTTTATAGCAAGTATGATGGCTCCATGCCTTCAGAATGCAACAAAGCTCGAAATCAGAAGTACGGTGAGCGGTCAGCCTGAAGAAAAATACTGCGTATTTACCGCCAGTGGATACAGTGTCAAGTTTGACGGATTTACGGTTATATATAACGTAAATGATGATGAAGAGAAATCGAAGCTTCCCGAAGGACTTAAGGCAAATGAAAGCATAAAGCTCAAGGAGCTTTCAAAAAACCAGCACTTCACTCAGGCTCCTCCGAGATTCACTGAAGAATCTCTTATCAAGACACTTGAAGAAAACGGTGTCGGACGTCCCAGTACTTACGCTACAATTATTTCAACTATTGTAAAAAGAGAATATATCACAAGAAAATCCAAACAGCTTATACCTACAGAGCTGGGTGAAGCAATTGTGGGACTTCTTAAGGATAAATTCAAGAATATCGTAAATGTCAAATTCACTGCTCAGATGGAGACAAGTCTTGATAAAGTAGGTGAAGGCGAAGAGGATTACATCCGTATGCTTCACGAATTCTACGATGATTTTGACAAGAATCTACAGAAGGTAAAATCTGAAATGGACGGTGTTAAAATTCAGCTCAAAGAAGATGAAACCGACATTCCCTGCGAAAAATGCGGCAGAATGATGGTTATAAAAACCGGACGCTTCGGCAAATTCCTTGCTTGTCCTGCTTATCCTGAGTGTAAGACAACAAAACCTTATGTGCTTGAAACAGAGGCAACCTGTCCTGCTTGCGGCGGAAAGGTTATTTCAAAAAAATCAAAAAGAGGATACACTTTCTTCGGTTGTGACAATTGGCCCGAATGTAACTTTATGACATGGGATAAGCCTACAAAGGAAAAATGTCCTAACTGTGGAAAATCCTTGTTCAAGGGCAAGGGCGGTATACTTTCATGCCTTGATGAAAAGTGCGGTTACAAGGTGAAAGAAACTAAAAAAAGTAAATCCAAAGGTTAAAAACAATGAAAGGCGGTGAAAAAATGGCAGATAAAATTAAAGTAATAGGCGGCGGTCTTGCCGGTGTAGAAGCGGCTTGGCAGATAGCATCACACGGTTTTGATGTTGAGCTTTACGAAATGAAGCCTGTCAGGTTTTCGCCGGCTCACAAAATGCCTCTTTTAGGCGAACTTGTTTGTTCAAATTCACTGAAAGCAAAAAGGCTGGAATCTGCGGCAGGTCTTCTTAAAACCGAAATGAGAGTTTTCGGTTCAATTTGTATGGAGTGTGCAGATAAGTCTGAGGTTCCTGCCGGCGGCGCACTTGCGGTCGACAGAGCTATATTTGCAAAGCTTATCACTGAGAAAATTGAAAATAACAAAAGAATAACACTTGTCCGTAATGAAGTCACGGAAATTCCCGAAGGAAATGTTATTATTGCTGCAGGGCCTCTCGCATCTGATCTGCTCAGTGAAAAAATAAGTGAACTGTGCGGTAACGGACTTCATTTTTACGATGCAGCAGCACCTATTGTTTCCAGAGACAGTATTGATATGGAAAGTGCTTTTACAGCCTCAAGATATGAAAGGGGAGGCGAAGATGATTATATCAACTGTCCTATGAATAAGGCTGAATATGAGGCTTTTTATGAGGCTCTTGTAAATGCTGAAAGTGCTGAACTTCATTCTTTCGACAAACGAAAAGACGTTTATGAGGGTTGTATGCCCATTGAAGTTATGGCATCGAGAGGCAAAGATACTATGCGCTTCGGTCCTATGAAGCCGGTAGGTCTTGTTGATCCCCGTACCGGTCACAGACCTTGGGCGGTTTTACAGTTGCGCAAAGAAAACAGTAAAGGCACAATGCTTAATCTTGTAGGTTTTCAGACGAATCTTAAGTTTTCTGAGCAAAAGCGTGTTTTCTCGATGATTCCTGCACTGAAAAATGCTGAGTTTCTTCGTTATGGTGTTATGCATAGGAATACGTTTATAAATTCACCTGAGCTACTTGATGCAACGTTTTCATTCAAAGGGCGAAAGAATCTTTTCTTTGCAGGACAGATCACGGGTGTTGAGGGTTATATGGAATCAGCATCCTCGGGCATACTTGCCGGTCTGAATATGGTAAGACTGCTTCAGGAAAAAGAGCTTCTTGTTTTACCTGAAACAACAATGATGGGTGCTTTAAGCAGATATATCAGTGACAGTACTGTCAGGAATTTTCAGCCTATGGGTGCAAATTTCGGTGTGTTGCCGCCGATTGAGCCTAAAATAAGAGATAAAGCTCAAAGATACGAAGCTTTAAGCAAAAGGGCTATGTCAGATTTAAAAATATATCTTGAAAGGATGGGTTATAATGGATTTTACGGAGCTTGAAGAACGAATCGGCTATAAGTTTAAAAATATTACATTACTTGAGACTGCTATGACTCATTCCTCATATGCAAATGAAAAGCAGCTTTCAAGAGAGTGTAATGAGCGACTTGAATTTCTAGGTGATTCCGTTCTCGGAATTATCACTGCAGAATACTTCTATCACAATCTCAATCATCTTCCCGAAGGCGAGATGACAAAGCGCAGAGCAGCGTGTGCATGCGAAAAGTCACTTTTTGATTTCGCAAAAGAAATCGATTTAGGTAAATATATTCTTCTCGGTCGGGGTGAGGAACGAACCGGCGGAAGAAAAAGGGCATCTATTCTTGCTGATGCATTTGAAGCTCTTATTGCAGCGGTTTATCTTGATTCCGGTCTCGAAGATGCAAGGAAGTTTGTTCTTGATTTTGTTAAAAAGGCAGCTGATAAGCAGACACGCCTCAGAGATTACAAAACAGAGCTTCAGGAGATTGTTCAGAAAAATCCCCATGAACACCTTTCTTACGTTCTGGTTGGTGAGAGTGGACCTGATCACGACAAGCGCTTTGAGGTTGAAGTAAATCTCAACAGTAATGTTGTAGGCTGCGGCGTAGGAAGAAGTAAAAAACTTGCTGAGCAGCAGGCTGCAAAGCAGGCACTGGAATTAATGGGGATAAAAATTTGAAACATATAAATGTTGCACTTTTTGTGCCTGATGCCGGTTGTCCGCACAGATGTAGCTTCTGTAATCAGAAAACAATTTCAGGTTCAGTTAACGCTCTTCGTCCGGATGAAATCGATTCATCGGTAAAAACAGCGTTGAGCAGTGCCGATTGTAATGAAGGTGAAATCGCTTTTTTCGGTGGTAGCTTCACTGCAATCGACAGAGAATATATGATTTCGCTTCTTGCAAGAGCTTATGCATATGTAAACAAGGGCTTATTCAAAGGTATCCGTATATCGACGAGACCTGACTGCATTTCGCAGGAGATACTTGTTATATTGAAAAAATACGGTGTGACTGCAATTGAGCTCGGTTGTCAGAGTATGGATGACGATGTATTACTTTTAAACAGCCGCGGACACAGTAAGTCTGATGTCATCAGGTCAGTCGAAATGATTAAACATTTCGGATTTGAGCTTGGTTTACAGATGATGACCGGCCTGTACGGTGATACTGAGGAAAAGACAATTGCTACTGCGGAATCAATAATTTCACTCAAGCCCGATACAGTAAGAATTTATCCTACCGTGGTGTTGGAAGGTACAAGACTTTGTGAGCTTTACAGGCAAGGTGAGTATAGACCGCAAACCGTTGAGGAGGCGGCTCAGCTTTGTAAAAGGCTTCTGAAAATGTTCAATGAAGCCAATATCAGGGTTATTAGATTAGGACTTCATTCCGGTGGCAATGTAGATGACGGCTTTGTAGCGGGTGCATATCATCCGGCTTTCAGAGAAATATGCGAAAGTAAGCTTTATTTTGATGAAGTTGTGTCGCAGATTGAATCAGAAGCCATTCCAAAAGGTAAAATAGAGATAACCGTCGGCAATAAATATGTTTCAATGCTGACAGGACAAAAGAAATCAAATCTTCATATGCTTAATGATTTGGGTTATGAGGTAACAATTGTTCAAAATAAGGACTATCCAAAATATAAAGTTAGTGTGCGAGGTTAACAGTATGATATTAACAGCACTTGAAATGCAGGGCTTCAAATCCTTTCCCGAAAAAACAGTTCTTAAATTCGGAAAAGGTATAACTGCTGTTGTCGGACCTAACGGTAGCGGTAAGAGTAACATTTCCGATGCCGTTCGTTGGGTTCTTGGTGAGCAGTCAAGTAAGTCTTTGCGCGGTTCTAAAATGGAAGATGTCATTTTTGACGGTACAAAGGTAAGAAAAGCATACGGCTATGCTCAGGTTACTCTGCGCCTTGACAACAAGGACAGATCGCTTAAGGGTTATGATTCCGACGAAGTAAGTGTTACAAGGCGTTACTACCGTTCAGGTGAAAGTGAATACAAGATTAACGGTGCCTCTGTCAGATTACGTGATGTTCATGAGCTTTTTATGGATACAGGTCTCGGCAGAGATGGCTATTCAATGGTAAGCCAGGGAAAAATTGCCGATATGGTAAGCGGTAAAGGTAAGGAATGCCGAGAAATGCTGGAAGAAGCTGCCGGCATCTCATCTTACCGTTACAGAAGAAATGATTCACTTAAAAAGCTTGCTCAGGCTGAGGATAATCTTATAAGATTAAGAGATATTCTTTCTGAACTTGAAAGCAGAGTCGGACCCTTGAAGCATCAGAGTGAAAAAGCCGAGAAATTTCTTGTGCTTTCTGAAGAAAAGAAAAAGCTTGAAATCGGATTATGGCTTCACAATATTGATAAGCTCCGTGATGATCTGAGAAAACAGGAAGATAATATTGCAATTGCTTCGGGTCATTACGGTGAGGTTGAAGAAGAGCTTTCAAAAATTGAAGAACAGATAGAAGAAAGCATAAAAACTACTCAGAATATCAACATCGAAATTGAAGAAATTCGTCATAATATTTCCCTTCTTGAAGAGGAGGCTGCATCTGCAGGTAGCCAAAAGGCAGTTCTCGAAAGCTCGATTGTTCACAGCAGAGACACTATTGAACGTATTGAAAAAAGCCGTGATGACAGTGAAAGTGACAAAAACGAGCTTTTAAAAGAGATTCAAACAGAAGAAAAGCTTATTTCACAGATTGAAAGTATAAAAGCTAAGAAAACCGAAGAGTATAATGCAGCAAATGCAGAGCTTGAAAAAATGAAGAGCTCGGGCGGTGAGCTCAAGCAGGAACGAGATAAAATTTCAGGTGAAATTACTGCTCTTACAGCATTGCTTGCAGACTACAGAGTAAAGATGTCAACGGCACTGTCTTCAAAGAATGAAATTCTCGCAAGACAGGAAATCGTTGATAGCCTCGTTGTCGGTAAAAAGAATGCTGTTGCAGAATTCGAAGGCAAAATTACAGATGTAAAAAAGTCTGTTGAGGAAAGCGCAAATGAAATAACAGAGTTAAACAACGCCTTGAGCGGTTACAGCCTCAGATATAGGCAAAAGAATGAAAAGGCGGACAAGCTGAAAAAAGAACTTGATGAAAAGTTGTTTGAAAGTCAGCGGGTCTCATCTAAAATAAAAATGCTCCTTGAACTTGAAAAAAATATGGAAGGTTATTCGGGAGCAGTCAAAAGAGTTATCAAAGAAGGCGAAAAAGGCGCTTTAAAGGGTATCCACGGCACAATTTCACAGCTGATTTCTGTGAAATCAGAGTTTGCGGTTGCAATTGAAACTGCTTTTGGTAATTCAATTCAGAATATAGTTACTGATACAGAAAATGATGCAAAGGTTGCTATTAATTTCCTTAAAAAATCCAACCTTGGACGAGCTACTTTTCAACCGATTTCTGCAATTAAGGGAAAGACCCTTGATGAGAATGACCTTGAAGATTGCTACGGTTACGTTGATACTGCAGTAAACCTTATAACATATGATGCTTTATATCATGAAATTATAACTTCACTTATTGGCAAAACTGTTGTGGCAGAGGATCTTACAAGTGCAATCAACATAGCCAAAAAGTACGGTCACAGATTCAAAATCGTTACTCTTGACGGACAGGTTATCAATCCGGGCGGATCTATGACCGGCGGTTCTCAGGACAGAAGTGCCGGTTTTCTTTCAAGATCAACCGAAATTGAAGAAATGAAGGTTAAACAAACAGCTCTTGATGAAAAGGTGGAGTCTCTTACCTCTTCTTATGAAAAGCTTACGGCGGAGTTAGATGCACTTGAACGTGAAACCGAGTGTCTGAAGCAGAGCGTAGCAGTTGCTCAGGAAGAAAAGATCCGTATCGAAGGACAGCTTGATCTTGTTTTACAACAGTATACTTCTGTTAAGCTGGATCTTGAAGAGCTTCTAAGGGAAAAGTCAGAGTCTGAAAAGAGACTCAAAGAAATTGAAGATGATTACAATAAATCCGTTCAGGCAGTAAATGATTTCACTCAGAGGATTGAAGGCGGAGAAGAAAGTCTTAAGAATCTTAGCGAAAAGAATGAAGTTATTATTAGTAAAAGTGAAGAAATTGCCTCTATGATTTCCGGACTGACTCTTGACATACACGGTGCTGACAAAGATTTGCAGGCACGTATGCAGGCTTTGAATATGCTTAAAGCAAGACTTATCAACTATGAAAATAAAGATAAGGAGCTTGACGAGGAAATAGTGTCAATCAAGCTTAAAATAACAGAAACTGAAGGCAAAATTCTCGAACTTGCAGAGCTTTCAAGAAATCTCTATGATAAGAGAAAGCAGAGCAACAATGATATACTCGAACTGCAGAAGAGAAGAAGCGCTGAAGAGGAAAGAGCCTCTGAGCTTCGTACAACCGAGCGCTCAAAGACTGCTGAAAGAGAAAAAGTAAACGGAGAACTTGCTCGTCTTGAAGAGCGCAAGGAATCAATGCAGAAGGATTGTCTTGATACAGAAAACAAGCTTTTTGATGAGTATCAGCTTACAAGGCGAGAAGCAGAAGCTACCGTTGCAAAGCCCGCTGAACCAAGAGTTGCTCAGAGAACTCTTAATGAAATCAAAGGCAAAATCAGAGCTCTCGGCTCCGTTCATGTAGGCGCTATCGAAGAGTATAAGGAAGTGAAGGAACGCTTTGAATTTATGTCAGAGCAGGTAGAAGATGTTGAGAAATCCAAGAGAGAGCTCACAAGACTTATTACTGAGCTTACTGATAAGATGTCATGTCAGTTCAGAGAGCAGTTTACAAAAATCAATCTGAACTTCAACGATACCTTCCGTGAGCTTTTCGGTGGCGGCAAGGCAGAGCTGATTATTGAAAATCCCGCAGATATACTTGAAAGCAACATCGACATCAAGCTTCAACCGCCCGGAAAAAATGTAAAGAGACTAGATTCTCTTTCCGGTGGTGAAAAAGGCCTTTCAGCGATCGCTCTTCTCTTTGCTATTATGAAGGTTAACCCGGCTCCGTTCTGTATTTTTGACGAGGTTGAGGCTGCTCTTGACGACGTTAATGTAACAAGATATGCTCAGTATGTAAGAAAAATGACTGATAATACGCAGTTTATCCTTATCACCCACAGACGCGGTACAATGGAAGAAGCCGATATGCTTTACGGTATTACAATGCAGGAGCAGGGTGTTTCAAAGCTTCTTGAGCTTAAAACCGCAGAGCTTGCAAAGCAGCTCGGCATTACAGGTTAAATATTTATTTTCACCCCTTAGGAGGTAAATTATGGGAATTTTTAAAAAGTTCGGGTTTGGTCTGAAGAAAACCCGTGAGGGAATGACCGGCAGAATCGAAGATGTTCTCGGTGCATATGAGGAAATCACCGATGATTTTTACGATGATCTTGAGGAAGCACTCATTATGGGCGATATCGGTATGAAAACCGCAACCGATATTGTTGAGGAGCTCAGAAAAAGAGTAAATCACAACGAAGTGCGTAACCCGAAGCACGCCAAGATGATTATTTCAGATATTATTGCAGATATGATCGATGGCGGCGAGGATATGGGTCTTGTTACCATTCCTTCAATTATACTTGTTATCGGTGTTAACGGTGTCGGCAAAACAACCACCATCGGTAAGCTTGCTGCAATGTATAAAAAAGAGGGGAAGCGTGTAATCCTCGGTGCGGCAGATACCTTCAGAGCCGCTGCAATTGAACAGCTCGAAATATGGGCTGACAGAGCCGGTGTTGATATTATTAAGCACAAAGAAGGTGCTGACCCTGCTGCAGTTGTTTACGATACAATTGAAGCCGGTCTTTCGAGAGACTGCGACATCATCATCTGCGACACTGCAGGCAGACTCCACAACAAGAAAAACCTTATGGATGAGCTTGCAAAGATTTACAGAGTCGTTGAAAAGAAGCTCCCTTACGCCGACCGTGAAATTCTCCTTGTGCTTGATGCGACAACGGGTCAGAATGCGGTAAATCAGGCAAAGGAATTTATGAACGTTGCTGAGCTTACGGGTATTGCTCTTACAAAGCTTGACGGTACTGCAAGAGGCGGTGTTGTGCTTACTATTAAAAACGAGCTGAAGCTTCCCGTCAAGTTTATCGGTGTCGGTGAGCAGATTGATGATCTTCAGCCGTTTAAGCCGAAAATTTTTGCAAAGGCTCTTTTTGAGGATACCTCAACGACTTTTGCAGATGAGGATTGATGAAAATGAAAATATTAATTGCAACTCACAATAAGCACAAATTAGCTGAAATATCAAGAATTCTTGAACCGATGGGTTATGAGGTCGTGACCGACAGAGATGTAGGCATAGAGCTTACTGATGTTGAAGAAAACGGCAAGACCTTTCTCGAGAACGCAAGGATTAAGGCCGAATCCGGTTGCCGTGAAAGCGGACTTCCTTGTATCGCTGATGACAGCGGACTTTGTGTTGACGCGCTGGGCGGTGAGCCTGGTGTTTATTCCGCAAGATATGCAGGAAATCACGGTGATGATGCTGCCAACAACGAAAAGCTTCTTTTAAATCTGAAGAATGTTCCTGATGAAAAAAGAACAGCGCGATTCGTATGTTCTATTTGTGTGTCATTTCCTGACGGAAGCGAAATTACCGCAGAAGGTGTCTGTGAAGGTAAAATTGGTTATGAGTACAGAGGTAACAACGGTTTCGGATACGATCCGCTTTTTATGGTAGGGGATAAAAGCTTCGCTGAATTTACTTCCGAAGAGAAAGATGCCGTCAGTCACAGAGGCAATGCACTAAAGAATCTGCAACAATTAATGAGAAACTAAACTTATATACAGGAGATTTACAATGACTGGTAAAGAAAGAGCAAAATTCAGAGCGCAGGCGAATCATCTTGAACCTCTTTTTCAGGTTGGTAAGGGTGGAATGTCTGATGCACTTATAAAGCAGACTGATGACGCTTTAAGAGCACGTGAGCTTATTAAGGTTAAGGTTCTTCTGGAATCTTCACCTATTACTCCGAGAGAAACTGCGGATGCACTTGCTGCGGCAACCGGTGCAGAGGTTATTCAGGTAATCGGCGGTGTAATTGTTCTTTACAGAGAAAGCCCCGAGCTAAAAGAAAAGGCGCTGATTAAAGAGCAAAATAAAAAGAAAGCCGCAAAGCTTCAGCGTGAAAAGGCTGCAGCTGAAAGACGCGAAAGCAATAAAAAGTTTCGTTTCACCGGTAAGGTGAGTGCAAAGGGTAAGAAATAAAATGCGTATCGGAATTTTCGGCGGAACCTTCAATCCGCCTCATCTCGGACATAAGCATCTTGCTGAAGAAATTAAAGAAAAGGCAAGCCTTGATAAAATAGTAATCATACCTGCATATACTCCTCCCCACAAGGTGAGTAAGGAGCTTGCCGATGCAGAGCATCGTGTGAAGATGTGTGAGTTGCTTTTTAGCGAAGATTTTTACGAGGTAAGCGACCTTGAAATAAAGCGGCAGGGTAAAAGCTATACCGTTGACACGGTTACGCAGCTAAGGAAGTTTTATCCCGAGGACGAGCTGTTTCTTATAATCGGTGCCGATATGCTTATGAGCTTTGACAAATGGTACCGCTATGAGGATATATTGACTGATGTAAAGCTGTGTGTTTCCGTAAGGGACGATGAAGTGAAAACAGCTGACCTTTGCGATTTTGCAAAAAACTCACTTAAGCTTGATGTTGAAAAAAACGAAATCATAATTGCAGATGTAGAACCTTATATCTGCAGCTCAACCGATGTAAGGCTGCATATTTCAATAGGAATTGACGCAACGATGCTTACAAGTGTTGAGGTTTATAATTATGCAAGACTCAATCTTCTGTACGAGAGTCCTCATATGGATATTAAAAAGCTTTTAAAAGAAAAGCTCGACGATTATAGATTCCTTCATTCGCTTAATGTTGCAGAAAGTGCGGCAATGCTTGCACTGATGTACGGCGGTGATGAAGAGAAAGCGTATTTCGCAGGACTTGTCCATGACATAATGAAAAATGCAACTAAAGAAGAACAGTTGCAAATTATGGAAAAAGGTGGTATAATCCTTAGTCGGACCGAAAAAAACAACCCCAAGCTGTGGCACGCTATGGCAGGGGAATGTTATCTTCGCACTGAAATGGGTATAACGGATAATGAAATACTTTCTGCTGTAAGATATCACACTACGGGAAAAGCAGGTATGAGTCTGCTTGACAAAATTGTTTATATCGCGGATTATATTTCAGCAGAGAGAGATTATTCCGATGTTGACGTTATGCGTCAGCTTGCTGTAACAAAGGATCTTGATGAGGCAGCTTTATATGCACTTAAGTATTCTTTTGTGTCACTTTCTGAAAAGGAAAAGCTCATCCATCCCGACAGCGTTGAATACTATAATGAGCTTATCATAAAAATTAAAAAGAAAAGGAGAAAATTTTTATGACAGATCTTGAAATTTTAAAAGAAATTGTCAGAGTCCTTGATAAAAAGAAGGCAAAAGACATTAAGGCAATTGAAATTACGGAGCATTCAATCGTTGCCGATTACTTCATTATCTGCTCGGGTACATCAAATACTCATGTAAAGTCTCTTTCCGATGAGGTTGAGTACGAGCTGAAGGAAAAGGGTGTTAATCCTTATCATATTGAAGGTAAGGCGACAGGATGGATTCTTCTTGATTATAACAGTATCCTTGTGCATGTTTTTACGGGTGAAACAAGAGATTACTATAACCTTGAAAGACTTTGGCAGGATGCAAGAGAAATTGACATTTCCGATGTAGTAACGGAAGACTAAAATGTAATTAATTAAACGGAGTGATAAATTTGTACTACGATTTTAAAAACGCGGAAAAAAAGTGGCAGGACAACTGGGAAAAAGCAGGTGTTTTCCACGCACAGGACAATTCAGATAAGAAGAAATTCTACGCTCTTGTAGAATTCCCTTATCCCAGCGGTGCAGGTATGCACGTTGGACACATCAAGGCTTATTCAGGCCTTGAGGTAGTTTCACGTAAGAGAAGAATGGAAGGCTACAATGTTCTTTTCCCCATCGGATTTGATGCTTACGGACTTCCTACTGAAAACTATGCAATCAAGACAGGTATTCACCCCAGAAAGGTTACTGACGATAATATTGCAAAGTTTACTTCTCAGCTTAAGAGAGTAGGCTTCTCTTTTGACTGGAACAGAGTTGTAGACACGACTGAAGAGGGCTATTACAAATGGACACAGTGGATTTTCCTTAAAATGTTTGAAAACGGTCTTGCTTTCAGAGATAAGACTCTTGTAAACTATTGTCCTTCATGTAAGGTTGTTCTTTCAAACGAAGACTCACAGGGCGGTAAGTGCGATATCTGTCACAGTGACATAGTTCAGAAGTCAAAGGACGTATGGTATCTTCGTATTACCGAATATGCCGATAAGCTTCTTGAGGGACTTAAAGATGTTGACTATCTTCCTAATGTAAAGCTCCAACAGGAAAACTGGATCGGTAAATCAACGGGTGCATTTGTTAATTTTGATGTTAAGAACACCGATGAGACACTTCGTATTTATACAACACGTCCCGATACACTTTTCGGTGTAACCTTTATGGTTATGGCTCCCGAGCATCCTATGCTTGATAAGTATAAGGATATGATTACAAACTTCGATGCAGTTGAAAATTACAGAAGTGAATGTGCTAAGAAGACAGAATTTGAACGTACACAGCTTGTCAAGGATAAGACAGGTGTCAAGCTTGAAGGTTTTGTCGCCATAAATCCTGTAAACGGTAAGGAAATTCCCATTTTCATCTCAGACTATGTTATGATGGGTTACGGTACCGGTGCTATTATGGCTGTTCCTGCACACGACCAGCGTGACTATGATTTCGCTAAGGAGTTCGGTATTGATATTATTGAAGTAATCAAGGGCGGTGACATTTCAGTCGAAGCTTATACCGGCGACGGTGAAATGGTTAACTCTGATTATCTCAACGGATATAAGGACAAGAAGTCCTCAATCGCAAGAGTTCTTGAAGAGCTTGAAAAGAAGGGTATAGGTGAACGCGGTGTTCAGTATAAGATGAAGGACTGGGCATTCAACCGTCAGCGTTATTGGGGCGAGCCCATTCCCATTGTTCACTGTGAAAAGTGCGGTATGGTAGCTGTTCCTTATGAAGAGCTTCCTTTAAAGCTTCCCGAGGTTGAAAATTTTGAACCCGGTCAGGATGGCGAAAGCCCCCTTGCAAAAATTGATTCTTTCGTAAATTGCACCTGTCCCAAGTGCGGTGCTGCAGCCAAGAGAGAAACAGATACAATGCCTCAGTGGGCAGGCTCATCCTGGTATTTTCTTCGCTATATCGATCCTCACAACGATAACGAGCTTGCAAATATGGAAAAGCTTAACTATTGGATGCCCGTTGACTGGTATAACGGCGGTATGGAGCACGTTACACGTCATCTTATCTATTCACGCTTCTGGCACAAGTTCCTTTATGATATCGGTGCTGTTCCTTGTGAAGAGCCCTATGCAAAGAGAACTGCTCAGGGTCTTATTCTCGGCCCCGACGGTGTCAAGATGAGTAAATCACGCGGAAACGTTATTGACCCCAATGAGGTTGTTGATGTTTACGGTGCAGATGTTCTTCGTACTTATGTTCTTTTCATGGGTGACTATGAGCAGGCAGCTCCTTGGTCAGAAAGCTCAGTTAAGGGCTGTAAGAGATTTGTAGACAGAATCTGGAATCTTCAGGAAATTCTTACTGATGGTGATGAGTTCTCAAAGGAGCTCTCTTCATCCTTCCATAAGACAATAAAGAAGGTTACCGAGGATATTGAAGCCCTCAAGTATAATACTGCAATTGCTGCTCTTATGACCCTTCTTAATGCGATTTATGCAAAGGGCTCAATCAACAAAGCAGAGCTTAAGGCACTTCTTCTTCTTGTTAACCCGTTTGCACCTCACGTAACAGAAGAAATTAATGAGATTGTTTTCGCAGACAGTGAGCTTCTTGCAATTACTCAGTGGCCCACCTATGATGAAGCTAAGTGTGTTGACGATGAAATTGAAATTGTTGTACAGCTTAACGGTAAGGTCAGAGCAAAGATGAACGTTCCTGCTGATGTTGATCAGGATGAAGCAATTGCTATGGCAAAGGCGGACGAGAAGATTTCTGCTGAAATTGCAGGTAAAACCATTGTTAAAGAGCTTTACGTTAAGGGTAGACTTGTAAATATTGTCGTAAAATAAGAAAAATACTTATTTTAGTACTTGACAAGCGGGTTTAAATTATGTATAATATCTCGTGAATCCGTTTGGAAATATACCCCTGCTACAGGTAAGGGAGGGAAATATAAATGAGTCAGGTAAAAGTTAAAGAGAACGAGTCACTCGACAGCGCTCTCAGACGTTTTAAGAGACAGACTTCACGCGATGGCATCATCCAGGAGGTTCGTAAAAGAGAACACTACGAAAAGCCGTCAGTAGCAAGAAAAAAGAAGTCTGAGGCCGCTCGTAAGCGTAAATTCAAGTAATTTTCAAAAAACACCCAAGGACTTCCATGGGTGTTTTTTATCTTATAGAAGATAATATAAGGAGTATTGCATAATGGTTGAACAGTTAAAAAGTTGTTTGAAAAACGGCGAAGCAGCTCTGATAATGAGTGAAGAAAATATATCTTACTTCACGTCCTTTCATTCTTCAAACGGTTATCTTGTTGTCACAAAGGACAAATCATTTTTTCTGACTGATTCAAGGTATATTGAAGCTGCAGGTAACACTATAAAGTCCTGTGATGAAATATTACTACTCAAATCCTTACAGAGCGATCTTGTGAATCTTATTGATTCTCTTGATATAAATGAGATTATGCTTGAAAGCGAAAGAACAACTGTTTCAAGATATAATAAGATTAAAGAGCTTCTGCCTGATATAACTGTTTCGGCTGCAGGGGATCTTGATAATTATATTGATGAAATAAGAATCACAAAAAACAAAAAGGAATTTTCAAAAATAATAAAAGCTCAGAGAATTGCCGAAAGAGCATTCGACCACATACTTTCATTCATTTCCACGGAAAAGACTGAAAAGGAGATTGCGCTTGAGCTTGATTACTTTATGCTAAAAAACGGCGCCGATGCATTGTCTTTTGAGACAATATCGGTAAGCGGAAAAAACAGTTCAATGCCGCATGGTGTGCCGTCCGATAAAAAAATAGAAAACGGCGACTTTATTACTATGGATTTTGGTGCGATTTTTGATTTTTATCATAGTGATATGACGCGTACGGTTGCTGTCGGTGAGGTCTCCACAAAGCAGATAGAGGTTTACGAAACAGTTCTTACCGCTCAGCTTGAAGCCATTGCAAAAATTAAGGCAGGAGCCGTCTGCAGAGATGTTGATAAGGTTGCAAGAGATATAATTACCTCAAAGGGCTATTCCGAATGTTTTGGTCACGGACTCGGTCACGGGGTTGGCGTAGAAATACACGAATCGCCTTCATTGAATCCCACCTCATCATATGTTCTTAAAACGGGTAATATTGTTACAGTTGAGCCCGGTATTTATATACCCGGTGAATTTGGCGTAAGAATCGAGGATATGGGTGCGGTTACTGAAAACGGTTTCGAAAACTTCACTTTAAGTGAGAAAAAACTTATTGTACTTTAATTATGTGTTAAAAAGGAAATGCGGTTATGACACTTTACGAAAATTCCAAGAAGCAGGAAAAGGCCTTACTGGTCAGCGTTGATACCGGAGATTTTGACGCTGAGGTTTCCATCGATGAACTTGCTGAGCTTGCTGATACAGCAGGTGCTGTTGTTGCGGGTAAGGTAATACAAAAGCGAGAAGCGCCTGAGAAAGCAACTTTTGTAGGTGTAGGAAAGCTTGCTGAAATAATTGCTTTTTGCTTAAATGAAGCTGTTGACCTGATTATTGTAGACAGTGAGCTTTCACCTTCGCAACAGCGAAATCTTGAAAAGCTAACCAAGGTAAGAGTCATCGACCGAACAATGCTTATTCTTGATATTTTTGCTATGAGAGCAAGGTCTGCTGAAGGTAAGCTGCAGGTTGAGCTTGCTCAGCTTCGCTATCAGCTTCCGAGGCTTGCCGGACAGGGCACATCGCTTTCGCGTCTGGGTGGCGGTATTGGTACAAGAGGTCCCGGTGAAACCAAGCTTGAAAGTGATAAGCGTCATATAAGAAGACGAATACAGAAGCTTGAGGAAGAGCTTTTGGCTCTTGAAAAGCGCCGTAATCAAATGAGAAAACGACGCGAAAAAGACGGTGTGCAGACTGTTGCTATAGTAGGTTATACAAATGCAGGCAAATCTACACTGATGAATGCTCTTACAGATGCCGGAGTGCTTGCACAAAATAAGCTTTTTGCCACACTTGACCCGACTTCAAGGGCGCTTATTCTTCCTGACGGAAGACAGGTTATGCTTGTTGATACGGTAGGTCTTATCAGAAGGCTACCCCATAAGCTTATTGAAGCTTTTAAATCAACTCTTGAAGAAGCTGCAGCGGCTACCGTTATTATGAATGTTTGTGACGCTTCCGATGAACATGCTTCCGAACATCTTGAGGTAACAAAAAATCTGCTCAACGAGCTCGGTTGTGAAAACAAACCCGTTATTTCTGTTATGAATAAGTGTGACCTTGTCGGTGATGTTTATTCGATGCCCACTTTCGGTAAAACAGTTATGATTTCGGCACTTAACAGACGCGGATTTGATGAGCTTCTTGACACTATATTAAAAGAGCTTCCGCCTACACGTAAAGAGGCTGAATTCATGATTCCTTTTTCGGCAGGGGCATTCGCTGCAAGAATACGCAAGGAAGGTGTCGTGCACGAAGAAGAATACCGTGAGGAAGGCTTATATATGCGTGCAACTGTAGATATCATTCTTCTTGAAGAAGGTAAGAGCTATCTTCTATGATATTTTCTGTTGCTTCGGGTGCAAATCCGTGCATAAATCCGCCAAGTTCTATTGAACAGACATCCCCACCGATGATTTTTCCGTTACAGGTCAGAAGATTTCCTCTTATTATACCGTCGGAATTTTCATATCCCGGATAATTGATTATTTCGTAGCTCCAGGATTTTACACGGACACCCTTGTATTTTTCAAGGTCAAAATTCTGATTTTTCTGTATTTCGTTATATTTACTGTAGCTTTCACTGAACTCATCGGGAATTACGGTTTCTTTGACCTCGAGGGGATCCTCGGCAATCTCCCAACCAAAATGTTGAAAGAAGGCTTTTCGTTCTTCATGGGTTTCACCTTTAAGAGACACTTCATCAAATGAGCCTACAGTTACCGTGCGGTCTGACATAACAGAGACTACACCGCCTATAACTGCCAGTAATGATACAAAAACTGAAAAAGCAACTTTTTTGATGATTTTTGACTTAACAGAAATAATAAACATATTGCATACCTCAATCTTTTTTGGTAAAATATATGCTTGAGAATAATAGATAAGAACATAGTTTTATATTGTATTCAGCAGAGGTGGATAATGGATTATATACCATACAATTCCAGAAATAATATACATAAAAATAAATTCGGAGCATTAAAGCAAGGTGAACACGTGGTATTCAAGGTGATACTGCCGCGCAGTCTCGGTTGTACGGGTGTTGATTTTGTTATCCGCAGCGATAAAGGCGAAAACAGATATTCTCCTATGTCCTGGCTTTCGATGGAAGGTAATGATCAGGAATGGTGGGCACTTGGCTACACTGCCGAAGAGCCGGATATATACTTTTATTATTTTGAATATAACACCCCATGGGGAAAAACAAAAATTATGCACGACGGTAGCTGCTTAGGCTCGCTGTCAAAGGGTAGCTGTGCGTGGCAGCTTACAGTTTATGATAAAGATTTTTCAACTCCCGACTGGCTGAAGGGTGGCGTTTTTTATCAGATTTTTCCTGACCGTTTTTATAATTCGGGCAAGAAAAAGGAAAATGTTCCTACAGACAGAGTTCTGAGAAATGATCTTGAAGGTGAGCCCGAATGGCGTCCGACAAAGGAAGGTAAGGTCCTTAATAACGATTATTTCTGTGGTGATCTCAAAGGTATTGAAATGAAGCTTCCTTATATATCGGAGCTTGGTGTAACCTGCTTGTATCTTAATCCGATATTTGAATCACACAGCAACCATAGATATGATACATCGGATTATAACAGAATAGATCCGTTGTTAGGTAATGAAAAGGATTTTGTAAGCCTGTGTAAAAAGGCTTCAGAGCTTGGAATATCGGTTATTCTTGATGGTGTTTTCAGTCATACCGGTGATGATAGCATATATTTCAACAAATACGGCAGATACGGTGATTCAGGTGCTTACCGTTCAAAGAATTCCGAATACTTTGATTGGTATAAATTCGTGAATTATCCTGATGAATATCGTTCTTGGTGGGGGATAAGTATTCTGCCTGAGATCAAAGAGGAGTGCCCCGGTTTTATTGAATTTATTGCCGGTGAAAACGGTGTTGCACGTAAATGGCTGAGATTGGGAGCCGGAGGATGGCGTCTGGATGTTGCAGACGAACTGCCTGATGTTTTTCTTGATGCATTCAGAAAAGCCGTAAAATCTGAGAATCCCGAAGCTTTGGTTCTCGGCGAAGTTTGGGAAGATGCCTCGAATAAATTCAGTTACGGTGAAAGACGCCGCTATTTCAGCGGTAAGCAGCTTGACAGCGTTATGAATTATCCGTTTGCTGAAGCCATTTTCAACTTTATAAGAAGCGGAAAGGTTGAAGGGTTTTCCGACAAAATTCTTACAATCCTCGAAAATTATCCGAAATGTTGCGTTGATGTGCTTATGAATCACATAGGTACCCACGACACAATGAGAGCTATTACTCGACTTGCAGGCGAAAGTTGTGAGTACCGCGACAGACAGTGGCAGAGTGAACATTTCCTCACCGATAAGCAATATGCTAAAGGTGTTAAATTGTTAAAATTAGCATCAGTTATTCAGTTTACGCTTCCGGGTGTGCCTTGTATTTATTACGGCGATGAAGCCGGAATGCAGGGCTATAAGGATCCGTTTAACAGAAAATTTTATCCGTGGGGCAAGGAGAACTCAGAGCTGCTTGAGCATTATAAGCAGCTTGGTAAAATGAGAAAAAATTGTAGATGTCTTGCAGACGGTGAGTACCGTACTGTTTCTGAAATGCTCGGTTGTCTGGCTTTTATCAGATATAACGATTATGATAAAATTTTGGTTATAATAAACCGTAATGATCACGATATAGATTATTATCTTCCTGCCGAATGGCACAATGCAAAGGCCGTTTTTGGTTCTGAAATGCAAGGACAAAAGGCCGTGCTTAAAGCTTTTGGTTCGATTATTTTAAAAAAGGAGAAAAAGTATGAGTGACTGGATTGAAGTTAAAATAAGTGTTAATGCAGACGATGTCGACAGAGCCGGAGATATTGCTTCAATGGTTGTTCCCTACGGTATATACATCGAAGATTACCGTGATCTTGAAAAAGAAGCTTGGGAAATTGCGCATATTGATCTTATTGACGAGGACCTTTTGCAGAAAGACAGATCAAAAGCCATCGTTCATGTCTATATTTCGCCTGAAGAGAACCCGAATGAAGCTGTGGCTTTCCTTAGAGAAAGATACACCGCAGAAGGTATTGACAATGACATTATTCTTAATCAGTGCAAGAATGAAGACTGGGAAAACAACTGGAAACAATATTTTCACCCGATTCCCGTCGGTGAAAAGCTTCTCATACGTCCTACCTGGGAGGATGAGTTCGATGCGGGTGACAGAAAGGTTCTGAATATTGAGCCTGGGCTTGCTTTTGGTACAGGTACACACGAAACAACAAGACTTTGTCTTGAAACACTCGAGAAGCACGTTTGTAAAGGTAATACAGTGCTTGATATAGGATGTGGCAGCGGTATACTTTCAATTGCAGCTCTTCTTCTCGGAGCTGAGAAAGCTGTCGGAGTTGACATTGATGCCCTTGCCGTGAAAACTGCAATAGAAAACGGAGAAGTTAACAATTTTCGTCAGCCCGAATATACAATTCTGCAGGGTAACCTTACCGATAAAGTAAGCGGAAAATTTGATATTGTTGTTGCGAATATAGTTGCTGATGTAATTATAATGTTCTGTAAGGATGTTGCTTCCTTTATGAAAGATGACGCTGTTTTCATCACATCCGGTATAATTGATACACGTGAGCAGGATGTTATTGATGCTTTTAAAAAGTATGGATTTGAAATTCAGGCAAGACATACAAAAAGCGGTTGGGTTTGCTTTGAGTGTAAAAAATGATTGTTTAAATGAAAAAATACAGGATATCAGAGTTAACTGATATCCTGTGTTTTTTAGCTATCAAGGAATTTAAAGATTTCATCCCAGACATTTTTGTCCTGGGCGGTCATTTTCCACCAGTCGAAGCTTTCAATGAAGGCTTTTTTATTTTCATTTGTTGATAATTCTTTGTTTTTCAGCTTTTTGGAAAGCACTTTAAAAAATTGATCCTTGTATCTTACAGCATCTTCAGTGAAATTCGGGTTGTGGTTTTTGCCGTAAAGGAGCTTAAAAGTAATATTTTTGTTTTCCGAAAGTGCTTCCTTCATTACATTGAAATGTTTTTTTACGTTGACTGTCTTATCGTCAGCGGAGTGAATAATAAGCACCTTTGTTTCTGTGCTCATAAGACTTTCAATTGCATTGGTTTTAGAAAAAACAGGGTTGTTTTTTTCTTCAATTGCATAAAAGTAATTGTAAAAACCTTTAATTCCATAGAAAATCTGTTTAATCATTTCATGTACGCATATAAAACCTGACATTGCTACAATATGACTGATCTCGGGATATAATGAGGGAATGTTCAAACTTGAAAATCCGCCCCAACTGTGTCCCATAACTGAATAATCGTAGCCGTCAAGCTTTTCTTCGTTTTTCAGAGCCTTCATGCAACAATTAAGATCATTAAGACTCTGAGAAAATCCTCTTGTGTTTTCACCTTCGGATTCCATGCATCCGGTGTGGTCGTAAGAAAAAACAAGATACCCGTGCTTGGCAAGTGTTTCTATTTCTCTGAAATAGGAACGGTGACCGCCGCCCATACCGTGCTCAAATATAATAAGACGGTTTCTTATCGGGTTTTCATAGAAGTAAAAGTAACCTTGAAGCCTTTGTCCGTCAGATCCGTTAAATTCATACGGATGTTTTTTTAATCCGGGAAAATCCTTCTCGGAAAAATAGTATATTGTTCCGTAATCCTTAAAACGGGTAAGCACTTGCTTGTTGTAAATTTTTTTAACTTTATCCAAAAAAATCATTTGATCAGAACCTTTACAAAAATTATTTCATCATCAGAACTTCATTTAGCGGACCCTTTAATGCTTCGTCGCAGGAAGGAAGCTTTGAAAGATTTTTAAGGAAGGGGTCAAATTTAGCCTTTTTATAGACAACGGGGAGTTGATATTTTGTTACCAGCTCAATAACAGCCTCTTTCTTGCTTCTGTTTACGCGAAGCTTTGTTTCCGTAAGAGTAATTTTAACAGAATTCTCAGGCGTGATGCCTTTAAACCTGATTTTAACCTTGCTGTCGGATTTTACTATGTCGAATTTTGCCGTTTCACCGTTTACGGTTACACTTATATTATCAGCGTCAGTTATATCCTCGAACACAAGAGTGTAATTCCTTTTTTTCGGAAGTGAGCTGTAGTTGCCTTCGGCGGGTGAGATGATAAACACGAGGTTTCTTTCCTCTTCTCTGACCTCGTAATTTGTTATTGCAAAGTTTCCGTTGCGGTACTCATTGGTTTCTCCGTCATCCTCGTAAAGTCGGAAGCTGTTGTTGCCGCGATAAATACGGAGTGTCATATCCCTGGGATTGCCGCAGAAGTTAGACTTGTCGTCGGTAGCTGTAGGAATTATTGCGCCTTCCTTAGCGAACACGGGGATTGATTCAATGCCTCTGTACATTGTGAGCATCTGCTCTCCCTCATAAATTGCACCCGTATAAATATCTGTCCATCTACCCTTGGGAAGCCAAACCTTTACGCAGGCAAGATTGGTTTTAGGATTGATTTTTGATGTAATAGGAGCGACCATAAGCTCTGAGCCAAAAAAGAATTGATTTTTAACCTCATAAGCCTCAGGTGCTTCGGGATATTCATAATACATAGGCTCACAAAGAGCGAGACAATCCCTATGAGTTCGGTAGTTCATTGAATAAAGGTAGGGAATAAGGGCGTGTCTTTCACGAAGCGCCTTTGTTGCAAGAGTTTCTGCAGTAAAGGTGTGCTTCCAAGGCTCTTTACCCATAAATTCGTTGCTTGTTGAATGAAGTCTGTTAATGGGGGAGTAGACACCGTACTGAACCCAACGGGTGTAAAGCTCATCATCCTTTGAGCCCATCATATGACCTCCGATATCATGGCTCCACCAGGTATATCCGATATTTGTCGCGGTTGAGGTGAAATAGGGCTGAAAGTCGAGAGCTTCCCAACATATTTTTGTGTCGCCGGAGAAGCCGAGCGGATAACGGTGTGAACCAACCTCTGCATAGCGTGAAAGAATAAGCGGACGCTTTTTACCGTCAGTATTTGCAAGTGTATGGTAGTGATTGAGCGCCCAAAGAGGATCAAGATTTTTCAGCTTGGTATTTTTACCTTGCTGCCAGTCAATCCACCAGAAGTCAACGCCATCATTTTCGTAAGGCTTGTGAAGTACATTGAAATATGCATCGATATATTTAGGGTCGGTTATATCAAATTCTATACGCTTTTTGCTTGTAGGATCAACATCCATCATTTTGCACATTTCTTCGTACATATCCTCGAAGAAGCGTACACCCTGAGCCGGATGCAGATTTACGGTTACTCTTAAATTCTGTTCGTGAAGCCATTTCAGGAAGGCTTTGTAATCAGGAAAAAGCTCTGTGTTCCAGCTGTATCCCGTCCAACCGTCACCCTGGAAAATAAAATCGGTTTTACCCGGGAGAAGAGTCGGCTTACCGCCGCTTTTTCCGAAACGTTTTTTTACGTCTACCCAATGCCAATCCATATCGATTGTTGCTACGGTCAGGGGGATTTCTTTATCAATAAACTTATTCATAAGGTCAATGTATTCCTGCTGGGTGTACGCTTTATAGCGGCTCCACCAGTTACCGAGACAGTATCTGGGAACAAGAGGGACTTCGCCGCAAAGTGAAAAGAAATCCTTGAGACAGGCTCTGTAGTCGTGATTGTAGGCGAAGTAGTATTCGTCCTTCTGACTTCCCGTTCTTTCAGAAAGTGAGCCGTCGGGATTTATTGTAAGTGAAAGTGAATCATCTATAACAGCGACTCCGTTTATTGACATAAGACCGTCACCGAGAGGAACGGCCCCCTTTGTCCCGTCAAGTGTTCTGTATGTACCCTTGAGGTTTCCGGTTCTGAATTCAGTGAGATTCTTTCCGCCCTTGAGGGAAATTCCGACCATTTTTTCGTTCTTTGTGTCATAGCGGAAAATAGTTTTTGTTGTCATTATTATAATTATATCACCGTCTTCAAGTGTTTTTATCTGCGGCTTGCAGAAGTTTCTGTTGACAACGGTTTGTGTCGGAGCGTCGATAAAGTTTTTCTGCGGATCAACCTCAACGCGAAGGAGTCTTTCTGTAAGAAGTGATAGACGCACGTTATTTCTGATTATAACGAGATTCTCGTCAGTTTTGCTGTTGCACTTCCACGCAAAGGTATCTGTAAAATATTTGCTCGGTGTGTTCATAACTATGTTTCCTTTCGTATAGTTTCACATCTATAATACACATTAATTTATTACGAATTCAATAATAAAAGAAACTTTTGTCAAATAGCACAAAAAAACGACACATTTTTCTACTAACAATAAGCTTAATATAAGCAATTAAACATAGATTTTTTTTTGAATTTGTGATAATATAATTTAGATAATTAATAACCACGGAGGTTAGAATTATGGATGAAAAAAAGTACGTTCCTAAAAAAGAGCTGACAGCCTTTTGTACAGCAGGTCTCGGTCAGGGTATGATTTATGCACTTATGTCAAGCTATATAAGTGACTATTACCTCAATGTTCTGCAGTTAGCTCCGATTTTTGTTCTGCTTCTTATGCTCTTTGCGAGAGTATGGGACGCCATCAACGATCCTATGATGGGTATGCTTATTGACAGGAGTAATCTTAAAAGCGGAAAAATGAAACCCTTTGTCCGCTTTGCTCTTATTCCTATAGCAATAATGACACTTCTTATGTATCTCAGTCCCAATCTTGATAAAACACAGATGATGATATACTCTGCTGTTGTTTATGTAGGCTGGGGAATGATCTATACTGTCGGCGACGTTGCCTTCTGGGGTATTCCCAACGTTATTACTCCTTCTTCAACGGAAAGAAGCTCCGTAATTTCAATCAGCAAGATTTTCAATTCAATCGGTTCCGCTGTTCCCGAGGTTCTTTTCCTCGTAATAGGCCTTATTATATCAGCCTGGGTAAGCAACTCAACTGAAGCAATTGATCCCTTGACCGTTCAGAAGAGAAAGTATCTTCTTATGGCAATTGTAACCGTTGTACTCGGTACCGTGCTTTACGCTTTTGTTTTCAAGGTAAAGGAACGAGTAAAAATGCCGGTACGCAAGCGTGCGGAAGGCGAACCCTCACAGCTGAGCAGAATATTCAAGTGTAAGCCACTTGTGCTTGTTCTTCTTATGGGTGTTCTTTCAAGCGGACGTTATATGGTTTCTGCCGCTGCAATTCACGTTGCAAGATATTCCTTCTACATAGGTCCCGACCTTGCAACCCTGGCTACCGAAGCAGAGAGAATAGCTGCCGTTGAGGCAAGTATTTCGACGGTTAAGACTGTTTTCCAGATCAGTTCCATCGTAGGTCTTTTCGGCGCAACACTGTTTATGCCTAAGCTTATGAAGAAAATTGATTTCAAGAAGCTTGTTATTGTAAGCTGTCTTGCGGGCTTTGCAGCAAGTATCGTTACAACTGTTGTCGGTTGGTTCACAATGAATCTTTATGCCTGCATTCCCTTCATTATCATTTCCTGCATTCCTCTCGGTGTTATCAACACCGTATGCTTCGCTATGATATGTGACTGTCTTGACTATATGGAGCTTAAAACCGGCTTCAGAGATAATGCTCTTGGTGCGGCTTGTCAGGGCTTTATCAATAAAATCGGCAACGCTTTTGCAACATCAGGCATCGTTATTATGTATATGGTAATCGGATTAAAGCCTGAGCAGATGCTCTCATCAACCGCTGTTGTTGCAGCTACGGAGATGCCTGATAATCTTCGTTTTGCAATGTTCAGCCTTGTTTCGATTGTTCCCGGTATCAGTATGCTGCTTTGTGCAGTTCCGATGTTCTTCTATGATTTAACTAAGGAAAAGAAAGCTAAGATTTCCGAAGAGCTTGCAGTTATCAGAGCGGAACGCGGCATCAGCATTGAAGCGTAATTTCTGAATTAAGATGTAAAACATAATTTAAATGGAGGGTAAAAAATATGACAACATATTTATCATTTGGAATTGGTATGTGCTTTCTCATCGCATTTATGGTGATGTGTCACAAAAAAAGAAGTGTTCCCGGTGTATTTGTTAAGAGTCTTACAAGTGTGTTCTTTCTTCTTACTGCAACGACGGGTGCATTCAACAATACAGCTTATCCCGATGTATGGCGCTACGCAATGCTCATTGTAATGGGCGGTGTACTTGGTCTTATGGGTGATATCTATCTTGATCAGAAATGGCTTTATCCCGAGCACAGCGATCAGTATCTTTACCTTGGTTTTACCTCTTTCGGTATCGGACATTTCTTCTATATGGGTGCAATGTGCACTCACGCAAAGCTCGGCTTTAAGGATATGCTTATAGCTTTCGGAATCGGTGTTATTATTACCGTGATTAACCTTGTTCTTGAAAAGCCTACAAAGCAGAGGTACGGCAAATTCTATGCCATTGTTACCGTTTACTGCCTGGTTCTCGGCACAATGACCGGTACAGCATTATGGGCATATGTGAAGACCCGTCAGGTTTCATATCTTGTATACACGATCGGTGCTGCTCTTTTTCTTCTTTCCGACGTTATTCTTTCACCGATGTATTTTGCAATCAAGCAGGACAGAAACACTACGCTTAACTTCGTACTTAACCATACAACCTATTACTTAGGTCAGTATCTTATTGCACTCACACCGCTGCTTCTTGTAGCTAACGGTTAATGAAACAAAAACAAAGTGCTTTCAACTTGTTTTGAGGTTGAAAGCACTTTTAATTATATATTTATTCGCTTCTCCAGAATTTCCTGTCAAGGCTTCTGTACTGCACTGCCTCAGTAATATGCTCAAGCCTGATGCTTTCGCTCGAATCAAGGTCGGCAATAGTTCTGGCAACTCTCAGAATTTTATCATAGGCTCTTGCTGAAAGATCCAACGCTTCAAAGCACTTTTCAAGCATCGCTTTGCACGCATCGTCAAGACGGCAATGAATTCTTGTCAGTTCAGGCGTCATTTTTGCATTGCAGGTGACTGTTGTACCACTGAAGCGTTCAATCTGAATATCTCTTGCTTTATTTACTCTTTGCTTTATATCGGCAGAAGATTCTCCTTTTTCTTCGCTTGACAGCTTTTTGAAATCAACCTGAGGAACCTCAATGTGTATATCCATTCTGTCGAGCAGAGGTCCGCTTACTTTGGCAAGGTATTTTGCTGGAGCGCCCTTTGCGCAAGTACATTGTTTGGTCGGGTGTCCGTAATAGCCGCACGGGCACGGATTCATTGCGCAAACAAGCATGATTTCACTCGGATAAGTAAGAGTACCTGAAACACGGGAGATGGTTATTTTTCCGTCTTCAATCGGCTGTCTCATTGTTTCCATCGACATTCTTGAAAATTCAGGGAGCTCATCGAGAAAAAGTACGCCGTGATGGGCAAGACTTATTTCACCGGGGCGGGGTATTCTTCCGCCACCTGAAAGACCTGCTGTTGAAATTGTATGATGGGGTGAACGGAACGGACGGGATTTGATAAGAGATACGTTTTCGGGTAATATTCCGGCAATGGAGTAAATTTTTGTTACATCGAGGCTCTCCTGAAAGGTCATATCGGGAAGAATGGAGGGCAATCTCTTTGCAAGCATGCTTTTGCCTGATCCCGGAGGACCAATCATAAGTACATTATGTCCGCCGGCAGCTGCAATTTCAAGTGCTCTCTTGACCTGAAACTGTCCCTTGACATCGGCAAAATCAGGAATATATTCCAAAATATCCGTATATTCACTGTAGTGGCTATCGGTAACCTTTTCGAGTTGTTCTTTACCTGAAAGGTGTGCGTGAAGTTTTTTTACGTTGTCAACTGGGTAGATGTCTATGCCTTTGACAATGCAGCATTCACTGGCGTTTTCGACAGGTATGTAAATTTTTTTGACTCCAAGCTCCTGGGCTTTGATTACCATGGGAAGCGCACCGTTGATTTTGTTGACTTTGCCGTCAAGTGAAAGCTCACCTATAAAGGCGGAATCACTTACATCGCAATGAAGCTGACGGGTCGCTATAAGTATGGATACAAGTATCGGAAGGTCATAAATAGGACCTTCTTTTTTTATGTCTGCCGGTGTGAGGTTTACGGTGTATCGTGAAGCAGGAAATAAAAAACCGCTGTTTTTTATAGCTGAGCGTACACGGTCGCGTGATTCACTTACAGCGGCGTCAGGCAATCCGACAAGGTCAAAGCGTACCATACCGTTATCTACGGAGGCTTCTACGCCTACTCCGTAGCTGTTCATACCAAAGAGACCTACGCTGTTAATTCTTACAAACATTTGAATCATCCTTTTTTTCTTATGTCTTTTTACATTATATATATAATTATTGCTTTTGTAAATATATTTTTTAATCTTGCAATATTACTGTGCCGGGATAAAAATGTTCAAGTATTTTTTTGTAGTCAGCTCCTTGTCTGGCGAGATAATCAGCACTGTACTGACTCATACCGACACCGTGTCCTTTGCCGTATACTGTAAATATAAAGTTTCCGTTTTTTATGGTTCCTTCAAAGGTTGGACTCGGTAAATTAAGAATACTCATAAATTCATAGGATGTGAATTCCCTATTATTTACTTTCAGTTTTTTTATATAGCCATAGCTGTCTTTTTCGGTAACTGAAACCCAGCGACTGAAATCGCTGTTGTTGAAATTAACATCGGAGTATTTTGAAAATGCCGATTGAAACTTTTCGGGTGTTAAGCTGATGATGCTTTCATAATTCTCTGAAATTTTGTCACCGGGGGCGTCGGTTTCTATAAGATAAGGCACCGCTTGTCCCCATGCTTCAAGAGACGATTTAGTTTTACCGGATGAAATCGCGTGAAATACTGCAAGTGCAGGTTTACCGTCATAGGACAAATACTGCCCTATGACGCTTTTTACAGCGTTTTCAATTCTGTTTCTGTATTTTTTATAGTTTTCGCCCCATTTTTCTTTCTGTTGGGCTATATCGATATACGTCTGATGGTTGTAACATAAATCTGTTATGTACTTCTTGCCGTAGGTAGGATTATTTATAATGTATTTTACATAGGTGTAGCTTACAACAGCTTGCGCCTTCAAAGCCTCCTCACTGAAGCCTCCGGGCATTTCTCCTGCAACTGTTCCGATTATATATTCTGTTAAATCTATTTTGTCAAAATCTGTTCTTGAAACATTTATATGGTTATTATCCGATTCATTGATTGATGATGTTGTCACAATGATTTCTGCTTTATTTTTTTGCGGAAATAATTTTGCAGATGCAGGTAATATCATCATTACCACCGTTAGAATTACAACAAGTATAAAGTAGAGCTTCAAGTGAAACATCCTTTCGAAAAACAATTTTTATAAATTATGTTATATCATTAATCTTGACTTTATAATGTCTATGTTATAAAATATAAAGTAATTACTTTTTATCATTCACTTCGGGAGGCGAAAAAAATGTACGACAAAATCAACCCGATTTCACCTGAATTGCTTGAGGCAATGAGTGAAAAAATTGAAAAGAAGAGTCAGATAGATCTTGATGACTTCTGGAAGTACGGAGTAAAAAGGGGATTAAGAAATCCGGACGGTACCGGTGTTATGGCCGGTCTTACAAATATATGTTCAGTTGAAGGTTATTATATTGATGACGGTGAAAGAGTTCCTAAAAACGGTGTTCTGAAATACAGAGGCGTAAACATCAATGATATTGTAGATGCCTGTGAAAAAGAAGATAGATTCGGATTCGAAGAGGTTGCATATCTTCTGATATTCGGTTCTTTGCCGACCAAAGAACAGGTTGGTATTTTTAAAGATATTCTTGGTATCTGTCGAGTTTTACCGGATACATATATTGAAGATGTTCTTATGAAGAACGCTTCAATGAATATTATGAACAAGCTTGCCAGATGCATCCTTATATCTTATTCCTTTGACGAGAATCCTGATGATGTTTCTATTGAAAATGTCCTTCGTCAGTCGGTGCAGCTTATATCACAGATTCCTGTAATAATCTGCTACGCTTATCAGGTAAAGCGTAAGAAGTTTTACGGAAAGAGTATGTATATACATCCGGAAAAAAAGGAGCTTTCTACAGCCGAGACCATTCTGCGCTCTATTCGTGCAGACAGAAAGTTTACGCATGACGAAGCACGTCTTCTGGATATTTGCCTTATCCTTCATGCAGAGCATGGCGGCGGTAACAATTCAACTTTTACAAACAGAGTGCTTACTTCCAGCGGCACTGATACATATTCTGCTTACGCCGGCGCAGTCGGTTCACTGAAAGGCTCAAGACATGGTGGTGCCAATATTAAAGTCAGTAATATGATTGAGGATATCAAAGCAAATATCGATATTACAAATGAGGCTGAAATTGCTGAATATCTTGAAAAAATAATCAGAAAAGAAGCAGGGGATGGTAGCGGTCTTGTTTATGGAATGGGACATGCAGTATATACTCTGTCTGACCCAAGAGCAGTTATATTAAAACGAAAAGCACGTCAATTTGCTTATGCAAACGGATTCGAAAAAGATTTCGAGCTTCTAAATTCGATTGAAAGACTCACTCCGGAGGTGTTTAAAAAGGTCAAGGGCAAAAACAAGGTTATGTGTGCAAATGTTGACTTGTATTCCGGTCTGATATATAAAATGCTCGGAATTCCTGAAGATCTTTATACCCCTCTTTTTGCTTGCGCACGAATTGTCGGTTGGTCTGCACACAGACTTGAAGAGTTGATTTCTGGCGGTAAAATTATAAGACCTGCTTATAAAAATATTGCGCTTCCCAAGAAGTATGTTCCTATTGACGAGAGAATTGAAAACTACAAAGCTCTTGAAAACTACATACCTTCAGATCAGCGCGAGTATATTAAGGTGGATTTAAATGAAGATTAAAAACTCAAATGATAAATTTATACTAAGTTTACTTGGCCCCGTGGCTTACGGGTCGGTTTTATTACTGTCGGTATTAAGATGTTTTCAAATGGTAAAATTCATTGACAGTACAACCGGATTTTTTATAGGCGGAGCATGGTTAAAAGTACTTTTGTATTCTCTTTTAGCGATTGTTTGCCTTGCATTTATTATTATTTCGTATTTTTCTTCACAAAGTGCAAAGGTTGAAGTGCTTCCGTTTAAAAACAGTGTTGCAGGAGCTTTGGGAATTGTGTTTTCTTTGGCATTGGTTTACGACTTTTTTGCGAGCTTAGGTGAATCGGCTGCTCTTCTCAGCGGCTTATCGGCAGGTGCTTTCTACAATTCTAAGGATGCCTTCAAAGTGCTAATGGCTTCAGGTACCCTTCCTTATGCGATGCAGGGATTTTTTGCAGTATTTTCGGCAATCTACATTGTTATTGTTTCTAAGGATTTTTTTAAGGGAAGTAACAACGCTTATAAGCATAAGATTCTTGCTCTTGCGCCTATATGCTGGTCGGCTTTCAAAATTATAACCCGTTTTGTTAAGCAGATAAGCTATATAAAGGTGTCGGATTTATTCCTTGAGCTTATTATGCTTGCTTTTATGATTTTGTTCTTTGTAACACTTTCACAGGTTCTTTCGGGTGTTTATTCCGATGATACGCGCTGGAGGATTCCTGCTTTAGGGTTCAGCAGTGCAGTTATTGCGCTTTCTTTGAATATTCCCAGACTTATTCTCACTTTGTTCGGCGGCAACTTTGTCAACGCTGAGTATCCCTTCAGTCCTGCTGACGCTTTGTTCGGATTATTTGCTTTTGCTGTTTCTCTTATTGCAATTAAATCGGCGACTTCTGATAAGCAACCGATCGATAATACAGGAGTGATTAACTGATGAACGATATTTTTCAGAATTTACCTGTAAGCTTTGCGGGCATTGACAAGATTTTTGAGGTTTCAAATTATGTAGACCTCGGTTTTACAACTGTCAGGTGGTATGGTATTATAATCGCATTCGGATTCACATTGGCTGTGCTTTTTGGCGGACGGACTGCTTATGTGTGGAAGATTAATCTTGACAAAATGATTGACGTTCTTCTTTATGGTACAGTTTCTGCGATAATCGGTGCAAGACTCTATTACGTTGTATTTCAATGGGATGACTACAAAAATAATCTTGTTGATATTTTCAAAATATGGGAAGGCGGACTTGCAATATACGGCGGCATAATTGGTGGCATTATGGCTGCTTATGTAGTCTGTAAAGTTGAAAAACTGAATTTTTATAACCTGCTTGATATGGTGGGTATGAGTCTTCTTATCGGTCAGGGCATAGGAAGATGGGGCAATTATGCAAATCAGGAGGCCTTTGGCGGTTTCACCGGTGGAAACTGGGGTATGATGAGCGAAAAGGTTATAGAATACATTTCACGTAATCCATCACAGTTTGGTATTGAAAATATTTCCGGGAAAGAAGCTATAGGCGAATACATTGCGCAGAATAATCTTTATGTTCACCCGACATTCTTTTATGAATCAGTATGGTGTATTCTGGGATTTCTGGTGCTTTACATCATATTGAAAAAATTCAGAAAATTCAGCGGTCAGTTGTTTTTGTGTTACGGCTTTTGGTATGGTCTTGAAAGAATGATAGTTGAAGGAATGAGAACTGACAGCCTTTATATAGGAAACAGTTCTTTAAGAGTTTCTCAGCTTATTTCATTAGTTTTGGTGCTTGTTTGCGGTTGTCTTTTAGTTTTATTTACAGTAAAATATACTAAGCATCCGAAGCCGATTGAAGGTATCGATTATTTTCCGCCTAAAACGGAAAAAGAGCTTCTTGCCGAAAAGAAAAAGCTTGAGAGAAGGAAACTCAGAGAGCAAAAACGAATGACAAAAATCGAAAACGGCAAGATGGTTATGAAAAATAACAGTGATAATTCTGATGAATAAAGATTGAATGCAGTCTTTTAATATAAAATAATCACTGTTTAATTTGTTCTATTAAATCTTATAAGGAGTATTAAGTATGTATAATCTTATAGACGGCAAGTTGGTTTCAGCGTATATCAAAGATACGGTAAAAGAGAAAACCGCCGAGCTTAAAGCCGCAGGCAAAGAAATCACCCTTGCGGTTATTATTGTCGGAGATGACCCGGCATCAAGAGTATATGTAAACAATAAGAAAAAGGCTTGCGAATATGTCGGTTTCAGATCACTTGAATATGCATTGCCTGCAGAAACTACTGAAGATGAATTGATCAGCCTTATTGAAAAACTCAATAATGATTCTTCTGTTAACGGCATTCTCTGTCAGTTGCCTGTTCCTGCACACATCAACGACGAAAAAGTTATTGATGCAATCTCACCTGAAAAGGATGTCGATGGTTTTTCTAAGATTAACGTTGGTAAGCTCTGGGTGGGAGACTACGACCTTGCAGCGTGTACTCCCATGGGTGTTATGGAGCTTCTCAGATACTACAACATCGAAATAAGCGGCAAAAACTGTGTAATAATCGGTAGGAGTAACATCGTAGGCAAGCCGATGGCTGCACTTCTTCTTGAGGAGAACGGAACAGTTACAGTGTGTCATTCCAGAACAAAAAATCTCGCAGAAGTTACTTCAAAGGCTGATATTCTTGTTGCCGCAGTCGGAAGGGCGGGTTTTGTGACTGCTGATATGGTAAAAGAAGGCGCAGTTGTAATAGATGTAGGTATTAACCGTAATGCTTCCGGTAAACTTTGCGGAGATGTTGATTTTGAAAAAGTAAAAGAAAAAGTATCTTATATTACACCTGTTCCCGGCGGTTGCGGACCGATGACGATTGCACTTTTAATGAAAAATACACTTATTGCTGCAGAAAAGCAGAGTAACAAATAATTTATGCTTTATTATTCGTTAATTGATATTTCAGAGGTCGATGAGTCATGTGTATTTACACTGTGTGAAAACATAAAAAGACATTTTAAAGACATTTCGTGTTTTGTCAGAAAAGAATCAGCTTGTGCAAGGATGTTGTTGTGTGATATTCTTTTTAAAGAATATAGCGAATATGATTTTTTGGTGGATAACGAAGAAAACGGAAAACCGTATATTGTCAACAAAAAAATTTTCTTTAATATCAGTCACAGCGGAAATTATGTTTTATGTGCTTTTGGCGATGAGAATGTTGGTTGTGATGTTGAGATTATAAACACGTACAACGATAAAGTTGTTAATCGCTTTTTTACTGTGTCTGAACAGAAAGTTTTAAATAGCAGCAACAAAAAAGATGTTGATTTCACGCGACTGTGGACGCTGAAAGAAAGTGTTTTGAAATTTACAGGATCAGGTGTTGGCGGCGGTCTTTCGAGTTACGATTTTTCTGAATATGTTCAAAAAGATGATTTCAATGCATACGGGCTGAATTTTAAAGTAATTGAATCCTCAGATAAAATAATTAGTATATGTTCTCAGGGGAACAGGATATTACAGCGTAAAGCTGATACCAAAGATATATTTGATGAGAAAGGGGAAAAATCATGAATACAATTAAATTCCTTAAAAGTAAACTTGGTTACGGTGTAGGTGCTATAGGTCTTGACCTTAGCTACGGTATGTTTTATTCATTTCTTGCTCAGTATCTTACCAATGTACTTAAGTTGAAGCCAAGCTTCCTTCTGATTCTTACACCGATTGCACGAATTTGGGACGGTATCAATGACCCGATGATGGGTACAATCGTTGATAACACAAATACAAAAATGGGTAAATACAGGCCATGGATTCTTCGCGGCTCAATTCTTAATGCTATTGTGCTTGTATTTTTGTTTTCAAATCCGTTCAAGCTCAGTGGTGTCGCTATTTGTGCATATGTTGCCATAATGTATGTTGGTTGGGGTATGACAAATACTCTTGCTGATATTCCTTATTGGTCGATGGTTCCTTCCTTTACAAGCGATCCAAAAGAAAGAAGTCTTATCTCAACTCTTGCAAGAACCTTCTCCGGACTTGGTCAGGGTATAGTTTCACTCGGTGCACCTATACTTATGTCAGCCATGAGCCGGACTCCTTCTACAGATCCTGAAACAGGCGAAGCAATAATGGTTTTTGATGAGCGAAGCTTTTTCGTCTGTGCTCTTGTTTGCGCGATATGTCTTGTGCTCTTCTCAAGCCTTTCTGTAGCTACTACAAAGGAAACCCATGTAACAAAGGCTGAAGAAAAATTTTCATTCAAGAAAGCTCTTTCAATCATCAAAACAAACGATCAGCTTCTTGTTTTCATGCTTTTTGCTATGATTTCAAATGCGGGTTGGTATCTCACTTCAGGCGTTGCAGCTTATTATTTTGATGTTGTTGTCGGTGATCCGAAAAAGCAGTCAATGTTCTCAACGTTTCAGGCTGTCGGATCCGTTGTCGGTCTGTTGCTTCTTCCTTTCCTGCAGAAATATATGTCAAAAAGAAGATCCTATCAGGTATCTCTTCTCCTTGCGGCTCTCGGATATGCCGGAATTTCAGTCGGTGCATTCACAAACAGTCTTATGGTTATGAATGTAAGCTATCTGCTTTGCTCAATCGGTATGGCAGCGATGTTTATCGCACAGACTGTTTTTCTTGCCGATGTTGTTGACTACGGTGAATATAAAATGGGCTTCAGAGCTGAGTCAATTACTTTCTCGATGAAGGGCTTTCTCCAGAAAATGGCTTACACCCTTCAGACAATCATTCTCTTTGCTTCACTCGGCATTTCAAAGTATGACGGTGATCTTCATGCTCAGAATCCGGAGTCAGCAAAACTCGCAATTACTCTTATGCTTTGTGTTATCCCGACAGTACTTTTCTTTATTTCGCTTATTATTTTCACTAAGAAGTTCAAGCTTCACGGCGATTTCATGGATGATGTTACGGCGTTTGTAACCGAAAAAAGAAAAGAAAGAGAGCTTACAGCTGAATAAAGAATCACGACCGTTATATTATATTATGACGGTCGTTGATTTTTTCGCTTTAAAGAGTTAAAATTTACGTTTAAAATGTTGACATATATTGCTCACTATGATATAATTGACGGCAATTAGTTATAATTTTGACTACCTTTCTGAAAGGATTGTAAAAATGAAATTAACCGGCTCACAAATTGTAATTGAAACCTTGATCGAACAGGGTGTAACCGATGTTTTCGGATACCCGGGAGGTCAGGTCCTGAATATATATGATGCTCTTTATCAGGCTGGTGACAGAATCAATCATGTTCTCACAGCGCATGAGCAGGGTGCTGCGCATGCAGCTGATGGTTATGCAAGAGCAAAAGGTACAGTCGGCGTAGTTATCGCTACTTCAGGTCCGGGTGCTACGAATCTTGTTACCGGAATTGCCAATGCAATGCTCGACTCTGTACCTATGGTTGCAATCACCGGCAATGTACCCTCCACGCTTGTAGGCAAGGACAGCTTCCAGGAAATTGATATAACGGGTATTACATTGCCGATTACAAAACATAATTATTTTGTAAAAGATGTGAATGAACTAGCCGATACTATAAGGGAAGCTTTTCGTATTGCGAAATCAGGCAGACCCGGTCCTGTCCTTGTGGATATTCCGAAGGATGTACAGATTGCGGTTGCTGATTTTGAAAAGAGTAGGTTAACTGTTAAGTTCACCGAAAAAAAAGTAAAAGACAGTAAAATTCTTGAAGCTGTTAAGCTTATTGATGAATGTGAGAGACCTTACATATATGTCGGCGGCGGAGTAATGAGCCGTGACCTTGGCAAAAAAGTAATTGAGCTTTGCGAAAAGATTGACGGTTGTATCGGGTGTACTTTTATGGGACTTTCATCCATTCCCGATTCGTATGAAAAATTCCTTGGTATGCAGGGTATGCACGGTCATTATGCATCTTCAATGGCCAATAAAAACGCAGATCTTATAATCGGTATCGGTGTTCGTTTCAGTGACAGAGCAACCGGCAATACTCAGAAATATTGCAAGGGTGCAAAAATAATTCAGCTCGATGTAGACAGAGCAGAAATCAATAAGAATATTATTGTTGATATTGGTCTTGTCGGTGACATTCAGGATAGCCTTGAAAGAATCCTTGAGTCCGTCGAGGAAAAGAAAAGATCTCAATGGCAAAAAGAGATTAAAAATCTTATTTTGGAAGAAAAAGCAATAGATGAGCTGAATGAAAAAAAATCGACGGCAAAAATTTCTCCGAAAAAGGTTTTTGATATAATCAACAAGTATAAAACCGAGGGCACGGTTGTTGCCACGGATGTCGGCCAGCATCAGATGTGGACTGCTCAGTATACTTCTTTCAATAAAACACGCAGATTCATTTCGTCAGGCGGTCTCGGAACAATGGGCTACGGCTTAGGTGCTGCTATAGGTGCACAGATTGCTACGGGTGAAAAGACAATCCTCGTCACAGGCGACGGTTCTTTTGGTATGAATCTGAATGAGCTTGCAACGGCAGTCACATATAATATACCTGTTATAGTTATTTTATTAAATAACGGTGTTCTTGGAATGGTAAGACAGTGGCAAACACTGTTCTTTGGCAAGAGGTATTCAAATACTGTCCTTGAGAGAAAAACAGATTTTGTCAAGCTGGCTGAGGCTTTCGGTCTTATGGCAAGCAGAGCCGAAACTGCCGATGAATTTGACGGTGCTATGCTGAAGGCAATGGCAGCAGACTCGCCGGTTCTTATTGAAGTAATGATAGATAAGGATGAGTTTGTTCTGCCTATGCTCCCGCCGGGTGGTTCGATTGATGATATCATTGTTGCAATTGACAAGGAGAGTGAAGACAATGAGTAAGTATGTAATCGCTGTTTATGTTGATAACAAGCCCGGCGTTCTTACAAGAGTTTCGAGTATGTTTACCAGAAGAGCGTTCAACATTGACACCCTTACCGTAGGTGAGATTGAAAATCCCGCATATTCAAGAATTACTATTTCACTTTCAGGTGATGAGTATGCAAAAAACCAGATTGTTGCCCAGCTTCATAAGCTGCACAATGTGCAAAAGGTCAAGGTTCTCAGTGATGAAAGTGCTATGAAAAGAGAACTGATGATTATAAAAATGAAGAATAATCCTCATAACAGAGCTGAAATAATGGCTGCTGCTGAGGTTTATAAGGGTAAAATCATTGACTATTCCGTAAGTACTATAAGTGTTGAGGTTACGGGTGAACCGGTCAAAATTGATGCATTTATTGAACTTATGAAGCCTTTGGGCATACTTGAGATGTGCCGTACAGGTATTGTTGCTATCGAGCGCGGTGCCGAAACAATGTTTTCACAGGAATAAATTATATTAAAATATATTCTCAAAAATAAAGGAGTAATTAACCATGCAGAACATTTATTATCAGCAGGATTGTAATCTTGCAAAGCTTAACGGAAAAACTGTTGCTATCATCGGCTACGGTTCACAGGGTCATGCACATGCACTTAACCTTAAGGATTCAGGTGTTGATGTAATTGTTGGTCTTTATAAGGGCAGCAAGAGCTGGGCAAAGGCTGAAGCTCAGGGTGTTAAGGTTATGACCGCTGAGGAAGCAGCTAAGAATGCCGATATGATTATGATTCTTATCAACGACGAAAAGCAGGCAAAGCTTTATAAAGAAAGCATCGAGCCTCACCTTACAGAAGGTAAGACTCTTGCATTTGCTCACGGTTTCAACATCCATTTCGGTTGCATCAAGCCTCCGAAGGATGTTAACGTTGTTATGATTGCCCCTAAGGGTCCCGGTCATACAGTTAGAAGCGAATATCAGCTTGGTAAGGGTGTTCCCTGTCTTGTAGCTGTTGAGCAGGATGCAACAGGTGATGCGCTTGAAATTGCACTCGCTTATGCTCTCGGTATTGGTGGTGCAAGAGCCGGTGTTCTTGAAACAACCTTCAGAACAGAAACAGAAACAGACCTTTTCGGTGAGCAGGCTGTTCTTTGCGGCGGCGTTTGCGCTCTTATGCAGGCGGGTTTTGAAACACTTGTTGAAGCTGGTTACGATGAAAGAAACGCTTATTTTGAATGTATCCATGAAATGAAGCTCATCGTTGACCTTATTTACCAGAGCGGCTTTGAAGGTATGAGATACTCTATTTCAAACACTGCTGAATACGGCGATTACATCACAGGTCCGAAGATTATCACAGAGGAGACAAAGAAGGCTATGAAGAAGGTTCTTGCTGACATTCAGGACGGTTCATTTGCTAAAGAATTCCTTCTCGATATGTCTGATGCAGGTTCACAGGTTCACTTCAATGCAATGCGCAAAATTGCTTCTGAGCATCCTTCTGAAATCGTAGGAAAGGAAATCCGTAAGCTCTATTCATGGAGCGACGAAGATAAGCTCATCAATAACTAAATTGATATTAGGTCTGTTGTGTTTCGGCATAACAGACCTATAATGACTTTAATTGCAACTTTAAATTTCATATGAAAGGATGTTTCACAATGATTAAGGATACAATTGTTGATGGTTTTAATAATGCACCGCACCGTTCACTGTATCACGCATTGGGTCTTACAAGTGAAGAACAGTCAAGACCTCTTATCGGTATTGTTTCATCATTTAACGAGATTGTTCCCGGTCACGTAAACCTTGATAAAATCGCAGATGCCGTAAAACTTGGTGTTGCTATGGCGGGCGGTACACCAATCGTGTTTCCTGCAATAACTGTTTGTGACGGTATTGCAATGGGGCACGTCGGCATGAAGTATTCACTTGTTACAAGAGATCTTATAGCCGATTCAACAGAAGCTATGGTTATGGCTCACGGCTTTGACGGACTTGTAATGATTCCTAATTGCGATAAAAATGTTCCCGGACTTCTTATGGCTGCTGCGAGACTTAACATTCCGACAATTTTTGTTTCGGGAGGACCTATGCTTGCAGGTCGTCTTGACGGCAAAAAAACAAGTCTTTCAAGTATGTTCGAGGCAGTCGGCGCTTATTCAGCCGGTAAAATTGATGATAAGCAGCTTACAAAATGTGAAGAGAAAACTTGTCCTACCTGCGGTTCGTGTTCAGGCATGTATACTGCAAATTCAATGAACTGTCTTACAGAAGTTCTTGGTATGGGACTTGAAGGAAACGGCACAATTCCTGCAGTTTATTCAAAAAGAATTGAACTTGCAAAGCACGCCGGTATGCAGATTATGAACCTTGTTAAGAAAGATATCCGTCCGAGAGACATAATGACAAAGGCGGCATTTAATAATGCTCTTACTGCCGATATGGCTCTTGGTTGCTCTACTAACAGTATGCTTCATATACCGGCAATTGCAAATGAATGCGGAATCGAAATCAATCTTGATGACGCTAACAGAATCAGCGAAAAAACGCCCAATCTTTGTCATCTTGCTCCTGCGGGTCATACATATATGGAGGATCTGAATGAAGCAGGCGGTGTTTATGCTGTTCTTAAGGAGCTCACAAAGAAGAACCTTCTCGATACAAGTGTTATGACCTGTACGGGTAGAACCTTAGGGGAAAATATCGAAGAAGCTGTAAATCTTGATACAGAAACTATAAGAAATATAGACAATCCTTATTCTCAGACCGGAGGTATCGCAGTTCTTCGCGGCAACCTCGCTCCTGACGGTTGTGTCGTTAAGCGTAGCGCCGTTGCAAAGGAAATGCTTGTACACAGCGGTCCTGCCAAGGTGTTTGACAGCGAAGAGGAAGCTATTGCATCTATTTATAAGGGCGAAATTGTAAAGGGTGATGTCGTTGTAATCCGTTACGAAGGACCTTCCGGCGGTCCCGGTATGAGAGAGATGCTTTCACCTACATCTGCTATTGCCGGTATGGGACTTGATAAGGATGTTGCTCTTATTACTGACGGTAGATTCTCCGGTGCTACCAGAGGTGCTGCAATAGGTCACGTTTCACCTGAGGCAGTAAGAGGCGGTCTTATTGCTTATGTCAGAAACGGAGACATTATAAGTATCAATATTCCCGAATATAAAATAGAACTCCTTGTTGACGAAGAAGAGCTTGAGAAAAGAAAGGCTGAGACTGCACTTAAGATCAAAACTGATATCAAGGGTTGCCTCAAGCGTTATTCTGATATGGTAAGCTCTGCAGATAAGGGAGCTATTATCAATAAATTTTAATGAATTGCGGTTGTTTATATGACTAGTCTGAAAAATCTTAAATACGAGTTTGCATCAGTTACTGTGCTTAGAAACATATTTTCTGACAGAGTGCTCTCGTTATTTTATAATTTTTTGAATTGTAACGGAGATCTGACAGAAAAAATTTCCATATATTCAGAGTTCGTTTTTGCACTTCAGAAGCACTCAGGATTATTATCGGAATACCTGAAAAATGCATTGTTTGAAGATGAGAATGAATATATTATTCTTAAAGCGAAAAATAAGGGCATTGCCGAAAGCATTTTAAATAATCTTCAGCACGATCTTAAAATCTTAACTTTACTTTCTGATATATCGGTCGAAGATATCAGAGAATATATATCCTATGACGGTTATCTTCCTTGTTTTGAAAATGAACATATTGATTTTTCGGAGTGCTATTTTGAAAGAGCGGAGAAGGTTGGAACTTTAGGTTATGGAATATTTGCTTCAAACCCAATGTTCAAGGTTGTTGACACTGAAATTGTTCCGGTCGAATCAAGCGACAGTATAACTGTAGATGAGTTTGTAGGCTATGCGGAAGAACGAAAGACCGTAATTGAAAATACGGTTGCTCTTCTTGAGGGTAGAGCTGCTTCTAATATTCTTTTGTACGGAGATGCAGGTACAGGCAAATCTTCTACTGTCAAAGCGGTTACCAATCTTCTGTTTGACAGAGGGTTGAGACTTATTGAGATAAGAAAAGATCAGCTTTTGTTTTTGAGCGACATAATGGGTAAAATAAAGGAAAATCCCTTAAAATTTATCCTTTTCATCGATGATCTGTCTTTTAATAAAAACGATGATCAGTTCTCAATGCTTAAAGCTGCTCTTGAAGGCTCTGCAAGTGTTAAATCTGCAAATTCGGTTATATATGCAACCAGCAACCGCAGACACATTGTCAAGGAAACCTTTTCTGAAAGAAGCGCTTCTGATGACATACATCGTAATGACACGGTTCAGGAGTTGCTGTCTCTTTCTGACAGATTCGGTCTTACAGTGTATTTCTCAAAACCGGGAAAAAATCTCTATCTGGAAATTGTTCAGCATCTGGCTTTACGGTACGGTCTTGACTGTGACGATAATGAGCTTAAAATAAAAGCCGAAGCCTTTGCACTTCAGCGAGGCAGCCGTTCACCGAGAGTAGCAGAGCAATTTGTTAAAAATGAAAAAAACAAACAATGAAAGGAAGTTTACAATGATTACTAAAGTATCAACAACAAAAGCCCCCGCGGCAATCGGACCTTATTCACAGGCAATCTTAACCGGAAATATGCTCTATACTTCCGGTCAGCTTGGCATTAATCCCGAAAACGGTGAGCTTGAGGGAAACGACATTACCTCTCAGGCAGAACAGGTTATGAAAAATCTCGGTGCAGTTCTTCAGGAAGGTGGCTCAGACTTCAACAACATTGTAAAAACAACTTGTTTTCTTGCCGATATGGCTGATTTTGCGGCTTTTAATGCAGTTTATTCAAAATATATTACTTCAGCTCCTGCAAGAAGCTGTGTGGCAGTTAAAACGCTTCCTAAAAATGCACTTGTTGAAGTAGAAGCTATTGCAGTAGTTGACTGATAAATATGAAAAAAACTTTTAAGATAGCTTTATTAAGAATTTTTTTGGTTTTTCTGATTTTATTTGCAGCACCTTTGTTCGATGTTGATGCAACATATGAAGATTTATTTACTTATGAAATCTCAGGCAATAAGTGTAAAATTGTATCTTGTGATATTTTTGCAAGCGGTAAGGTCATAATACCTGATACAATTAACGGTGCCGTCGTTACATCTGTCGGTAACAGTGCTTTTAAAAACTGCTCAGGAATTTCTGATATTGTTCTTCCTGAAACAATAGAACAGATCGGGAGCGATGCATTTAACAACTGTAAAAACCTTGTTTCAATTAATTTGCCTGACAGTATTGCTTCAATAGGTGACTCTGCTTTTTTTAAATGCGTTAATCTTAAGGAGATTGTCATTTCAAAAAATGTTACAATTATCCCTGAGAATGCCTTCTACATGTGCGAAAAACTTAAAAGTGCAGATCTGCCATCAGGTGTAAAAGAAATCCGTAAGGGTGCTTTTAAGGGTTGCAAATCTCTTGATAGAGTTGTTTTACCTGAAAAATTAACCGAAATCTGCGATTCGGGATTTAGCGGTTGTATTTCACTTGAAAGCATTTATTTGTCGTCGGAAATAAAGAACATCGGTACGGATGCTTTTGCCGAGTGTACAGCACTTGAAACGGTTTTTTATTCCGGATCATCGGATTTGTCAGAGGAATTTTATGTTTATTCGGGTAATGATGAGCTCAATAACGCTACCTGGATTTTTGAACATAAGCATACTGCACTTGAAGGTTTCAGAATTTTTGAAGCAACCTGTACTACTGACGGATATTCTGAGCTTGTATGCACTTGTGGTTTTTCTGAAAGATATGATTTTGTTCCGTCAAAAGGGCACAATCTTTCTAGTTTCACCGTCTTGGTTGAACCTGACTGTAAAAACAACGGAGTTATGAAGATGTCGTGTTCCGGATGTGATTACTATGATTTGATGACCTTGCCTGCATCATCACATAAAATAATAATCGATGAAGCTGTGCCGGAAACATGTTTTGAAAACGGCAAGACAGAAGGCAGCCACTGCTCAGTGTGCGGTGAAGTGCTTATATCTCAGGATGTTCTTCCTGCATTGGGTCACGACTACTCTGAAAAAATATATGACGCCGAGCATCTTGTTTCTGCGGCTACATATACAAAGGGTGCTGTTTACCGTTACTCGTGTGTAAGGTGCAGTGCTGTCAGTGCAAAAACACATATGGGTGAAAAGCTTATTCTCGGTAAGCCGAAGGATATTATATCGGCTTCTACAGAAAACTCGATCACTTTAAGGTGGTCAAAAGTTAAGGATGCTACAGGTTACGGTCTTTATTATTATAAGCCGGCTGAGAAGAAATGGAAATTATACAGAAAAGTATCAACAAACGAATTTACTTTTTCTTCTTTACCCGCAGGAAATGTTTATTCGTTTGCCGTCAGAGCTTATGTTGTTGAAGACGGAAAAATCATTGCTTCTCCGTATTATCAGATTATAACTGAGGCTACAAGACCTGCAAAACCTGCAAAAATTGCTGCAGTTCAGAATGAAAAAGCTATAAAAGTAAGTTGGACACCGGTGAAAGGTGCAACGGGTTACCGGGTTTATGGGTATAATGCTAAAATCCAGAATTGGGTTGTTGTCAAATCATCAACTAAAATCTGTAGCAATATTACTGACAATCTTAAAAGCGGAACATATTATAAATTTGCAGTAAGACCCTACATTGATCTTGGTATAAAGATCGTCTGGTGCGAAAGCTACGCTGAAATAATTTCAGCAACCAAACCTCTTGCACCGAGAATGAAGGCCACATCTCTTGCCGGTGCAATCAGATTCGAGTGGGATGCGGTCGGCGGTGCAGACGGTTATCTTATCTATGGTTCAAGTAAACCTGATTCCGGATTTGTTCGCCTCAAGGCAACTAAATCATTAAGTGCAACAATCAGCGGACTTAAACGGAATCAAACATATTATTTCAAGATCTATTCGGCAAAAAAGCTTTACAGTAGTTATGTCTACAGTTATGCAAGTGGAATAAAGGCCGTAAAAACACGGTAAAAAATGGAACTGTATTTTAATACAGTTCCATTTTTATCATTTAATCATTTTGGAAAATTCCTCTTCACTTAGAACGGTTATACCAAGTTCATTTGCTTTTTGCAGTTTGCTTCCGGCGTCTTCACCTGCGATTACATAGTCTGTCTTTTTGGAAACACTGGATGATGTTTTTCCACCGAGCGACTCAATTATTTTACCGGCTTCGCTTCTTTTGAGATTGGTTAGTGTGCCCGTCAGGACAAATACTTTACCGTCAAAGCGATTTTCTTTAACTGTTTCTTTGCCTTGCATATTTACACCGAGAGCTTTTAATTTCTCAATCAGTTCACGACTTTCCGGGTGAGAGAAAAACTCAGTTACACTTTCTGCCATAATTGTTCCAAATCCGTCAATCTGTGCTATTTCTTCAGCAGATGAGTTCATCAGTTTATCCATTGATCCGAATTTATCACTGAGAAGTTTACCTGCTTTCTGACCAATGTGTCTGATTCCAAGTGCAAAAATAAGTCTTGAGAGGTCATTTGATTTCGCATTTTCTGTGGCATTTATAAGATTTTCGGCACTTTTTTCACCCATGCGCTCAATTTTCGAAATTTCATCTTTATCAAGAGTGAATATATCAGCGGCCGTTCTTATCAGTCCTTTTTCAACTAATATCTCGAGCACGGCAGTGCCCATACCCTCAATATCCATTGCATCGCGTGAACAGAAATGTATCAGATTTCGTAAAAGCTGATTCGGACAGTCGGGATTGCAGCATCTGAGCGCCGCTTCGTCCTCTTCTCTTGTGACCTTTCCGCCACAGGACGGACAGATATCGGGTATGTGATAAATATCTTTTTCCTGATTATGCCACGAAACAGTAAGTACCTCAGGTATGATATCTCCGGCTTTGCGTACAATTATTTTATCTCCGATTGAGATGCCTTTTTCATTTATAAAATCCTGATTGTGAAGTGTTGCTCTGCTCACGGTAGTTCCTGCAAGCGAAATTGGCTTAAAAATCGCAGTAGGTGTTAATACACCGGTTCTTCCGACGTTGATTTCTATGTCGAGTAAAGTAGTTTCTTTTTCTTCGGGGGGATATTTAAACGCGATTGCCCATTTAGGAAACTTTGATGTGGAACCGAGAAGCTCTCTTTGTGAGAAGTTATCGACTTTAACAACTGCACCGTCAATGTCAAAGGGGAGTGAGCCTCGCATTTCACCGATTCTGTTAATTTCTTCAATAACCTCACCGATATTGCGGCACTCTTTGTAAAACGGCACTGTGTTAAATCCGAGACCTTTGATATAATCAAGAGATTCCTTGTGTCCGTTCAATTCTTTGCCGGTTATCTGCTGAATATTGAAAAGAAAAATATCAAGGCGTCGCTTGGCTGTTATTTTAGGATTTTTTTGCCTTAAAGAGCCCGCAGCGGCGTTTCTGGGATTTTTAAAGGTCTTTTCTCCGTTGAGCTCTTGCTCCCTTGTAAGGTCAAGAAAAACGTTTTTAGGCATATACACTTCGCCACGCACCTCGATGAAAGGAAGGACGGTATTCAGCTTCAACGGAATAGACTTTACAGTGCGAAGATTTGCCGTTACGTCTTCTCCGATGCGACCGTCACCTCTTGTTGAACCTCTAACAAATAATCCGTTTTCATATTCAAGTGAAACAGACAATCCGTCGATTTTTGGCTCGACAACATATACAGGTGTATCAATAACAGCTTTAACTCTGTTATCAAAGGCCTGTAGCTCTTCAAAGCTGAATGCATCCTGGAGACTTTCCATAGGCACAACGTGCTCAACAGGAGTGAACTGCCCGTCAGCTTTTCCGCCTACACGGTGAGTGGGGGAGTCAGGCGTTATAAGTGCCGGATATTTCGCTTCTATTTCTTCGAGCTCGCGCAGCATCATATCATATTCAAAATCCTCGATTTCGGGCGCATCCATCTCGTAGTAGCGCTTACTGTGATAGCTCAATAAGTCGCGAAGCTCTTTTGCTCGCTGCTGCATTTTGTCAAACTCGTTCATTTCTTAACCTCTTTCTGTAAGGGTGCCGTTTAAAAACTCAGTTTTAAACCACACATCATCAACTGTGAATTCTTTATGATTAAGGTATTCAAGCGAACCTGAATCAGTTGTGAAATCAAAAATCAGCTTATAAGAGCAAAGGCATTGCTTTTTGTAGCCGACCTTTTTATTGTTTTCGTTTCTGCCGTATTTTCCGTCGCCGAGAAGGGGATTACCGAGCCAGGCCATATGAGCTCTTATCTGATGTGTCCTGCCTGTTAAAAGGTCAATTTCTACAAGGCTGAGGCCGTTTTTGCTTCCGAGTACCTTGTATTTTGTTTTGATGTATTTCGCATCGTCAGAAGGCTTTTTTGAAATAAATACCTTGTTTTTACTTTCATTCTTGACAAGGTAACCGTCTATTATATCTTCTTTCTTAGGCGGAGTGCCATGCACGATGCAAAGATATATCTTGTGAAGCTCTCTGTCCTTCATTTTCTGGTTAAGGACACGAAGCGCCTCAGCAGTTTTTGCGCATATAACTATACCGCTTGTGTTCCTGTCAATTCTGTTTACGAGTGCAGGTACAAATGAGCTTTCATCTTCTGGATTCCATTCACCCTTTTCAAAAAGGTATCTTTTTACTCTTGTTATGAGCGTGTCGATGTATTCGCTGTCATCGGGATGAGAAAGCAGACCTACCTTTTTGTTAAGCAAAATAATATTTTCGTCCTCATAAACTATATCAATTTTTTTTGACGCCGACATAAAATCGTAAACGGTCTCTTCCTTTTCAAAAAACTCATCATTTATATACATATCAACAATGTCTCCGACATTTAGCTTGGTTGATATTTCAGCTCTTTTTCCGTTTACCTTAATACGTTTTATTCTGACATATTTGTATAAGAGTGCTTTGGGAAGCTTTGGACAGGATTTAGTTATAAATTTATCAAGCCTCTGCCCGCTGTCATTTTTTTGTATTGTAAAGCTTTTCAAATGAAACATCCTTTTTGAATATTTTAAGTAATTATAACACATCAAGATTAAAATGTGAAGGTGTTTTTTATTTTGATTTAAGTTTTATATAGTATAAAAATGAACAATTGAATATTAACTGACAGGAGACTGAAAAATGGAAGCTTTGAAGGAGTTCGTATTAGAAAAAGTCGGTGAGAGGCAGATGGAAATTTACCGCATAGGCGGGGGATTTTACGCTGATGTTTATAAATTTGATTATCTTAAAAGAGAACCACTCGTTGTTAAAGTCTATAAGTCTGTTGGTATGATGAAAAAAGAAATAGAACAAATCAGATTGCTTTCACAGTATTCGCTTTATCCTATGCCTGAGGTGTTATGGTGTCATTCGGCAGACGATACGTTTAAAAAAGATGTACTTGCCATGAATTTTCTTAAAGGCGAAAACGGAGGTAATGCTTTTTACATCAGTCCGTCTAAGAAAGCCAAATTAGCCGAGCAGGTAGTTGATAATCTTCTTGCTTTTCACAATGTACACAATCCTGCAGGATTCGGCGCAATTGACGACGACCAATATTACAAAACTTTTAACGAATATTACAGACACAAATCATTTTCAATTCTTGATATGGCAAGAAAGCTTAAATGTGACGGTCAAATAACAAATTATGTTTTAAATGTGATGTGTGAGGCTGTAGATAAATTTGAAGAAATATTTAATTTACCTATAACGGAATCCTCTCTTATACACGGAGATTATAATATGTGGAACATTATGATTGATAAAAAGAATTGTAATGTTACTGCGATAATTGACCCCTGCGGCTGTATGTGGGCTGACAGCGAATATGACTTGTATCAGCTCAATAATGCAAACGGTAAACATTTAAAATTGTTCGAAACCTATGCGAAGAAGAAACAGTTATCCGAAAACTGCTGTCAAAAGATGGCTTTTTATGAGCTGTTTACTGAAATTGAACATTACTACAATTCGGGTTATCCTGTAATACAAAAACTTATAAAAAAACAGGCAGACAAATTACGAGTCTTTTTATAAATTCTTTAGTCCGGATAATTAATCAAATGTACGTATTTCCTTGTTTCACATTTGTAATTTTTTCTAAAAATAAATACTCTTACTTTTCTCTTTTTGTAGAATATAAAAAAATAGCTTTAAGGTAAAATATTCTTGCACATTTTACTTGATTTCTTTAAACAGTAATGATAAAATAATAGAGTATTTTTATCGGGGTGCCGATATGGATTACCAATTCTAATTTATAAGGGGTAATGATTCAGATGGAAAGAAAAGTTGGTACTGTTTCGAGAGGTATCCGCTGTCCTATCATCCGCGAGGGAGACGACCTTGCAAAAATTGTTTGCGACAGTGTTATTGATGCTGCAAAAAGCGAGGGCTTTGAGCTTCGCGATAAGGACGTTGTAGCTGTTACCGAATCAATCGTTGCAAGAAGTCAGGGCAATTACGCAACAGTTGATGCTATTGCAAAGGATGTAAAGGCAAAGCTCGGCGGCGAAACAGTCGGTGTTATTTTCCCCATACTTTCAAGAAACCGTTTCGCAATCTGTCTTCGCGGTATCGCTATGGGCTGTAAGAAGGTTGTTCTTATGCTCAGCTATCCGAGCGATGAAGTAGGCAACCATCTTCTCACATATGATCAGCTTGATGAAGCAGGTGTGAATCCCTTCAGCGATGTCCTTACACTTGCTAAATACCGTGAGCTTTTCGGCGAAAATAAGCACGAGTTCACAGGTGTCGACTATGTAGAATATTACTCGAGCCTTGTAAAGGAGTGCGGTGCTGAATGTGAGGTTGTTTTCGCTAATCAGGCTAAGAGTATTCTCGACTATACTGATTGCATTCTTACCTGTGATATTCACACAAGAGCGCGCACAAAGCGTCTTCTCAAGGCTGCCGGAGCTAAAATCGTTCTCGGCCTTGATGATATTCTCACCGAATCTGTTGACGGCAGCGGCTTCAACGCTGATTTCGGTCTTCTCGGTTCAAACAAGTCAACTGAAGATACTATCAAGCTCTTCCCATACAAATGCAATGAATTTGTAAACAGAACTCAGCAGCTTCTTATTGAAGCTACAGGCAAAAAGATTGAAGTAATGGTATACGGTGACGGTGCATTCAAGGATCCCCAGGGTAAAATCTGGGAGCTTGCCGACCCTTGCGTATCACCGGGTTACACATCCGGTCTTGAGGGTACACCTAACGAACTCAAGCTTAAATATCTTGCTGACAACGATTTCAAGGGCCTTTCAGGCGAGGAACTCAAGGCCGCAATCTCAAAGCGCATTTCTGATAAGGGTGAAGAGAGTCTTGTAGGCAATATGGCATCTCAGGGAACCACACCCAGAAAGTTTACTGACCTTATCGGTTCACTCTGCGACCTTACAAGCGGTTCAGGCGATAAGGGTACTCCTGTTGTGCTTGTTCAGGGATATTTCGACAATTTCACAAACTGATATTTTTAAGGCGACCCTTTTCGGGTCGCCGCTTTGGATGTTTATAATTTTATATTAATAAATTGGGAGGAATTAATTATGGATTCAAACAAAAGACCCGACAGTATGGCTCGCATCACAACAAAGGAGCTTGCAGATGCTTTTATCGAGGAGCAGATAGCAGCTGTTCGCGCACAGGTTGGTGACAAGAAGGTTCTTCTTGCACTTTCAGGCGGTGTTGACTCGTCAGTCGTTGCCGCGCTACTTATTAAAGCTATCGGCAAACAGCTCATTTGTGTACATGTAAATCACGGCCTTATGCGTAAAGGTGAAAGCGAAAATGTAATCGAGGTTTTCAGAAATCAGCTTGACGCTAACCTTATCTATGTTGATGCAACTGACCGTTTCCTTAATCTTCTCGCAGGTGTAAGCGACCCCGAAACCAAAAGAAAAACTATTGGTGCAGAATTCATTAACGTTTTTGCAGATGAAGCTCGCAAGCTTGACGGCGTATCCTTCCTTGCTCAGGGTACCATCTATCCTGATATTTTGGAAAGCATCAAACAGGCAGAGGGTAAAGAAGCTGTCAAATCACATCACAATGTAGGAGGTCTCCCTGAGGATCTTGATTTTGAACTTGTAGAACCCATCAAGCTTCTTTTCAAGGACGAAGTAAGAGTAGTCGGTGAGGCTCTCGGACTTTCGCACGAGATGGTATACCGTCAGCCTTTCCCCGGCCCCGGTCTCGGTGTAAGATGTCTTGGTGCCATCACACGCGACCGACTTAATGCACTCAGAGAAGCTGATGCTATTCTCAGAGAAGAGTTTGATATTAACGGTCTCGCCGAGAAGGTCTGGCAATATTTTGTTGTTGTGCCTGATATGAAGAGTGTAGGTGTCAAGGATGACAGCCGATATGTCGGTTGGCCTGCGATCATCAGAGCAGTAAATACAACTGATGCAATGACAGCCACTATTGAAGAGATACCCTACGCCATTCTCGGCAAAATTACGGCTCGTATTACAAGTGAGGTTAAAGGTATCAACCGCGTGCTTTACGATATAACACCAAAGCCGACAGGCACAATAGAGTGGGAATAAGTAAACGAAAGCTCGTGAGCCCAGTAAAATAAAGGGTTTCGGGATTTTCAAAAAGCCTTGTGATACCAATTTGATACTGTATCCGGCTTTTCCACATAATTTCATACAAGAGAAA
>SVPE01000016.1 GCA_015066015.1 Oscillospiraceae bacterium
CTCCTTTTTATTATTTTTGTTGCAGTTGACAGACCGCAATTCAATTATAATATAAGGAGGTTTTTCTGTTCAACTATTTAATTCTTACCGAACCACGCGTCTAACGCGTGGTTTTACATTACAAAAAATACGGAAGTCCTGAGACCTCCGTATGTATTATCAGTTTTTATTTCTTCTGCCGTTTCCGCCTCTGAATTCAGTGGTGCGCTTGAGGTCGGACATTTTTTCATCGCTTACCTGCTTGAACTGAGCCATCATATCCTCAAAGCTCATACCCTCTTTGCTCTTTTGTGGCTGACCCTGCCATACATTTGCATTTCTGGGTCTGTCGTTGCGACGGGGCTTATCCTTGAATTTTTCTTTAGGCTGAGGAGTCTCGGCAGCTTCTGCCTTTCTGATTGACAGGCTGATTTTTCCCTCATCGGAAATACCGACTACCTTTACTCTGACCTCCTGACCGACCTTAAGAAACTCCTTTATATCATTTACAAAGGATGTGGAAACCTCAGAGATATGTACCATTCCGCTTTTTCCGTCAGGAAGGCTTACAAAAGCACCAAAGGTTGTAAGTCCTGTTACTTTTCCTTCCAGGATTGCTCCAACTTCAAGCATAAAAAACCGTCGTCCTCCTAATTTTAAGCATCAAAAACTCTGTCAGGGTGTGATGTAAAAAACATACTCTCCCGGCTTACCGTATCCGTGAAGCTCACGGGCAATTTTTTCATAATAAGCCCTGCGGTCCGATGAGTTGAGCACAGCAGTATATTCATCATTCTCTTCACTGAGCTTCTGAACCTTTGCTTCCATTTCAGCAATCTGTGTTTCATACTCGGCAAGCTTAATCTTATTACTGATTCTGTATCCGGCGCATACTACCGAAACTACAGCAAAAACTGCAAGCACTACGAGGCAGATAGGTTTATTCAATTTTTTGAATATCTCTCTTGTTGACCTGATTCTTTTAACAGCCACAAAAAAGCCTCCCCGGATAATTTCAAATATACATTTTAATTATACAGATTTGTTTTGAATTTTCAAGAGTATTTTGCTAATAAAATTAATTTTTTTTGCTTTATCGGGAGTTTTTTTGTCAATTTCTTCCACAGAAATTCCCTTTGAAGACCTCTTTCTTATCATACGGCGCACAAAGTCACCCGCGTTACGGAAAATATTTACAAATGCGCTGCCCACACGGACAAAGGGATAAAGCATTTTTCCCAGCACCTTGCGAGCCGTATCCGCCGCCGGGAAGCACAAAGCCAAAAGGTGTTTTCCGACTGTACGCATAAAGACAAAAAATCCCAGAGCCTCACCCATAATAAGATGAAGCCTTACCCGACCGTTATTATAAAACACCATAAAGAAAAACGAGATAAGAGCAGCAATCACACTGAAAAGAATATCAGCGGCAAAAATAAATCTGTCCTTGCCTGATAATGCACGGAAAAGGCTCTGTATACCGATGTAAATCAGGCAGACGGGCACACCGACTCCCACGCTCAGCAGAAATACTCTTACCTGATTTATAAGAGGCTCACTGTAGCTTATCGGAAAACCCTCCCGAAAAATGAAGTTGCCTTAGGCATATCATCACGGTAAATCAGAGAAACCACCCTGCCTTCAACAAGAAGCTCCCCGGACTCAAGAGAGAGCTTTGTAATATGCAGATTCTCACCGCTTATGGAAAGCTCACCCAGGTCAGTGTATGCCGTAATTCCCGTTTCATCAAAAGAGTCCACATCGGTGACACCGCTTAAATGAAGCTCCTGTCTGTCTTTTAAAAGTGCGCTGTGCGGCAAAATGATTTTGTCCTTGTTTTCACTCATATTTATTCCCCCTTTGTTTTATTTAATTTTATTCGGACAAAAGGGAGATTATGAAAAAAACAGACCCTCCGGAGAGAGTCTGCAAATGGTAGTGTTAGTTTATTTTACTGTTACGGGGACTTCCTTGTAGCCGCCGAAGATATTACCGCCCGAGGTTCTGATGCCTGCACGGACCGCAAAGGTGTACTTTGTGCCTGATTTAAGACCGGTAAAGGTAAGATTCTTCACGTTTGAGTAGGTGTTATAGTACTTATATGCTCCGTTACCTGTCTTGTAGAATACCTGATAGCCTTCCGCACCGCTTACTGCATTCCAGGTGAGAGTGAGTTTACCCTTTGATGGTGAAGTAACCTTTGCACTTACGGTGGCAGGCTTGGTGGCGGTGGTGAATTCGGTGTGCTCGCCCCAGATATATACACCGTCAATCTCTATGTAAGGTCTTACTGCAAAGGTGTATTTTGAGCCGGGCTTCAGATCTGTGAAAATGTGGTAAGAATTGCCAACCTCTTCTTTTGCCACTTTCCATTTATTACCCGACTTATAATAAATACGGTAGTCTGAAGTTGGCGATTTTTCCCATGAAAGCTTTATAGCTGTAGTATTCTGAATTGCGCTGACCTTTGTCTTGGGAGGCTTCGTTGCAGTCTCAATGGTGGTATATTCATACCACTTGACTTCACTGCCGTTTTTGGTATAAGGACGCACCGCGTATGTTTCAGTATGACCCGGTTTGAGATTTTTGATTGTGCAGGAATTGGTTGTAACGGAGCTGACTACGACTTCCCACTTATAATCATATCCGACCCAAAAAGTGCCGTTCCAAGGGTCGGTCACTATTTGTCTGTATATACGGTAGCCTGTCGCACCCTCACTGGGAGTCCATGTAAGCTTGATTTCCGAAGTGGTCTGTGTTGCCTTAAGATTTGCAGGTGCGGAAACTACTGTTTTAGTTGTAAACACAGTATATGTATCTGATAAAACATTCTTGCCGTCAATCTTTCTGCCCGCACGGACAGCAAAGGTATATTCGGTAAGCGGTTCAAGAAGACTTACTCTGAAGTAGGTAAAGGTTGTATCGCCGAGGTGCTTCCAACCGTTTTCAGTTTTCATATACACACGGTAGCCATATACATCGGGAACACGTGTCCATTCGAGTATAAGTCCTCTTCCGTAAACTATAGCTGTAACAGACTCAGGGCGACCTATAATTTCGTGGTTGGAATTATAATGGAGGGTTGCTTTGTGCCAACCCGTTCCGCCTGCAGCAATATCTATAGCATCCCACTGTTCCTTTGTTCCTTTATAGCAAACATCAATGAAACTACTTGAGCATATACCATACTTGCTGATTTTTTTCACGCTTGTGGGGATTGTTATTGTTTTTAAAAACTTCGTATCGTACACAGCTTCTTCGGCTATTGATGATACTCCGTCAAAAATCACATAAGCCGATGCAGTAATTCCGTCGGGATATTTAATAAGCTCGGTCTTATCCTTGTTGTAAAGAACACCAAAGCTGTCGCTGCAATAATATTCATTTGCTTCGTCCACAGTAATTCTTTCAAGCTTTTCACAAAAGGAGAAGGCTGTACTGCCTATGTATTTTACATTTGAAGGAATAGCAACCTCAGTTAAATCACAAGATTCAAAAGCACGGTTTCCGATAGTTTCCAGGCTTTCGGGGAAAACAATTTCTTTAATATTGCCGTACCCAAAAGCGTTGTTACCGATACTGAGCAAACCTTCGGGTAAATCTATAGTTCCAAGCTTACATTTGTAAAAAGCACCGTTACCTATATTAAGCAGACTATCAGGTAAAGTCACGCTTTCAAGCACATAATTACCGCTGAATGCACCCTTACCTATATCTGTTACACCGTCAGGCACACTGTATGTAACACCTTCTTTTCCCTCAGGATAACAAACCAGAGTCTTTTTGTCCTTGCTGAAAAGAACACCGTCTATATCACAAAAATACGGATTTTCTTCATCCACGATAAATTTTTCAAGTTTATCACAATTACTAAAAGCAAAAGCTGAAACATCGGACAAATTCTTAGAAATCTGCACTTCCTTCAAAGCTGTACAATAACCAAAAGCGCCGCCTTCGATAGTTGTAAGGCTTTCAGGCAAAACAACACTTTCAAGAGCGTTACGACAATAATAGAAAGCGCTTTCTTCTATAACCTCAAGACCGTTTCCGAGGCTTAACGTTTTAAGACGGGTGTTTTCATAAAAAGCACTTTCTTTGATTACTTTAACACTATCGGCAATAATCAGGTTTTTAATATTAAAATCATAAAATGCCAATGTACCGACAGATGTTACACCGTCTTCAATAATAACGGTATCTATTATACCTCCCTCCACATCAAAGGGGGCTGTACAGTATACCCACTCTTCGATAGCGCCGTCGCTGATTAACTCATAATCATCCATCGGGCCGGTACCGCTGATTGTAAGGGTCTTTGTTTCTGCATCAAAGGACCAAAAAACATTCTCACCGCACTTACCGCTTCCGTCTGCGGCACTTGCCGAAAAAACAAAGCAGAGAAGCATCGTCAGAACAACAGCTGTAAGTAAAAAAGCTTTTCTGAATCTCTTCATGTTTATTACCTCCTATAAAAATTTACACATTTAGAATGGTAGTTTTTTTAATTGTATCATATTAAACTACTACACCTATATTTTATCTGCATTACAGATAAAAGTCAATGTAGGCAAGTAAATTTTAATATAATAAATTGTAAACATACAGTTAAAAATTAAAATCAGGTGGTAAATATGATTTTTAAAAATATCAGAGCCCTTCGGGAAGACAGAGATCTCAGACAAAGAGAAATTGCGGAAATACTCGGTGTATCACAGAACACTTATTCCCAATATGAAACCGGAGTAATACCCTTTACCGATCAGGTACTTATTAAATTAGCCGACTTTTACGGAGTAAGCATCGACTATCTTACAGACCGAACAAACATAAAAACTCCCTATCCGTCAAAGCAATAATAACTGTTTTGCTGCTTTCAGCTTCTATAAAAAATGATGTCCGTCAGAAATATCTCTGACGGACAGTTTTTATTTTATACATTTGTTATTCTGCCGGATTTTTGCCGCTTGAAAAAATCACCTTCAATAAATCCTTGAACCACTGAATGACTGATCTGAAATAAGCAACTATTCTTTGAATGAAATTATCCGGCTCGTCGTATGTTTTTTCAAGCTCCCAGGCCTCAGTCTTGCAGTTTTCTTCTGTCATCGGAGAAGCTGTTGATGTTTCATTAGAATAAACAATATACTGAGTGCAGTCAAAATCATCGATTGTAAGCTGTCGGTCAGCAGTAACAACCTGATAAAGAAGACTTGTTTCAAAATTGGTCCAGTTAGAGTGTGAGATGCCCTTTGTAAACCATGTGGAATCCGGGAAGAAGCAGGTAGACGCATCTATGTGTTTATCCGGGGATATGTATTTGTCAAGTCCCTTTGCCTTGCTGATGTTGATATATTCCTCAGGGAAAGTATCGTAAATTGATGTTGTGGTTGCACCGAAGGAAGCTCTTGTTACAGAAGCAAACTGGTCGGCAATCGCATCGTTCGATTTAACAACAGGCGCAATCTGGAAACCGTACTTTGCAATTACGCCAACCTTGACCCCGTCGTCCTTGAGTGACTGCATTGTATTCCAGATGTTCTTTACAACACTGTTATGATAGTTTTCGATTTTCTCAATAAGCTTTGCATACTTCTGGCGCTTTTCACTGCCCTCTTCACCGAAAACATAGAAAAGTGCATCCTCGAAATCCTCTTCGGTTACAAGTGCCCAGTATCCGGGCCATGTAAAGAAGGTTGAAAGAGAAATTGCGGAAGTAACGCCCTGCAGAAGCTTAGCGTAAATTCTTGTTTCCTCAAATTCATAACCGACAAGCTCCGTGCTTTTTGCGGCAAGGTCAATGCTCGAGGTAATGAAATTATCAATATCAAGCTGACCGAGAGCCTTGAAATCAGAAAGCATTCTGTTGATTGCATTAAGATCAATCTCAAATTTTCCGCTTATGGTTTCACTTATGATTTCAGCTCCGTCGGCAACGCCGCCGTTAAAGCTGACGCCATGAATATCGTCATTGCCGTATTTTGTAAGATAGGCAAGAACAACTGTTGTGCCGAGACATCTTGCAATAATTGAAACCTTGGGACAGCCTGTAATTTTTTTAACACCCTGGATATATTCATGGAATTCGTCGGCAGTCTTGAGCGGGTCCTGTCTCCAGTCATACCAGAACTGATAGTCATAAGGAAGATAAGAGCCGTGCTCCTTCTTTGCATCAACGCTGAGATCATTTTTCATATACTGTCTTACCTGAGGCGAAACATCGGAGCCGTTGGGGTTTTCGCCGTTTTCATCATATCGTGATTCAGCAAAGATATCCCCGATTTCCTTTTCAAGCGCAGCGTAGTAATTATCCCATTTATCAAAAAGTATGCCTTCAATAAGAAATGGCTTAAGAACATTCTGCACAGCCTCTCCCGCAGCACCCTCTTCGCTTCCGCCAAGCATATTGAGTATTTCTTTAAAATGGAAGATCTTTTCGCCCTCTGTGTTATAAATAGGTTCACCGTCACCGAAAATAGCAACAACGGGAATGTCGCTTCCCTTCAATACATAATCGAACGCAAACGCGGGTGTTACAACGGTAAACATCATAATTAAAGCCAGAATAACAGATATCAATTTTTTCATAATTATCTACCTTTCCATTAATTTTTCTTAATATATTAAATTATATTAAGAAAACACACAACTGTCAATTAACTATCCAAACAAAAAATTCTGTCATAATTTGTACAAGTAGTAACAATTTATTTTGCTATTAGAAATATACACATTTTCATATATTTTTAACTCCGGTATATCCTCAAAATCCGCAACGGGCCCTTATTCCTGCAAACAAAAAAAGAGTCACGGAAATCAATCCGTGACCGCATTTCTGCACTCATATTATCCTGTACATCAGTCCTGCATCGTTCTTTGTTGCATGCTCGGTGACGATAAGCACCTCTGCCTTAAGCAGGTTTTCGCCCATCTGTATTTCGATGATGTCGCCGACCTTCACATCATAGGATGCCCTTGCGATTTTGCCGTTGACTGTAACGTGCTTTGCATCGCAGACCTCATTTGCAATGGTACGTCTTTTTATAAGCCTTGATACCTTCAGGTATTTATCTAATCTCATATTATTACCTCGTAAGAAAAAAGAGACTGCCCCTTTTAGGGAACAGTCTCAGCTTCTTTGCCGTAAATTATTTAACAGCGTTCTTGAGTGCTGCGCCTGCCTTGAATGAAGGAAGCTTTGCAGCTGCGATTTCGATAGCTTCGCCTGTCTTGGGGTTGTGACCTGTTCTTGCTGCTCTTTCCTTAACTTCGAATGTACCGAAGCCGATAAGTGCAACCTTTTCACCTGCTACAAGTGCTTCTTCGATTGAAGCAAGAACTGCTGCAACAGCCTTGTCTGCGTCCTTCTTTGAGATTTCAGCCTTAGCTGCAACTGCATTGATAAGTTCTGTTTTATTCATTTTTTGTGTCCTCCAAAAAATATTATATTTTCCACGAGCTTTTGCTCAATTGGATGCTAAATTGATTTTCGCCTGTTTCCAGAGTTCGTCAAGCTCTTCAATTGACTTTTCCTTCATATTGATTCCCTGCTCTTTTGCAAGTCGCTCAACCTCAAGGAAACGGGTGATAAATTTTTCATTCGATGCCGTAAGCGCAAGCTCGGGATCAACGTCGAGGAATCTTGAAACATTCACACAGGAGAAAAGCACGTCGCCCATCTCGTTTTCAATTTCCTTTTTTTCGCCCGACTGCATTGCTTCTCTGAGCTCTCTGATTTCACTTTCAAGAGCCTCAAGTGCACCGTCGATTTCGTCCCAGTCAAAGCCTGCCTTTCTGGCCTTGGACTGAATCTTTTCACTTCTCATAAGAGCCGGAAGCTCTCTGGGGATTTTTTCCATTGCAGAGCCCTGGGTCTTCTGTCCCTTGCTCTTGCGCTTTATTGTGTCCCAGTTTCTGAGTACATCATCGGTATTTTCAACATTGACATCACCGAAAACGTGAGGATGACGCTCTACAAGCTTCTTGCAGATGCCGTCGCACACATCGGAAAAGTTGAAGGAGCCCTCCTCCTCTTCCATACGGGCGTGAAATACAACCTGCAAAAGCACGTCGCCAAGCTCCTCCTGTAAAAGCTCCTTGTCCTTTTTATTGATAGCCTCAATTACCTCGTAGGTCTCCTCAATAAAGCTGTTGCGGATGCTTTCGTGAGTCTGCTCTGCATCCCATGGACAGCCGCCCGGAGAGCGCAGATGCTCCATAATCTCAAGAAGATCGCCTATATCGTATTTGTCTTTAAAGTTAAAATTTACCATACTCAAAACCTCAATGCATTTATTCTACCCTAATAATTTAAATTTTGCAAGGATTTTTTCAATTTTTTCTCCTTTTGGGAGCATTTCCAGGTCATCTTTTACAATTCCTTTAATTATAAGCAACACAATTGCATAAACTGTTGCACCGCAAGCGATGGAAATCAGGCAGGAAAGCTTCGACGAAATGCCGATACTTCCCGTCAGAAGTTTGAAAACTCCCCATGCAGTACCGCCGCAGGCAACCGCCGCCACAAAGGGCTTAAGGAAAACTGACACATAATCAAGGCGTATGTGTGTGCAGTGTAAAAGCTGAATAAGATTAAGTCCTGCCATAATTACATAGCAAAGTACACTTGCACCGGCAGCTCCGCGGATGTTGATTTCAGGCTTAGCTATCACAATGTAATTATAGACAAGCTTAGCCGCAGCACCTGCAAGGATGCTGATAATCGGAGCTTTTGTATTACCCAGCGCCTGAAGGATATTTGTAAGCGGAGATGCTATTGCAAAAAGGAACATAGCAAAGCCGTAGGTGCGCAGAAGAGGTGCCGCAACAGGCACAATTTCTGCCCTTGAGGAGTAAAGCAGCTCCAGTATCGGCTCACTGAGTGCCGCAATGCCGAAGCCTGCCGGAAGTGCAATAATCATAGCCACTCTCATTGCCGATTCGGTGGAAACTCTTATTCCCTTCATATCCTTTATTGCCCAGGCCTTGGAAATTACGGGAATTGCGCTGATTCCCAGAGTGAGCGTAATTGTCGGGATAAGGTTTTTTATGTTGATTACTGCGCCGTGAACACCGTAAAGGTAGGTTGAAATACCGCTTTCAAGGGTCTGTGAGGCTGAAAGAGCATCGGCGTACATGTTTTTTATTATTTCCCCGTTTTCCGCAAGAGCAAAGTTGAGTCTTGCACGGATAGTGAAATCGTCAATTATATTCGTAAGGTTAAGTATAACCGACGAAGCCGCAACGGGAATAGCTATTCTGAGAAGCTTGCCCGTAAGCTCCCTTGAGCTTTTTGCCTCAGGTGAATTTACCAGCTCCTCACGGGAATAGCCTGCACCCTTTCTTTTATAGAGGATGAAAAGGTAAATCCAGGATGCCATTGAGCCTGCAGTAACGCCAAAAATTGCAACGGCCGCAGCATAAGGGTAAAGGGCACTGAGTGCCGTTGACTCGTCGGTAACGGTTTTACCGAAAAATTCAAGCACTCCGTCAGCAGCATTCTCACGGTAATAACCGAGAGCCTTGGTCATAAACAGATATGCGCCGGCAAGACCTATAACCAGCTTAAAAACCGCCTCAACGACCTGAGACACACCTGTAGGTGTCATATTGTTGAGTCCTTCATAGTAGCCTCTGTAGGCTGACATAAGACAGCAGAAAAGCACACAGGGTGCAATAACTATAATGCTGATGTAATTATCTGCCGCGCCGACCAGCCTTGAATAGGGATAAGCTACGGCAACAAGCAGAAGTGTACAAACCAGACCTATACCCAGAAAGAGCTTTTTTGAAATAGCAAATATACGCTGTGCATCCTTTATTCTGCCGGTTTCGACATTCTGTGATACAAGGGCGGCAACCGCAACGGGAAGACCTGCCATAGAAATTGCATAAAGCGGCGTATAAACCGCATAAGCACCCGTAAAGTAGCCGTAGCCCTCGGCACCGATAAGATTTGTGAGGGGTATTTTATATATTGCACCGATAAGCTTTACAAACACCGTTGCAATTGCCAGGATACCCGCACCTGTAAGCAGAGATTGCTTTTTTCTTTCAGACAAAACTTCCAGCTCCCATTACGTTATTTTTAGCTTTATCCGATGTTTATTGGATAAACTCCCCCAAAAGTGAGCCGTCAGGCATAAGACACCTGTCTATCGGTGTTACCTTGGCAAGCTTTTCTCTGAGCTCATCCGCGTTTTTAAAGTATTGACTGTCCCGCGCGACATGGTCAAGCAATTCTGTCGCGATATTTTTAAAAAGAGATACCTCGTAAGGATGTATGGAGTCGATTTTCATATCGGCGTTTCCGCTATACGGAAAGAGGTATCTGTCCTCACCCATTCTGACTCCCTTCCAAAGATAAAAGGTGTTTTCAACATCACTGTTTCTGTGATGGTAGTCCCTTATCATACGTCTGATAAAACGAAGGTCCCTTTTTGTAAAAAGCATCTTGCCGCCTTGAGTTATTCTCGACGAAACACTGACGTAAAGCTTGGTCATTGAGTAAGCCTCAAGAGGGTCTGTGATAACAGGATTCAACGCGTGAAGTCCTTCGATAATAATAATCTCATTTTCACTTGCTTTTATTCTTTCAAATCCGCTTCTTTCCTTGTTTTTGAAGCAAAATCTCGGCACATCGCTTTCACCTTCAGTCATAAGCTCTGAAAGGCAGGAGGAAATAAGCGGTACATCAAGAGCCTCCACCCTTTCGTAATCCACTGTGCCGTCCTCGAAGGTGTGAGGTATATCCCGAACAAGATAAAAATCATCAAGCGATATAACCGAAGCACATCTGCCTTCTTTTATAAGCTTTTCCTTTAAAAGTCTTGCCGTTGTGGTTTTTCCTGACGAGCTGGGACCTGCAAGCATAACAAGACTTCTGCCGTTATGCTTTAAGATTCCGGAGACTGCACTGTCAAGCTGAGTCTCATAGGCCTGCTCACACTGACGGATAAACTCTGCAGGCTCATCCTTTAAAAATCCGTTGATTCTTTCAATATCATAATTTGCCATTGAATCACCTCAAAAGGTTATTATATCCCTTCATAGAAAAGATATATCTGTTTTTTGCGTTTTATTATTTCATCAAATCCGCTTATATATTCGTATGGATATTTATAGTTAAAAATTCGTTCTATTTCATTTCCGCCGGGATTTTTCAGCTTGGTTACCGCACCTGCACCTACGGCAAGCACAGTATGACACTCCTCCATCATATATACGTTGTAGAGACATTCATACTTATCCTTTGCCCAGCCTACATTTTCAAGGTTACCCAGACATTTACTCTGTCTGTACATATAGTATGGCTTATATCCGCTTTCGGTAAGCCTTTTCTGTGCAAGGGAGAGCATTTTGCTTGCAAGTATTCCCGAATTTGTTTCCCTGCCCTCTGTAACGATATTCGATGAGCGCTTGAGAGCCAAAGTATGTACGGTAATGTTTTCAGGCTCAAGAGAAAGTGTGGTTTCAAGTGTAGACGAAAAAGACTCCAGACTGTCAGTCGGAAGACCTGCAATAAGATCCATATTTATAAAGCCGAAGCCCTCATCCCTTGCAGCTTTCATTGCAGAAAGAGTTTCTTCGCTTGTATGGTTTCTGCCTATAACCTTAAGGACACCGTCGTTGAAGGTCTGGGGATTAATGCTGATTCTTTCGCAGCCGCAGTTTTTCATTATGCGGAATTTTTCCCTTGTCACACTGTCGGGACGACCTGCCTCAATTGTGTATTCCCTTAAAGAAGAAAGGTCAAATTCTTCACTTACGGCATCGGTAACCTTCTTTAAAAGCTCCTCGGTAAGCGCGGTAGGCGTTCCGCCGCCGAAATACACGCTTTCTAATTTCAGTCCGAGCTCTTTTGCAATTCTGCCTGTTTCGGCAATTTCCTTTACAAGATATTCGGTATATTCGGGCATGAGCTTTTTCGCCTTGTCATTTGAATGAGAAATAAACGAGCAATAGCTGCAGCGCGTAGGACAAAAAGGAATTGAAACATAAAGCGAAAAGGATTTTTCACCGCTTGCATCTTCAATTATGGGCGCTTCCTTTTTTGACACCTCGTAAGCAAGGTTTGTTTTTTCTTCACTTACAAGAAGCTCTTTTATAAAATATTCCTTTGCTTTTTCATCGCCCATTGAAAGGCAGAGCTTACCCATAAGCTTTGCAGGCCTGACACCCGTAAGGATTCCCCAAGGCGGGGTATAGCCTGTCATTTCACTCAAAAGGGCAAACATGGCAAGAGCAATCTTTCTTTCAAAAAAGCTGTCCCTTGTATCATAAGAGGGTATATCAGCGTCGGAATATTCCCATACGACCGACTTTTCTTCACCCTTCAGACAAAGCACTGCAAAAACAGTATTTCCCTCAAGGCTCGTGAGCATATAATCCCCTTGCTCGGGTACGGAGAGACTCCGTTCAACACCGTCGGGAAAAAACAGTCTGAGCAGGTTTTCAGTTTCGTAATTATAGCTGTGATAAAGATTTATAAGTTGCATCTTAAAGTCCTTTCAGATAAGGGTTGTTCCCCTTCTCGTAAAAGAGAGTCGTTGCCCCTTCGTGTCCGGGGTAAACCTCGTAATCTGTCTCAAGAGAAATAATTCTGCGAAGGGAGTTTTCCATTTGCGTTACGCTGGAGGAAGGAAAATCCGTCCTGCCGATACTGTAGCTGAAAAGAGTATCTCCCGAAAACATTAAATCGTCTATAAGATAGCATACGCAACCGGGAGTGTGGCCCGGTGTGTGCATAACTCTGATTTTATATTCGCCGAAATCAAGCTCATCGCCGTCGGAAACAAGGATATCTGCCTTATCCTTATTCTGCGGTGTTCCGAAAAAACAGGCCAGTGATTCCCTTTCATCCCACAGACAAGCCTCGTCTGACTTATGAATCACAACCTCACCGCCGAAATTCTGCCGAAGAAGAGAAAGTCCGAGAATATGATCAAAATGACCGTGAGTCAGAAGAATGTAGCGAAGCTTTTCTATGCCCATATCCTTGAGCATGGCTTCAAGACGACCGCTGTAGCAGCCCGGGTCAACAACGAGGGCATCACCGCTTTTATCGTCAAGAAGTATATAACAGTTTGCCGCAAATGAAGGCGGAGTGAAAAGTTTGAGTTTAAGCATAAAATCACCTCGTAAAATTCACAATGATTAATTGTCAGATTAAGTTCGTCATTCGTACAGTGTGTGAATCAACGGGTACGCGGGGAGGCGGACGCGCTGCAGGCGCGTCACACAGAGAAAATCCGCCTCCCCGCTCTTTCGCAAGCGGATTTTCTCTGTGCCTTTGGCTTTCCCGAAAGGAAAGCCAAAGCGCCTCCCCGCCTCATTAGCCTTCATTCCACACTCAACACTTTACAATTGACTCATTTACCGTTACCGGAAAGCTCACGCTGCAGACACTCCCTTTCACAAGAGCGTTAACTCACCCGCTACCGTATCATGCATTCCGTATTTATTTTGCACAATTGTGAATTTATTTAAGCCATTCATCCGTATTCATCACAATTGTAACAGGTCCGTCGTTGAGAAGCTCGACCTTCATATCTGCGCCGAAAATACCCTTTTCAACATTTCTTACGCCGTTTTTCAGAAGCTCCTGACAGAACATTTCATAAAGTCTGTTTGCTCTTTCAGGCGGTGCCGACGGTATAAAGGAGGGTCTTCTGCCCTTTTTCATATCGGCACAAAGGGTAAACTGCGAGACCACAAGCACCTCACCGTCGACCTGAGAAAGTGAAAGATTCATCTTGTCGTTTTCGTCAGTGAAAATGCGGATTTCCGCAACCTTTTTTGCAAGAAGCTGCATTTCCTTTTCCGTATCCTCCTGCATTACACCCAGAAGCACAAGAAAGCCTGTGCCTATCTGTCCCGTAATCTTTCCGTCAACGGTTACGCTTGCTTTTGTAACTCTCTGTATTACTGCTTTCATAATAACTCCCTGATTTCAGAAAGCCCCGCAGACCTTAAGCATTTACTGAAATGCTGAGACGCCTGCAAGGCCTTTCAAAGCTTTGATTATAATCCTGATCTTTCCGTTGTGAGCACGCCTTTGATTTTACGCAGTTTCTCACATACGTTTTTAAGATGCTCGGCACCATTGACGGTGATTGTCATATAAATAGTGCTCCTGCCGTCAGTGCTGTCCTTAGTGAAAATTGAGTGAATCATAACGTGCATATTGGCAATTACTGCCGAAAGATCGGCAAGCATTCCTACTCTGTCCATACAGGTTACTGCAAGGGTTACTCTGTAGGAATTATTGACCTGCGTATCCCAGCGGGCATTTATCCATCTTTCAGGCTCTGCCGCCCCGGAGATGTCCTTAGGCACATTCGTACACTTTTTCGTGTGAATAGAAACGCCGTGGCCTCTTGTGATGAAGCCTATGATTTCATCACCGGGAAGAGGATCGCAGCAACGTGAAAACTTAACAAGACAGTTATCGATACCTTCAATAATGATGCCCTCAGCACTCTTGACTGTTTTGTGAGTCTGATTTGCCATAGGCTTAGGAATAACTTCCTGCTTGGGCTGACTTTCCTTAACGATTTTCTGATACTCTTCCTTGATTCTCGGCAGAAGATTTGTAAGCACAACCCCACCGTAACCTATAGCAGCAAAGAAATCATCAAGGCTGTTACAGTGTTGTTTTTCGGCAAACTTCATAAGGAATTCTGCCATCTGCTTATCGGGGAGACTTATATTGTTGCGCCTGAATTCCCGCTCAACCTCAGCCTTACCCTCTATGATATTTTCCTCACGCTTTTCCTTTTTGAACCAGGACTTGATTTTTGTTCTTGCCGATGAGGTTTTTGCAAGCTTTATCCAGTCACGGCTGGGACCCTTGTCACGTGAAGATGTCGTGAGAATTTCGATAATTTCACCGTTATTGATTTTATGGTCAAGGGTGGCAATTCTTCCGTCAACCTTGGCACCTATCATCTTGTTGCCAACGCCTGAGTGAATGTTATAGGCAAAGTCAATGATACACGAGCCCATAGGAAGACTTATAACGTCACCCTTCGGAGTAAAGGCAAAGACCTCTTCGGGGATAAAGTCGGTCTTGATGGTTTTGACAATATCCTCAACGTCGTCGCTGTCCTGCTGATTTTCAAGCAGCTGTCTTATCCAGGAAAGACGCTCCTCAAATTTTGCCTTACCGCTCATTCCGAGCTTATATTTCCAGTGGGCTGCGATACCGTATTCGGCAGTGTGGTGCATTTCCCATGTTCTTATCTGCACCTCAAAGGGCACACCTGCCCTGCCGATAACGGTGGTGTGAAGCGACTGATACATATTGGGCTTGGGTGTTGAAATGTAATCCTTGAATCTGCCGGGAATAGGATTATACATATCGTGGATTACACCAAGGCAGCAGTAACACTCGTAAACAGAATCCACAATAAGTCTTACTGCATAAATGTCATATATTTCGTCAAAGGTTTTACCCTTCATATAGGTTTTTCTGTAAATACCGTGAACAGACTTGATACGTCCTTCAATATGGACATTAGGTACCTCCTGTCTGACACGCTCAAGAATTTCGCTCTTCATACTTTCAAGGAATTTCTGTCGGGACTCAACCTGACTTTCAAGAGTTTCCGCAATTTCACTGTAAGCGACGGGGTCAATATAGCTGATTGCGAGGTCTTCAAGCTCTTCCTTGAAGGCACGGATACCGAGACGGTGAGCTATCGGAGCGTATATTTCAAGAGTCTCCCTTGCCTTATAGCGCCTCTTTTCCTCAGGCATATACATAAGCGTTCTCATATTGTGAACACGGTCTGCGAGCTTTATGATGATAACTCGGATATCCCTTGACATAGCAAGGAACATCTTACGGATGTTTTCGCTCTGCTGCTCCTCCTTACTTGCCGAAAGAGGAATCTGACCGAGCTTTGTTACTCCGTCTACAAGCTGTTCAATGTTTTCGCCGAACATAGCGCGGATTTCTTCTGCGGTGATTTCCGTATCCTCAACAACATCGTGAAGAAGAGCTGCACACACAGATTCGGCATCCATGCCCATTTCAGCAAGTATCTTTGCAACGGCAATAGGATGGATGATATAGGGCTCACCCGAGCGTCTGCGCTGATTGGCATGAGCCTCGTTTGCAATGGAATATGCCTTCCGGATTTTCTCTATATCTTCGGGTGAAAAAGTGTTTCTGTAATCCTCAATGAGCCTTTGATAGTCTCTTTCGTAGTCTTCCATTCTCAGCTCTCCTTTCCTGATTTTTTCAGATACTGAATAAGTGACGAATCCTCCAAGTTCACTTTATTCTGCATATTGTCGGGAATAACACTTTCCCCTTCTTTACGGAAAATGCCAAGCTCACAAAGAACATCAATGCACAAGAGCACCTTGCAGGCGTTGCTTCCGTCACCGCCGAGACGGTAACAGAGCACATCCGTATCAAATTTCCATCCTCCGCTGTTTCTTATAAAGCGGAAAACATCGGCAAGCTGCTGCCTTTCGGGAAGTGCAAAATCAGCCTCTTTTTTGCTGAGCCTGTCACCTCTGAGAATTTTCTCATAAAGTCGACGGCTCTTAAGGTAAAGCAGGTCATCGGTGCGGGACATTCTGATTTCTTTAATGTATATACTGACCTTCACCTGACCCATATATTCATTTCTTTCAAGCTTTACCGCAAGGTCGATAATATCCCCTTGTACATACGGGAAATCCTCCTGCGTGACACCGAAAAGAAGTCCCGTAAGTGTTGTGGTTCCCTTTTTGAGAGTAAGACGCAGATGCTTTCCGGAGCCGATTGGCTGAATACCCGTAAGAGTCATTCCGAAAAGTCCGAATACAGGCTGAGGATTGCCTGCGCCGAAGGGCTCAAGAGCATCAATAACCGAAAGAATATCCGAGGAAATAAATTCGGGACGGAGTCTGCAGTCAAGCTCAATACGGGCAAATGGCATATCAACAGTCTTTGCGTAATCCTCAACGGCCTTTTTGAATTCGTCGAGATTCCTGCTTTCCATTCCGAAGCCAGCTGCAAGAACATGACCGCCGTAGTGAGTCAGAAGATGCTTTGCACTGCTTATACACTCGTAAAGCGAAAAGCCGTCAATGCTTCTTGCCGAGCCTTTGGCCTCTGTGCCGTCGTCTGTTATAACAAGGCAGGGCTTGCCGTATTTCTGCACAAGTCTTGCCGCAACAATTCCTATTACACCGCTATGCCAGTTTTCACCTGAGAAAATCAGCACACGGTTATTGAGCATTTCAGGTTTTTCTTCAATCTGCTTCTGAGCCTGAAGAGTTATTTCCCTTTCTGTTTCCTGACGTCTGACGTTAGCGAAATCAATCTCTTTTGCAAGGCTCCGGGCAAGTGACTCATTATCGCAAAGAAGAAGCTCAAGAGCCTTTGAGGCGTGACCCATTCTGCCCATAGCGTTGATTCTCGGCACAAGGGAAAAAGCTACTGAGGAACAGGTAAGCGTCTTTCCGCTTACACCTGCGATCTCTTTAAGTGCTTCAATTCCTAACGATGAGCCGTTTTCAAGCATTTCAAGACCTTTTTTGACAATAAGGCGGTTTTCCCCTGTAAGAGAAACTATGTCGCCTACAGTGCCGATTGTTACAAGGTCGGCAAACATTGAAAGAGCCTGCTCGTCGTCACCGCAAAGGGCGCACACAAGCTTGAAAGCAACACCTACACCTGCAAAATGCTTAAACTCCGAGGGGCAATCGCTTCTGTGAGGATTTACAACAGCAACTGCTTCGGGAATCGTCTCACCTACCTTGTGGTGGTCGGTTATAACGAGGTCCATACCCAGCTGCTTTATATATTCAGCCTCACTGTGGGCAGAAATTCCGTTATCCACGGTAATGATAAGGCTTACACCCGATTCACAAAGGCTTCTTACGGCATTGCAGTTAAGCCCGTAGCCCTCACCGTTTCTGTCGGGAATATAAGGCACAACGTCGCAGCCGTTCATTTCGAGATATTCGCAAAGAAGTGCTGTTGCCGTTACACCGTCTGCATCGTAATCGCCGTAAACTGCAATTTTTTCATCGCAGTCAATTGCTCTGTTGATTCTCTCAACTGCCTTGTCCATGTCTATAAAGGTAAAGGGGTCAGAAAGCATTGCATCGTTATCAAAGAAATCGCTGATTTTTTCACCGTCTGTGATACCCCTTGAAACAAGCAATAACGCAGCAAAGGGATCAATATCAAATTCATCAGCAACCGAGCAGGCAAGAGTCTTGTCTATTTCATTTATACACCAATGCTTACGGCTCATATTATTAATCCCCTTTCTTACGTAATAGAACTTTGTAATAATATTATATTATATCAGTTACTTTACTTTTTTGCAATATTTTCCGTGTAATGTTTCTTCTTTTCTTTTGTTTCGTAATACCTGTTTATCTCCCTGAGAAAAAGGGCGGCATATTTTCTTTTAAGGTCACCGAAATGAGGCATACTCTCCATTTCATCAAAAGACAGCGGCGTATTCTGCGCAAGAATCAGAATAAGTCTGTCACTTATAACATCCTTCGGTCTTATGCCCTCTTTCCGCGCTATCCGGTTTCTCAGCTCTGTCATTCTGCCGATAAGCTCTTTCTCCCGAAAAATCTCACCGTTACAAAACTCCTTCAGGCTTACGGATTTCGCTTTACAGGACGAGCAATTGCCGCATTTTTCTGTTACCTCACCAAAATATGAAAGAATATGCTCTCTCAGACACTTTTCCGTTTCACAGTAGGAAACAATTTCCTCAAGACGTCTGAGCCTTTGACTGCGCAAACGCAGCTTTTCGCTTTTCGGCAAGTCACTTTCTTCATAGCTTGTGTTTATAAAGAATTTCTGTATTTTTATATCCGTCTTACTGTAAAGCAGTATACAGTCGGAGGCCCTTTTGTCGCGGCCTGCTCTGCCTGCTTCCTGATAATAGCTTTCAAGGTCACCGGGCACAGTATAGTGAATTACAAAGCGTATATCAGGCTTATCAATACCCAGACCGAATGCATTAGTAGCAACTGCGATTCTTTTTCTGTCGGAAACAAAAAGCTCCTGGCTTTTTCTGCGTTCCGTTTTCGGCATACCGGCGTGATACTTCACCGCGGAAAATCCCTCTTTCACAAGCGAATCGTGAAGTCTGTCCGCCGCCCTTCGCGATGAGCAGTAAACAATACCGCTTTTACCCTTGTAAAAATTCAGACAGCTTATGAGGGCTTCATACTTATTATCAGTCCTGACAACACCGAAATAAAGATTCGGTCTGTCAAAGCCTGTTACAAGGCTTCTTGCGTTTTCAAGTCCGAGAAGCTCTGTTATGTCCTGCCTTACCTCGGGCGTTGCCGTTGCAGTTACAGCACAGACGACCGGGCGTGAAGGAAGAGAAGAAACGAAATCCTTTATCCCGAGGTATGCGGGGCGGAAATCCTTACCCCACTGAGACACACAGTGGGCCTCATCAACTGCCACAAGAGAAATGTGGATTCTGCTGCACATAGCCCTGAAAAAGCGGTTTCCGAGTCTTTCGGGAGCTACATATATAAGCCTGACCCTACCACTCATTATTCGTTCCGCTGAGCGACGCTGCTGCTCAAAGCTGACTGCAGAATTGAGACAAACGGCAGTAATGCCCTTTTTCTCAAGAGTCTGCACCTGATCGTTCATAAGAGAAATAAGAGGTGAAACCACAATCGTAACACCCCTTAACATCAGTGCGGGCAACTGAAAGCATACCGACTTTCCCGCGCCCGTAGGCATAACTCCCAGGACATCGTGTCCTGAGAGTATAGCATCAATAATATATTCCTGGCCCTGACGAAAAGAGTCATAGCCGTAGTATTTTTTCAGCAGAGAATACTTTTCTTCAAACATAGCTCAGGTGAAAAATCTTTTTGAAAGATATCTTCGCATACTCTTGCTCTTGTAGCAGTAAGCAAGAAAGCCTATTATACAAAGACAGGATACGAAAATAATTATACCTATCGTTCCTGCAATTTTAATGCCGAGTCCCGCTGAAAGTATAAGACCGCAAAAAAGAGAAAAAACTGCAAAATCAACAAATACGTGAAGTGTTTTCAGTATGATGTGTCTCTTCTTGCCGATTGCCCAGAGCATAAAAATCAGCATCTGCGCTGAAAGTATAACGGCAAGCGGAAGAAAGACCTTGATATATATATTGCCCTCATCCCCGAGCATTCTGAAAAGAAACAGGCCGTAAATAAGCACTGCGACAGTATCAAAAGCCCACATTAAATAAGGCTTTTTCTTTTTTGAAAAGAAGGGAAAAACAAAAATTACCCAGGCGAGCAATCCCGTTGTAAAAATATAAAGTGACCAGAAGGTGTCGGGAAAAAACAGTGCATTTGCAAGAATGCACACAAGGCTGGGAATAAGCATAACCATACTTATTACATAAGCCACAAATTTTTTGGATATTCCATCGGGAATGTATTCCTCATCAGCAAAATGGGGCAATTTTTTATCTTCGGCAGCTTTTTTCGGATTTATTACCTCTGTGTCACAAAGGACACATTTACGTGCAGTTTCCTCAAGCTCCACGCCGCAGTTTACACAGTATGACATAAACTTCTCCTTTATTTTCTGTTGCTTTCAATTTTAACATGAACACCCATTTTTACAAGACGGGTGAAAAACTCCCTCTCAATATCATTTTCCTCATAACAATTTGAAAAGGAAAATACCAGCTTATCGCCGACAGTAAGCGTTGCACATCTTGCTCCGTTGAGCTTGCCTGCACCTGTGAAAAAGACATATTTTTCCACATGCTTTGCCACATCCTCGGGAAGTTCCACATAACCTACATTGGAAAGAAGTGTACTTGTGGTCTGCTCACCCGTAATAGCAAAGCTGATTGCTATGCCAAGATTTTTTATATCGAGGGGCAGATATTTCATTACGGGATTTCTCTCAAGCTTGAGATTTTCCGTCATAAGCGAGTTAATGAGCTTTTTATCGTTTGCAAGTCTCAGCTGGAGACTGACGCTTCTGAGAATTTCCTCAAAGGTATACTCTCCGAGATTCGGATTGATGACAACTCTCAGACAAAGCACAAAGTTTCTCAGCGTTTCCGAGGGGAAAGCCTTTCTGAGATTTACGGGAATCTGTGCACTTATTTCTCTTTGCTTTCCACCCTCTGCGAGCTGTTTTCTGTAGAGAATATCAATAAGCATTGCGGCAAACAGTTCCGTGACCGTAACTCCGTAGGCCTTGCTTATTTTATGCAGCTGCTGAAAGGACATTGTACCTATAGTGTAGTTGCAGACGTGCAAGGGAGGCTTTGTTCCTCTGCAGTGATAAACCCATTTATCGGCACGCTTGAATCTTGCCTTTGAGTCCGCATAACGGTTATATGCATCCTCAAGCTCCACTTCACGCGGATGTTCACTTGCATCAAGAACAAACTTGTTATATGATACCTTTTCACCGCAAAGTCGCAGATATTCACCGACAAGCGTTGAAAGAAATATTACCGCACCGTAGCCGTCACAAAGCGAGTGATACACATCAACGTTGATTCTGGTATCCCTGTAGTAAAGACGGAAAAGAAAACCCTTGTTTTCCTTGAAGTTTATTCTGTAGCAGATGTTTCTTATATCGGGCATAATCGGTGCTTCGTTGGGATTTTTTTCAAAATAATACCAGAATGCACCCTTTCTTATGCGGACATTGAAAGAAGGTATTCTTTTCAGAGTATTATTCAGAGCCTTGCGCAGAATATCAGGGTCAATCTGTCTGTCAAGCTCAGCGCCCAATCTGAAAACATTTGACCATGCTCGGGTATTCTGTCCCGGAAAGATTTTTGCCGCATTGTCAAGACGAAACCATTCAAAGGTGTTTTTTCTCATATCGTTTTCCTTTTATCAGTATTGATATTTTCCCTCTGCAACCTTTTTAAGGTGTGCACCGTAGGAGGATTTACCGTACTTTTCAGCACTTGAAAGAAGCTGCTCTTTGCTTATCCAGCCGTTTATAAAGGCAATCTCCTCAGGAGCGGATATTTTGACTGACTGTCTTTTTTCAACCATACGCACAAAGTCAGACGCGTCTGTGAGGCTGTCAACTGTACCCGTATCAAGCCAGGCAAAGCCTCTTCCCAGAAGCTCAACTGAAAGGCTGTCAGCCTTGAGATATTTAACATTAAGGTCGGTGATTTCGTATTCTCCGCGAGCACTCTTTTCGATACCCTTAGCAAATTCACAGACTCTTCTGTCGTAAAAATAAAGTCCGGTTACGCAATAATTTGACTTGGGATTTTCCGGTTTTTCCTCGATAGAAACCGCCTTGCCATTTTCGTCAAACTCGACAACACCGAAGCGCTCGGGGTCGTCAACATAGTAGCCGAATACGGTAGCAATCCCCTTTTCGGCTTTTTCCTTCGCACTCTGAAGCAGCTTTCTGAAGCCGTTGCCGTAGAATATGTTGTCACCGAGCACCATAGCACAGCAATCGTCACCGATGAAATCTTCACCGATGTGGAATGCCTGAGCAAGCCCGTCAGGTGATGGCTGCTCTTTATAGGAAAGCTTAAGCCCCATCTCACTTCCATCACCGAGAAGACGTTTGAAATTAGGCAGGTCGTGGGGTGTGGAAATAATCAGAATCTCCCTGATACCTGCAAGCATAAGCGTTGAAAGCGGATAATAAATCATCGGCTTGTCATACACGGGGAGAAGCTGCTTTGACATAACCATTGTAAGCGGGTAAAGTCTTGTACCGGAGCCTCCGGCTAAAATTATACCTTTCATATTTAAAATCCTCCCTAAAATTAAGTTTTAGATTCAGTCTCCTGTTGTAAGCAGCTTTCTTGACATAAACAAAACTGCAAAGCCTATGAGAATATTTACTGCACAGGTGGCAGAAAACGCCGCTACCGTACCCATTCCGTAGAAAAGGAGTCCCGAGGCAACAAGAATTGACGGAAGTGAAAACAGCATACCGAAAAAGAGACAGAGCATAACAAATACATTTGACTTTTCTCTTTCGCGCATAAGCTTTGATGTAAAAAGCGCCGCTGCCGTCAGCAGAAAGCAGAAGCTTATCCTTGAAACGGTCAGCACTGCCGTAAGCATTACCCCGCATCTGCAGATAAATGCAATAAGCATACACTGTATAAGGCTTTCGGAAATAATCTTCGGCAAAAGCTCAGGAAGAATGAAAAAGAGCTTTTTTGTCGGTGAGCCGGGCACCATATATATATGAGGCATTGTTAGCTCCCGAAGCCATCTGCCCGAAAGTACCGTATGAATGCAAAGCATGCAGCTCATAACAAAAAGAGAGATAACATCACCCTTTAAAACAAAGCCGTAAACACCTATAAGCACAACATAAAACAACGACATCGGTGAAAGCAGGGTCGTACCTGCCCTCCGGTTTTCGAGAATATGCTTATAAAAGAACACCGATGCACCTTTACCCGAGGTAAGTGTGCCTTTGAGATTTTTAACGCTTTTCCGTCTGCCTGCTACCCTTTCCTCCTGTGAAAGCTCAGAGTTTTTCTCTGCCGATACAAGAACATCCTCGTAATATCCGTGCTTAGCGCGGCTGAGAATAACAAAGGTTGCCGCAACAAAAATCAGACACGCTGTGCCGCCTGCAGTTATAACTGCTGCCTTGCCCTCAAGTATACCTCTGACAATCGCAAAAACCCAACCTGCAACAGGAATAAGCTGCATAAAAGGCTTTGTCAGAGCATATGAGGCCGAGGTGAAACTGAAGGAAGTAAAATCACATTCCAGTAAAAAAAACGCTGCAAAAATAAAAATCAACACATAAAGAAGCCTTTTTCCCGTTGCTGTCTTTGCTTCATTACCGCAGGTGAAAAAGTAAACAAGCATACCTGCAAGCTGCGAAAGAAAGGTCACTGCCGCATAACCTGCTACGGCAACAAGCATTTCTTTTACGCCCACAGGATAATAGCTTCTCAGAAGCGAAAACTGATAGACAAAGGCAATGCCCATCCACAAAGAGGAGCCGAGTCTGCCAAGCATACCATACAAAAGCACCGCCGCAGGTCTTACCGGAGACATAAAAAGAAAGCTGACATCAGCAAGGGTGAACATTGCACCGCCGTGGCTGAATCCCTTATTTATCCCGGTAAAAAAGGACAGAATATAAAAAGCAAAAACAATCGCATAAAATTCACTCAGGGGCCTTGAACCCGCATAAGATATGCTTTCTACCGACAGATTCATTATAACAAGTGCGATAAAAAACAAAGTGAGAATGAGCTTTCCGGGCTTTTTTACAAGCTCCAGAAATTTATTTTTAATTTTTCGGGAGGAAAGATAAATAAGACTTCTCACTTTTTACTCTCCCCCGTAATCGAAAAGAATACCTCCTCAAGGCCACCGTCACCGTGTGTTCTTTCAGCAACAAGCTCGCCCTTTGAAAGAATGAAGGCCTTATCCCAGCAAGTCTCTACACTGTCGAGCATATGTGTGCTTATGAGGACGCTTACACCATTTGATTTCAGCTCAACAAAAAGATTTTTCAGCGTTTTTATGGCATAGGGGTCAAGGCCTACCATCGGCTCGTCGAAAATAACCAGCTTCGGCTCGTGCAGAAGTGCACAACATACGGAAAGCTTCTGCTGCATACCCTTTGAAAGCTCCTTGCCAAGCTTGTTTCTTTTATCTGAAAGCTCAAACATATCAAGCAGTTTTTCTTTTAAAGCGGAATTTTCACAGCCGTAGGCTCTTTCAATAAAGCTCAGATGCTCCTCAACAGTAAGATAATCATAAAGTGCGGGTGTTTCGGGCACATAGCCTATAAGCCCTTTCGCCTCAGAGGTCTTGCAGTCAAAGCCGCCGACAGTAACACTGCCTTCAAAATTCAGAAGACCGCATATACACTTGATAAGGGTAGATTTTCCCGCTCCGTTAAGTCCCAGAAGCAGACCGATTTCGCCCTCACCGAGCCCGAGAGTGATGCTATTGTTAGCCCTGAGCTTCTTGTATTTTTTTGTCACGCCGTTTACTCTGAGCATAATAACACAACCTCTTTCTTTTTAACTGTCATTTCTTTTAATTTTACCACACTATTCATTATTTGAAAAGATAAAAATCAAAAAAATATTTTCCATCAGATATTCAACACAATCTCAGATAACATTTCTTTTGAATCTTCGTGTTTTTTTTACTACATAATGTTGCATTTATTGAAATTATAGTGTATAATAAATTCCGGTAATTTGAAATCCGGAGGTACATTATGGAAAACAAATCCCAGAAGCCCGACGGTCGCAGAGTAAGAATGACAAAAATGCTTCTTAAGCAAAGCCTTATTGACCTGATGCACGAAAAATCAATTCACGACATCAGCATCAAGGATATCTGTACCGGCGCAGACGTCAACCGCAGCACCTTCTACCGTCATTATGACACACAGTTTGACCTTTACGACGACATTCTTGAGGACATCACCCAGGACATTGCAGAAATTTATCTGAGCTGTGCCGGTGAGGACTACACCGCACAGAATTTCCTTACAGAGATTCTTAAGTACATCGAGGAGCATCGCGAAACCTTCCTTGTTGTCCTGAGCGGAAACAGTAATGTCAGCATGGGGGAAACCTTCAACCGTTTTACAAACCGCTTTATCGATACAGAAAATGCCAGTGAGCTGAGCATTTACATTGTACAGTTTATCGCCGCAGGCATGACAAGCTTTCTGTGGACGTGGCTCAACAAGGAAAAGCGCCGTTCAGCAGAGGACGTTGCACTGATTATAAGCTCTGTTATGACCCACGGAATCAAACGCAGTGTAAGCTTTGCCCGTGCTATGCAGGAAAAGAACCGGGAATAACAAAAGTTTAAACAACATAACAAAATACAGGTGATTCAAAGCTTACTGAATCACCTGTATTTTCTTAATTATTCCTATTGTACAAGCTGTGCCTCAAGAAGCATTTCTGCCAAAGTTACCAAGACCTCACTCACAGACATATTATACATATCAATATAGGGATAGCAGTAATACCGCAGCAGTAACCGCAATTATTATCAGCATACCGTTTTTTTCATAATTCAATTGCTTTTTTATATCTTGGTAATCAATGCTTTGTGTAAAGAGTTATATATCTCTCAAGCTCTTACTCCTTATTCGGGAAAAGCGTCACACGTATCGCCTCAGGTGTAAGACTGTCTTTTATTCGTTTGAAAACATCCTTTGACCTTGTTTTGAAGCCGGGGTCCCATTCCTGTGCAGCTGCCATCTTAATACCGATATCGGAAAGGGGCTTTTCGTAAGCGACAAGACGCTTTTTAAAGGATTCGTAGTCCTTATTCTCCTCTCTTGTCCAGCCGGCTTCTCCGACTGCAAGAAGTCTCGGGAAGCACATATAGCACATTCTGTCGAAATCCTCAATATACTCTGTCCAGACAGGAGCTTCAACACCGATTACATTCTTTTTATTTTCCTCAGTGAGCTTGTCGTAAACGGGCTTATAGCAGTAAGTTTTCTTAAGCGGTGTAACGCCGTAAACATAGTCAAGGTAATAGTGATAAAAGTCCTCAGCAATGACCTTGCCGCCATTATTGGCGTAATCCACGCACTTGCCGTCTCTGTCCATCCAGTCACAGATGGTTATACTGTTTTTTGCTATACCTGAGTTGAGTGTCTCATTCCATGCGATGATTTTCTTACCCTTGCTTTCGAGAAATTCCGCAATTTTATTTGTAAAATATCCCTGAAGCTGCTCAACGTCACTGAGACCCTCTGCCTTGATTTTGGTCTGACACTTCGGACAATTGACCCAACGTGACTTGGGAGCCTCGTCACCGCCGATATGGAAATATTCATACGGGAAAAGTTCTGCTATTTCATCAAGGAGTCTGTAACAGAAATCGTACACCGCCTCATTGCCCGCACACAGAATATCTCTGAAAATACCGCCCTCCGTCTTTACTGCAACGTGTTCACCGCGGCAGGAAAGCTCAGGGAATGTTGAAACTATAGCTGTTGTATGTCCGGGCATATCAATTTCGGGGATAACATCAATGTAACGCTCCTTACAAAAAGCAATAACATCTCTGATTTCGTCCTTGGTATAATAGCCGCCGTAGGCACGTCCGTCCTTTGAGCCGAAGCCGTGACAGTCACGCCATGCGCCCTTTTCCATAAGCTCAGGGAAGCATTCAACCTCAATTCTCCAGCCCTGATCGTCACTGAGGTGCCAATGGAAGGTATTGAACTTAAGCTCTGCAGCTGCAGAAATATACTTTTTGATTTCCTCAACGGACTGCATATGTCTTACAGAGTCAATCATAAAGCCTCTGTAGGGAAAAGCAGGCTCATCCTCGATTCTGCAAAGAGGAACACTGCCCTGTCTGAGAATCTGACTAAGGGTCTTGTCTGCATAAAACTTACCCTTTTCACTCTTTGAAGTAATGGTGATGCCGCTTTGCTGAATTGAAATAACATAGCCCTCATCGGAAAGCTTTTCGTCAGTAAGGTAAGCAATTCCCACCTCGTCAGAATTAAGCGTACCACCGTAATAACTGACCTTATTCGGCTTTGGAATAACATTAAGAGTCATAATCAACACCCCTTGCTAAATATTATTATAATTGTAGCATAGCTTAAAATTTATTTCAAGTGCCTGAGGTGATTACTTGACTGAAAGCATCATAAATCTTCTTTGCGGCGTAGGACTGTTTCTTTACGGGATCTTTATGATGAGTGAGCATACAGAAAAAGCCTTCGGAGAAAAGCTGAGGCACACACTTGGAGTTCTTACCAAAAACCGCTTTACGGGAATGCTTACGGGAATTATCGTAACAGGACTTATACAAAGCTCCTCGGCAACAACGGTTATGACTGTGAGCTTTGTTTCCTCAGGTCTTATGAGTCTTTCTCAGGCGGTCGGTATCGTTATGGGAGCAAACATCGGCACCACTGTAACAAGTCTGCTGATAGCCTTCAACTTTTCCTTGGTTGCTCCCCTTGCAATTTTTCTGGGAGTCGCAGGAAAGCTTCTTTCAAAAAACGAGCAGAAAAAACATATGTGTGAGCTTATAACAGGCTTCGGACTGCTTTTTCTCGGTATGAATACTATGTCGTCATCCTTCGCATACCTTAAAGAAAACGAAGCCTTTCTGAGTCTTGTATCTGTCTGCGAGGGAAAAATCTCCTGCATTCTTGTCGGTTTTATTATGACGGCAATCCTGCAAAGCTCATCGGCAACAGTAGGCATACTTCAGGCTCTCGCGCTTTCAGGAGTAACAGATGCAGAAAGTGCTCTCTATATCATTTTCGGTCAGAATATAGGTGCAGTTATCCCCACCCTTCTGTCTGCCGCAGGCGCAAGCAAACAGGCAAAACAGGTCGGCATTATTCATCTGCTTTTCAATCTTATCGGTACGGTATTTTTCTTTACCGTCTTCGAGATATTTCCCTTCCCCGATTTTATAAGCCGCATAGGCAACAAATCAATGCAGGTTTCCTTTATGCACATAGCCTTCAATGTGCTTTCCACAGCCATATTACTTCCCTTCGGTGATTTGCTTATAAAGCTTTCGGATATAAAAATACCCCTCACCGTAAAAACGGAAAGGGGTAAAAAACGTGAAATATAGATGTTCTTATTTCCATTCGGGAAGGAAAGCAAGAAGTGTTCTTACAGCAGCATAAATCATCTTAAAGAAGTCTATAAGCTTTTCCCAGAAGGTCTGCTCATTTTCTTCAACAAGCTCTGTATAACCGGGAAGAATCACGTTGCTGTCAGCAGGTTCTCTGTCTGTTGTGAAGTCTGCCATAATAGGAAGAATTGCAGTTGTTATAAAAATCTCTATACCCTCGAAGCGTTTTACACCGTCACCGGCATAGATAAGGAAGTTAACGGGAACCTCAACGCCGAGAAGACCTGTGAGGAATGAAAGCACCTTTGCATATTCTTCAGCACTTACCTCGCTGAGGGCATAGCTGATAACAGCTGCAAGACCTCTTGTGGCAAGGATAACCTCATCGGAGTATGCAGGGTAGTTTTCACCGCCGAAATTATGAGCCTGGTAGATTGTAACTGCAAGGTCTATCATATTCTCATAATCCGTATCAGGAACAGTTGTGCTGTACTTTTCAACAATAGCTTCAATGCTGTGACCCTCTACGGTTTCATTTTCCCTTTCAAAGGGCATATTAAGCGCATAGTTGAGTCTGTCACCGACCTTGTCGATGATGGCGTTCATTTCTTCGTCTTCAAGCTTGAGAAGAGACTTGAGTGTTTTTGCATTTGTGTAGTTATTAAAAGTAAGTGCATAGCTTAAATCTGTAACTATTTTCTGATATTCGGTGAAATTGCTTTCTGCAAGAGCAAGTGCATTTTCACTGATGCCTTCAGGGAAATAGCTGATGTCAACCTTATCAATGTGTCTTGTTTCAAACCTGACCTCATCACCGAAGGTAACAACTCTGTAGGGTGTACCGATTCCGCCGAGTGAGCCCGTGACTACATCGTAGATAACCGTTCCGTCAGCAGCGGTGTAGGCTGCGATATCGTGGTCGTGAGTGTGAGCAGTGAAGGTATACTTGATACCTGCCGCAGCGTAAACCTCAGCTGCCTCCGGGCTGTCGGCAACAACTACGCCCTTGGGCTGAATAACCGTTGAAAGAATCATATGACCGAGCAGATTCTGATGATGCATACCTATAAGCTTTTTGCCGTCTGCCTCAGCCTTTTCGCCCTGCTCGGCAATCCACTGAAGTCTTTCGGCGAAAACGCTGTGAGCACCTGTGCCCTCAGTTGTGGAGTCAATAGCTATAAGGCGATACTCATCGTTAAGGTCAACTACATAAGAGGCTGACTTTGTATCAACTTCAAGTGCCTCATCATAACCGAATGCGGCATAAGCCTCCATAAATTCAGCCTTGCTGTTGTTTAAAACATCGTGATTTCCGGGAACAACAAAAACCTTTTTTCCCGTTGATGCTTCAAACTCGGCAAGCAATGCGGTCATTTCCTCAACCTGCACGTCGGTGCCGGTTTCGGTGATATCACCGGGGATAAGGATACAGTCGCTTTCGTTTGCTGCAGCAGCCTCGAGAAATGCCATAAAAACAGCATCAATCTCATAGTAAAGTCTGCCGGCAGAATTTACATGGGCGAAGTCCTCACTTACGGAATTTGACTTCTTTGCAGTATCAAAGCTGTTATAGTGAATATCGTTTACAACTGTGACAACAAGCTCATCGCCCTCAGCTGAAGCCGCAACACTGCAAAGGCTAAACAACATAAGTGTCGCAAGAAATACTGATAATATTTTTTTCATTTCAATTCCTCCTGAGAATTATATTTTTCAACAATTCTAACACTTTTGTATACGAATGTCAATTATTTTTCGAAAAAAAACATTATCATTTTTTTAAAAAAGCATTAAAGGGTTTTTACCTTTACAACTATCTTACATACCTCAGCAGGATTTTTTGCAAAGCACATACCGGGCTTATGAGCATCCGAGGGGAAGAATATTCCGTACTCCCCTTCACGCACAACAACAGTTCCTGCCTTATCAAAGTCGTCAAAAAAGACAACATCACGCTCTGCATCATAATCACAGGATGGAGTAAAAGCTTGTATATCGGCAAACTGCATCACCTCGACACCCGAGAGAATGTACTGAATATCAATATAATGCTTATGCGCCTCAAAGGAGCTTTCTTTTTCAAGCTTTGACGTGTATCTCTGAATAAAAGCGTAAAGCTTATCGCCCTCAAGCTCGTATCTGCCCTCAGGAAGCTTCTCCTCCTCTGCTTTTTTTATAAACCGGAAGGCTTTTTCAAAGCTTTCGTGAACAGCCGTATAGCGGTCACAGTTTTTCAGACTGTCATATATCATTATTTAACCCTCTTTCTTTTCTGTTACGCAACTGTGGCACACTCCGAACGAAGTGTGCCACAGGCTTTATTTTTGATTATTCGATTGCTTCGAGTCTTGTTCTAAACTCTTCAATCTTTTCCTTTGAATAGATCTTTGAAAGAACTACCATACCCATATTAGGTGTGAAGCCCATTGTAAGAGCAAGGTTCTTCATGGGATGGTTCATGATTTCAGGGCAGAGATCATTAACGATTTCCATAACCTGAGGATCCTTCATAAGTACGCTGAATTTTGTGTCGAATGAATACTTTGACATAGTGTTTATCTCCTTTTATAATTATTTATTATGTAAGTCACGTGCCGGAGGCACTCTGACTACTGACTACCTGAATTATGCCTGCTCACCAAAAGCGATACCCTTTTCGAGAGCCTTAAGGTTCATTGCGAGAATTTCGGGCTTCTTTTCCTTGAACTTTTCTTCAAGTGAAGCTACAAAAACCTCCTTGCTTACAACGCCTGTTGCACCGATGAGAGCACCGATGATAACGATGTTTGCAACCTTGATGTTGCCCACCTCAAGAGCGATATCGTCAACGGGTACGGAAATAACCTTCTTACCGTCGATCTTAACCTCTGAAGTGATACGGCTTGAATTGAGCACCATAATGCCGCCGTCCTTAACATCGCTGCTGAATTTGTTGAAGGCCTGCTCGTTCATTGCAACAAAGTTGTCGCTCATTTTGGGAAGGGGTGAAACAATTTCACCGTCACTGATGATAACTGTGCACTTTGCGCTGCCGCCTCTCTGTTCGGGACCGTATTCGGGAAGGAAGGTTGCGTGCTTACCCATATCAATAGCAGCATGAGCGAGCATCATACCTGCAGACATAATGCCCTGTCCGCCTGAGCCTGAAAATACAAATGACTGTTTCATTATGCTTCGGCCTCCTCATCCTTGTAGATTCCCGGCTTGAAGTAGGGAATTGAATTTGTGTTCATATATTCGAGAGTATCGAGAGGACTCATACCCCAGTTTGTAGGACAGTTTGTAAGAAGCTCAATAAATGTGAAGCCCTTACCTGCAAGCTGAAGTTCGAAGGCCTTCTTTATACCCTTCTTGGCATCCATAACACCCTTGGGAGTATTGAGTGCATATCTTGCAACAAACACGGGAGCCTTAAGTACTGAGATAAGCTCGCACATCTGAAGAGGATAGCCGGTTGTTGCAGCGTCTCTGCCGAAGCGTGTTGTTGTTGATTTCTGACCGATAAGCGTAGTGGGAGCCATCTGGCCGCCTGTCATACCGTAGGTCTGGTTGTTGGCAAAAACAACTGTGAAGTTTTCGCCTCTGTTGGCAGCTGACATAATTTCAGCAAGACCGATGGCTGCAAGGTCGCCGTCACCCTGATAGGTGAAAACAAGTCTTTCAGGCATGCTTCTTTTCACACCCGTTGCAACTGCGGGAGCACGTCCGTGAGCAGCACCGATAACGTCGCCTGCCCAGGAGTAAAGATTAAGAGCGGAGCAACCTACGGAAACGACATTAATTGCGTTTTCCTTCTGATTAAGCTCGTCGATTACGTCTGCAACAAGTCTTGTTGCAAGTGCATGAAGACAACCGGGGCAATAACCTGTTGTCATAGGCATAAGTGATGACGGTCTTTTATATGCAGGCATATTATTCTCCTCCCTTCACAATATTTGCAATTGCTTCATATACGCCCTCGTCGTCAAGGAGCATACCGCCGCTTCTGCCGTACTCGTGTACAGGGCAGCGACCCTTGACCTGAAGCTCGATATCATCGCGCATCTGGGCGGGAATTGTCATTTCGATATCAATGATACCCTTCACCTTGCCGTAATCAAGGCCGTCGAGACTTGCCTTGGGGAAAGGATAAAGAGTGATGGGGCGAATCATACCTACCTTGTAGCCCTCCTCGCGGAGAGTATTGATTGCTTCCTTGGCAACGCGTGCTGCGATACCGTAAGCTACTACAACATATTCAGCATCGTCAAGAAGATATTCTTCAACCTTGGTGTCTGTCATTTCCCACATCTTGTAGGTCATGCCCTTGAACTTATTGAGCATTTCAAGAGCCATTTCGGGAAGAATGGGAGTAATCATATGAGACTCTGTTCTGCCGTTACGCTTTGAAAGGTCCCAGTCCTCTGTGTTTACGGGATTAAGCTCCTTCATCGGGGGAAGCTCAACCTCTTCCATAATTGCACCGAGACAGCCGTCCATAAGAATAAATACGGGGTTTCTGTCTCTTTCGGCAACCTCCCATGCATTATATGTAAGGTCAACTGCCTCCTGTAAGGTTGCGGGAGCATAAACAATTGTACGGAAGCCACCGTGACCGAGAGCCTTTGTAGCCTGAAGATAGTCAGACTGTGCAGGCTGGATTGATCCGAGGCCGGGTCCGCCTCTTGAAATGTTAACAATAACAGCAGGAAGCTGTGCTGATGCAAGGTAGGAAATACCCTCTGCCTTAAGGCTGATGCCCGGACCTGAGGAGCTTGTCATTGATCTTGTACCTGTTGCAGCTGCACCGTAAACCATATTGATTGATGCAACCTCGCTTTCGCCCTGTACGAAAGCACCGCCGACTTCAGGAAGTCTCCATGAAAGGTACTCGGGAATTTCATTCTGCGGAGTGATGGGGTAACCTGCAAAGAAACGGCAACCGCCTCTGACAGCTGCTTCAGCGATAGCTTCACAGCCCTTCATAAATCTTTTTTCCATTATGTCCCCTCCTTACGCATTTTTGCCAGCAACTTCAATTGCTGCCTCAGGACACATAAGTGCACAGATTGCACAGCCGTTACATGCATCCGGGTTGTTCTGTACGGGATAGAAGTGACCCTTTTCGGATCTTTCCTTACCCATTTCAAGGATGTGCTTGGGGCAGAACTTAATGCAGTAGCCGCAGCCCTTACACATCAGTGCATTGATGGTAATCATTTTTAAATAGCTCCTTTTATTTTAAATTAAATGAAAAAGCAATAGAGTAATTATATCACACTCTATTGCTTTTGTAAATGCACAAATTTGAGCTAAAAGTAACAAATTTATCAAGCCAAATGTGACAATTTATCTATTATTCAACTTTACCTGCTGCTCTTGCCTTTTCAGGATCAGCCTCTGTAAGCTTCATAAAGTCGATTTTCATAAGCGGAGTCTGGGGAAGCTCATCCATGAATACGAAGTCTCTGGGAACATAGAACTTTGAGAATTCCTTTTCAAGTGTCTCGCAGATTCTTGCCTTAAGTGATTCTACATCGATATCCTTATTGTGGAGTGAAGCATAAAGACGAACCATTGATCTGCCGTTATCCCAGCCCTGAACTGCACAGCACTCATTGATTTCGGGGAACTCACCGACAACTCTTTCGATATCTGTGGGATATACGTTGTAACCGGCAATGATGATAAGTCTCTTCTTTCTGCCTGAGAAGTGGAAGAATCCGTCTTCATCCTCATAAGCAAGGTCGCCTGAAAGAACCCACTTAACACCGTTTTCATCAGTATAAAGACCGTAATCGTCAGCTTCACCTTCCATATAGTAACCGCTCATGATTGTGGGACCGGAAATAACGATTTCCCCGACTGTACCTGTGGGAACCTGCTTGTGATCGTCGTCCCAGATCTGAACTGTTACGCCGCGAAGGGGCTTACCGATTGAACCGCGCTTATGATCGTTGGGTCTGTTTGTTGTACATACGGAACCGACCTCTGTAAGACCGTAGCCCTGAAGAAGACGTCCTGTTGCGCCCCATTTTTCGAAGTATGAGTTGTACTCATCAATGAAGCCGTCGGAGATATCGTCACCGCCGCAGAACATAAGACGTACTCTTGAAAGATGCTCACCGTCAAAGTGCTTGTCCTTCATAAGCTTCTGGAACATAAGAGGAATACCGCCGAAGCCAATAACGTTATACTTTCTCATAAGCTTTGTGAAGATCTTGGCGTCAAACTGCATCATGGGGATGATACAGGCACTGTTACACATAGCCATATGTACTGCAAGGCAAAGACCGAAGCAGTGGAAAAGAGGAAGAACGATAACTTCACATTCGTTACCGGGATCGTGGATTTCGTCGATATCGGAAACTCTCCATGAAAGCTCGTTGATTGCTCTTGAGGTGAGCTTGATTGTCTTGCTCTTACCTGTTGTACCGCCGCCGTTGAGGTAAACTGCGATGTCGTCTGCGTTGTTTGTTACAGCTTCAGGCTTGTAATGCATCTTGATTGCATCTCTGTAGAAGGTATACTTTGTGAATTTGTCAACAAGAAGCTTCTTAACAATACCTTCACCAAACTTACAACCGGCCTTTTTAACGCCTGCTGAATAGTCCGAGGATGAGCATACAAGGCAGGGAATACCGAGCTCGTTGATTGCATCGATATGAGTCTTACCCTTGGCAAGAAGAATGTCGAGAACCATAACACCCTTTGAGTGAACAAGCTCAAGCTGCTCTCTGAGATAATCTGTACCCATAAGAGGATGCACGAAGGATGTGATTACACCGATTTTATTAAGAGCATAAAAGGCGATAATGCTCTGCATTGTTGTGGGCATAAAGATTGTGTAAACATCGCCCTTCTTAAGACCGAGCTCCTTCTGGAAATAAGCTGCAAGGCGCTCGATATCGCCGAGAATTTCTGAGCGAAGGTACTTGATGCCGAAATGCTGCATCATATAAACGTCGTCATAACGGCCTGTGCAATATTCAAGATATTCAACACAGTTGAGATTGTTTGGTGCTGGTAACATAATTATTTCTCCTTTTAAATAAAATTGCAATTATTTACTGTTATAATTCCGAAAAAACACTAAGTGTTAAAACGTATTTTGTCAGATTATCAGCATTATACCACTTTTTACAATAATTTTGTTAAGAATGTTGCTCAACTCGGAGAAATAAATGTTAATTTTGTTAAAATTTTGTTAAATTGAGTTTTTGTTCATCAAGCTTTTACAATTTCCGATATTTTTCCGGTTTGTCTTGCCTGCTCAGGGTCTGCAGATGTGAGCTTCATAAAATCAATCTTCATAAGCGGAGTCTGTGGAAGCTCATCAACAAAAATAATATCACGGGGAACATAGAACTTTGAGAAATTGCTCTCACAGGTATCACAGATTCTCTTTTTGTACTCCTCCTTGTCTCCGTTCTTTCTCAGGGAAGCGTAAAGACGTACCATGGACTTGCCGTTATCCCAGCCCTGAACTGCGCAGCATTCCTTTACGAAATCAAGCTCACCGATAACCTTTTCAATGTCTGTGGGATACACGTTGTAACCGGCAATGATAATAACTCTCTTCTTTCTTCCCGCGAAATAGAAGTAACCGTCCTCATCCCTGTAACCGAGGTCACCGGAAAGAACCCACTTTTCACCCTTTTCATCGGTGTAAAGACCGTGGTCGTCAGCCTCGCCCTCCATATGATATCCCGCCATAACAGTAGGACCTGAGATTGCAAACTCTCCGACCTCACCTAAGGGAACCTCATTGTGATTGTCATCCCAGAGCTGAACGGTAACACCTCTTAAAGCCTTACCTACGGAGCCGCGACGGAAATCGTCGTTGGAGTTCGTTGTACAAACGGAGTTGGTCTCTGTAAGACCGTAGCCCTGACGAAGTCTGCCTGTTGCTCCCCATTTTTCAAAATAGGAATTGAATTCATCGATAAAGCCGTCGGAAACATCGTCACCGCCGCAGAACATAAGACGGATATTTTTAAGGTGAGGTCCGTCAAAGCCCTCCTGACGCATAAGCTTCTGGAACATAAGAGGAATACCCACAAAGCCGGCGATTCTGTTCTGCTTCATCAGTTTGACAAAGAGCTTTGCATCAAACTGCATCATAGGAATAATTCTTGCACTGTTGCACATTGCCATATGAATACCTATACAAAGACCGAAGCAATGGAAAAGAGGAAGCACAATAACCTCTGCCTCTTCGCCGGGAGCCTGGATAGCATCAAGGTCGGAAACTCGCCATACAAGCTCGTTGATTGACTTTGATGTAAGCTTGATGGTTTTACTCTTGCCCGTTGTGCCACCGCCGTTAAGATAAGCTCCGAGCTCGTCGCCGTTGTCCTTCAACTGATCCGGTACAATAGCCTTTGCAAGTGCGTCATTATAGGAAGTCCGGTTGTTGAACTTTTTAATGATGAGACTTCTGAGAAGACCTTCACCGAATTTACAGCCAAATTCCTTTATACCCTCTGAATAGTCCGATGAGGAGCATACAAGGCAGGGAATACCTGCATCGTTGATTGTCTTTATATGGGCCTTTTCCTTGAGCATAAGTACATCAAGCACCATAACACCCTTTGACCCTACGGCCTCAAGCTGCTCTTTGAGGAATTCCGTTGACATAAGCGGATGAACGAAGTTTGTGATTACGCCTATACTGTTAAGTGCATAGAAGGCAAGGATGCTCTGCACCGTTGTGGGCATAAAGATTGTGTATACGTCGCCTCTTTTAAGACCGAGCTCCTTCTGGAAGTAGCCGGCAAGTGCGTCCATATCCTTGAAAATCTTTGAACGGTAATATTTAACGCCGAAGTGCTGCATCATATAAACATCGTCGTAAATTTCCGTACACTCTCTGAGGTACTGGTAACAGTTTTTGTTTTCCGGTGAATTAAGCATAATATTCTCTCCCGTTAAAAATAATCGACACATATCTATGATATGTCTCAATTCGATTATACAACAAGGAAAATGTCATTTGTTAACCTGTTGTCACTTTTTTATTAATTGGAAGTAAAAAACGTAAATTTTCTATGACAAATCGCCAAGTGTCTACGTTTTTCGGCGACACTTATCGAATAAGTGCCGTTAATTATTTTTCTGTATTTGCATATTATGCTTTCACTCGGGTAACCGACTGAAAAAAAATACATAGTATGTAACAGCGGGTAACATACCCGTAAAACAAAAAAGGAGAGATACAAGTGAACAATTACAATCCGCCCTGCGGCAATACCGTACCGCGCAGAAGCTATAATGCACCCTCGCCCTGCGGTACACCGATGCCCCGTCAGGACACGGACTGTGCCTGCAAGAAGGCTCCATTCCCCGTAAATACCGCCCTCGCCATGGCATATGTCCCCTTTCAGCAAAACGGTGAGGTTTACTCCTGCGAGAGAGCACTCTCCCGAGGCACAGCCTTCCCCTGCCTTGACAAGCCCTTCCTTATGGGGTGTTGCAGATGAACGGCACAAATAACTGTCTTCACAGCATTATGGCTCTTCGCTTCATCATCTGGGAGCTGCACCTTTATCTTGACACTCATCCCGACGATGAAGAAAAGCTTTGCCTCCTTCAGAGCTACAAGGAAAAATACGCAGCTATGCTCCCCGAGTTTGAAAGCCAATACGGACCTCTCACAGCCGATTCCGGTTCGGGCTGCTCCTGGCTTAAAACTCCCTTCCCCTGGGTGAAAGGCGGTGCCTGCTGATGTTCCAGTATGAGAAAATCCTGCAGTATCCCATCAACATCAAAAACCCCAATCCTACCTATGCTAAAATCATAATCAGTCAGTACGGCGGTCCCGACGGCGAATTAGGCGCTTCCCTGAGATATCTCAGCCAGCGCTTCGCAATGCCTCATAAAGAGCTTCAGGGTCTTCTGACGGATATAGGCACCGAGGAGCTCGGCCATCTCGAAATGATAGGTACCCTCGTTTATCAGCTGACGCGCAACCTTTCAAATGACGACGTGAAAAAAGGCGGCTTTGACGCTTACTTCGTTGACCATACGACAGGTGTTTATCCCTCAAGTGCGGCAGGTGTCCCCTTTACGGCGGCATATCTGCAGTCAAAGGGCGATATCATCACCGACCTGCACGAAAACATGGCGGCAGAACAGAAGGCGCGTACCACCTATGACAACATTCTCCGTCTTGTTGACGACCCCGACGTGTGCGATGTAATCAAGTTCCTTCGCGAAAGAGAAATAGTACACTATCAGCGCTTCGGTGAGGGTCTCAGAATAGCCACAGACAAGCTGAATGAAAAGAACTTCTATGCCTTTAACCCGGCTTTTGACAAGGGCTGCAAATAATTCCGAAGAGACTGCTTCCGCCAAAGGTGGCAGTCTTTTTTTGCAGGAAATTTTCTGTTGTTTTCATATGTTTTTTACATATATAATTAAAATAAATTAGAATCAGATAATTTTTTAATGTTTTTTGAATTTTCTATTGAATTTTTTTCTTTTTTATGTTATATTTATCCAAACGGAAATCATAGGAGGAATTATATCATGAGAAATAAAGCAATCCGTTCATCAATAAGCATGATTCTGGTTGCTCTGACAGTAATTTTTACAATGTCAGTGCTTGCCACTTCATCATTCGCTATTGGCGCAACCCTTCAGCCCCCCACAGAACTCAAGGCTGAGTCAACAACATCATCGCTCACCCTCACCTGGAAGGCAGCTGAAAGCGCATCAGGCTACAGAATTTACTACAAGGACTCCTGCGGTCGTTGGGTAAAGCATTCTGATGTTATCGGCACCTCCAAGACCTTCAGGAATCTCCCCTCCGGTAAGCGTTATGTTATCGGCATCAAGAGCTTCTACAGATGCGACTGTGACGATGTAAACGTAACATGGAGCAAGGCTTTCACTTCAATCGAAACCGCAACAGCTCCCGCTGTTCCCGCTAAGGTTGTTGTTCAGGGTGCAAACTCCACAGCTATCAAAATTTCATGGTCACGCTCAAAGGGCGCAACAGGCTATGCAATTTACTACAACCATCCTCCCTTTGGTTGGAAGGAAATCACAAGAGTAAGCGGCACAACCGTTACTCTCAGAAGACTTGTTCCCGGTAATGTATACACCTTCGCTGTAAGACCCTACATCGAAACATCAAGCGGTATAGTTTGGGGCGATTACAGAACCTTCAAGGGTGCAACTGCTCCCAAGGCTCCCACAGTAGAAGTTACATCAGCAGGCACAGGCAAGATCACAGTTAAGTGGTCAAAGGTTCTTTGCGCTGACGGTTACGAGGTTTACTACAAGTACAACAACGGCAAGTACAAGCTCATCAAGAGAGTTGCTAAGCCTGAAGAGCTCAACTACTCAGGTCTTAAGGGCGGCAAGTACACATTCGTTGTAAGAGCTTACAGAAACACCAACTACGGCAGAATCTACAGTGATTACACACCCGTTACAATCAAGATTGTCGGCTTACTTCCCTGCGGCTGTGAACCCGTATGTGCATACTGCGGACCCAGCACCACAAAGGACGAGTGCAATCACCATCACCACCGTCCCGGCAGAAGATAAGCATAATCCCGTATAATTCATCCCCGGCTCACTGAGTCGGGGATTTTTCTTTGCCTTGTCATCTTGTTTTAACTGCAAGACAATAATAAAGAGCTTCTCCGTCATCTGCCCTGTCATCATCTGCACAAAGTTTTCTTGTAATACTGCTGACGTTAACGTGCTCATAAATCTTGATACCGTACTCAGAAAATATGCTGTGACATATTTCTTCACTTCCCCTATGGCAGAAAGACATCTGCGAGCCCTCGGGAAACCTGCTTAAAAGCTTTGTCGAAAGACCGATAGCCTCCTCACTTATACATCCGAATTCAAGCATTATCCTCTTGCCGAAATCAATTTTATCGGTATCTGTAATACCGTCAGAAACATCATATGAGCCTTTTTCCGTGCTCAATGTGACCTTATCCTCCCCCGACACCAGGTACTGCGAAAAGCCGATTTTTCTCGCGTTTTCCCGGGCGTTTCCAAGCATAAGCTCTGACAAAAAATTACGCTTTGATTCAAACATTTCAATCACCTCATATATTCAAATACCACAAAAATCAAAAAAATACAAGACTTGATTTTTTTCCGATTTTGTGGTAATATAGAGCCATAACAAAGAGAAAAAAATCCGGGGTTGTTGCATTAAGATGCACAAGGCGTTTTCTTCATCCCCGAAGGCGTACTAAGGTGCTCCGAGTGTGTGAAAAAACGTCTAAAAAAGCAAAATTATGTTTTATGCAACACTTAAAAGTTACTTTCAATAGAATTAAAGCAGATATTTTCAGTAGATTTACTACTTGAACTGCCCCAATTTGTGCGGACAGCACAAAAACAGACCTTAATGATAGAATATTAAAAATTAAGCGACATACTGACTTCGTTTTTCAAGCGGAGTCAGTTTTGTTTTCAGTTGGATTCTTT
>SVPE01000017.1 GCA_015066015.1 Oscillospiraceae bacterium
CTCTCAAGAAGGCAGGCTTCCTCACTCGTGACCCCAGAATGAAGGAAAGAAAGAAGTACGGTCTCAAGGGCGCACGTCGTGCACCTCAGTTCTCAAAGAGATAATTTATCCCGAATGGGATTTTATCGGACTCCTCTGCTTATGCAGGGGAGTTTTTTTGTTTATTTGTTTGATGAATAATGAAGTCGCTTCACTGATGAATATTGAATAATGAATAATTGTGGGCGGGACACACACCACCGATTGCAGATTAAGGGCTTTAGTTTTCGGGAGTGTGTTTTTTTGTTGCTTGCAGAAATAATATGTGCTATAATCATACAAACAACACAAACGGAGAAGTAAAATGAGACTTGAAACAGAAAGACTTATAATAACTGAATTTGAGATTTCAATGTCGGAAGGTGTACACAAAAACTCCCTTGATGAGGATACCCGAAGATTTGTACCCGATGAGGTCTTTGAGACTATTGAAGATGCAAGGAAAACCGTTGAATTTCTTATGAGTGTATACGAGTCGGGAGATGGCCCTCTTGTGTACCCCGTACTTTTAAAGGACGGGACAAATATAGGTTATGTCCAGCTTGTGCCGGTTGAAGAAGGTTTTGAAGTAGGTTATCATATCGCAAAGGAATATACAAATAACGGCTATGCAACAGAGGCGTTGAAGGCTTTTATTGACTGTATATTGACGGAAAAACACCTTGACAGGGTTTACGGTATATGTGTTGCGGAAAATGTCGCCTCTGTGAGGGTTCTTGAAAAATGCGGATTCATCAGGCAGTTCGAGGGCGAAGGTAAATATCAGGGAAAAGATAAAGCTATTGCAACATATGTTTATGCTATAAATTAAGGAGCAACGAAATGAAAAGATTTTACGATAGAACAGAGCTTGGCTTCGCTCTTTTGTGGATAGGTGCTTACTGTCTGCTGATGAGCCTCGGAGACAGCCTTTCGCAGAGTCTCGGCGTGGAAAAATCCGTTACCCTGCCTGTGGCATTGGTGCTTTCCGGGTTGCTGTTTGTTTTTATAAGAAAGAACGGATTAAGTGAAAGGTATGGCTTATGCAAAGCAACGGTGCCGGCTTCAGGGGTAATGCTTTACGTGCCGCTGTTATTGCTGCTGACGGTGAACCTTTGGCACGGATTTGTGATGAATCTTACGGTAGCTGAAGCTGTACTGTACATACTGACAATGCTTCTTGTCGGCTTTCTCGAAGAGGTTATTTTCCGCGGGCTTCTCTTCGGTGCGATGAAAAAGGACAGCCTGAAAGCAGCCGTTATTGTGTCGAGCCTTACCTTTGGTATGGGGCATATTATAAACCTCTTTAACGGCTCGGGTGCTGAGCTTTTGCCGAATATTCTTCAGGTGATTTACGCTGCGGCAACGGGCTTTATGCTCGTGATGCTTTACCTCAGGACGAAAAGTCTGATTGTTCCGATTGTTTTTCACGGTGTTTTCAATGCCCTGAGTGTATTTGCTGACGAAGGTGCTCTGACGGAAAAGGACAGGATTCTTTCCTGCGTGTTTATTGTCAGTATAAGCTTGCTTTATGCGATATACCTGTTTTTTTCTGAAAGGAAGGGGAGAAGGAAGTGACAATACGTCCTGCAGATGAAAACGATGTTAAGAATATAGCCTCAACATATGTTCACAATCACCGTACAACCTATAAAGACCTTCTTCCGGCAGAGTATTTTGAAACGCTTACAGAAGAATATGCTGTAAAAAAATGGTCGGATTATATTGCCGATGCAAGTAACCGTGTGTGGATTGCGGAGGATGAAGACGGATTTCTCGGCTTTGCCGCTTCTATGCCTGACGAGGAGCTTGACGGTGTGTGGTATCTTGATTCGCTTCACGTATGTGAGAAGGCAAGAGGCAAGGGTGTGGGAACGGCGCTTATAAAGACCGTCGGCAGATATGCTTCAGATAACGGCTACGGCAAAATGAGCATCTGTGTTGTAAAGGGCAACTACAATGCAGGCTCTCTCTACCGTAAGCTCGGCGCAAGGCATTATAAGGACTTTACGGGAAAAATGTCCCGTTCGGAGAAACTGCTTTGGGAAAGCACGGAGAGCTTTGGTTCAAGGTGATGATTTGCTTTTTGTGATAATATGTGTTATAATGTCAAATATCGCAAAATCGGACTCAGAGGTGATAAAGTGGCTGATAAAAAAAGGATAGTATGGATTGACCAGCTCAGAGGTCTTGCTTTTTATTTCGTTGTGCTGGGTCATATGGCTGTTTCAGGTGATTTTGAAGCCTGGATATACTCCTTCCATATGCCCTTGTTTTTTATAATTTCAGGCTTTAATCTTAATTTTGACAGAATGAAGGAAACCGGCTTCAAGGATTATATATCCCATATTGTAGTGAGAATGCTTGTACCCTATCTGTGGCTTCAGTTTATCGCTCTGGGACTGAAATACGCTATTTCCGGCGGACTTATCAGGGTGCCGAAATATCTGCTTGGTATAATTACGGGAAACAGCTTCGTTGTTTCGGCTCCGTCGAATCCGCTTTATTTCGTTCTGCTTTTATTCAGTGCACAGCTTCTTATTTTTCTTTTGGTCAAGCTTACCGGCGGCAACAAGGGTATGGTGTTTGCCGTTATACTTGCGCTGACGGCAATTCCCGTATTGACTGACAGTAAGCCTGCCGTATGGCATATAAACGTTGTGCCCACGGCTATGCTCTTTATGCTTATCGGACGCTTTTTCATGGATTGCTATATCTCAGGGGGGAAGCTTCTCAGGAGAATAAAGTTGCCCTTATACATCATCATCTGCGTATTGCTGCTTGTTGCGGGCGGCGCGCTCGGCGTCAGTAACGGAAGAGCATCAATTCACGCAAACGGTTTCGGTGAGGAATATATAATCTTTGTTATAAGTGCCACGCTCACAAGTATGGGCTTTGCTCTTCTTGTAATGCTTCTGCCGTCTACAAAGCTTTTCAATTTCATAGGAATGAATACAATTTTTCTGCTCGGTATCCACGAGCCGCTTCTGATTTTCACTCAGAAGCTTTTCCCGGTAGCCTGGGAAAAATGGTGGTTTGTTGCAATTGCATCAGTTGTATGCTATCTGTTGCCCGTGCCTGTTGCCTGGATACTCAATAAGGCGGCACCTTATATCTGTGCAATGGCTCCTAAGGAAAGCAACCTGCTTATAAAGATATCTAAATTCGTTGCCCTTGCTCTTGTGCTTCTTGCTCCGTATATCAGCTTCACAAGGACTGCCTTCGGCGGCGCGCTCAGCTCGGGCGGAGGTATGACGGCACTTGCGATAGCGATTTTTGCTCTTGTTGTTGTGGGCCTTGAAAGGCTGTTCACGTTGCTTCTGCCATTTTTCTTCCTTGAAAACAAGAAGGAGAAGAAGATCGAACAGCACAAAAAAGCTTCCGTTTATGAGGACGATGACATTATGATTATTATGCCCGTTGAGGAAGTGTAATAAATGCAGAATTGCGCCTGACGCTTCGGACGAAGGAAACCGAAAAGTTAAAAAAATATCCACCTGAACAAAAACAGGTGGATATTATCATATCAGGGGATATTAATTTGTCCGGGTCAGTAAATTTGTACTGACTACTGATCCCTTATTTTGTCAGCGCGTAGGTGTCCTGAGCAATGAGAAGCTCTTCGTCGGTGGGGATAACAAGAAGCTTGAGAGCACTGTCCTCAGTTGAGATTTCGATTTCCTGACCTCTTACTGAGTTGGGAGTTTCATCAATTGCTGTGCCCATAAAGCCGAGCTTTTCAGCAACTGCAGTTCTGTAGTGGGGGTTGTTTTCGCCAATACCGCCGGTGAAAACAACTGCATCTACACCGCCCATTGCAGCAGCAAAGCCGCCGATGTATTTTACAAGCTGATGGCAAAGCATTGCTTCAACAAGCTGAGCTCTCTTGCAGCCATTCTTTGAACGACCTTCGATCGTTCTGTTGTCGCTTGTGGCAGTGCCGGGAATTTCGTTCCAGTTTTCATCATATTCAGCAGTAAGACCGAGCATACCGGATTTCTTGTTGAGAATGGTGTCAACTTCCTTGGCAGTGAGGTTTTCTCTCTCACAAAGAACAGCGATGATTGCGGGGTCAATTGAGCCTGAACGTGTACCCATCATTATACCTTCAAGGGGAGTAAGACCCATTGTTGTGTCGAAGCATTTGCCGCCTTTGATTGCGGAAATTGATGAACCGTTGCCAAGATGGCAGGTAACTACCTTGAGCTCGTCAGCGTTGTACTTGCCGGGATACTTTTTCATAAGGAAGTCAGTTGTTCTTGCACTTACGTATCTGTGGCTGGTGCCGTGGAAGCCGTAGCGGCGGATGCCGTGCTGCTTATAATACTTGTAGGGAAGTGCATACATATATGCAAAATCGGGGATTGTCTGATGGAAGGCAGTATCAAAAACGGCAACCTGAGGAATACCCTTCATAATTTCTTCGCATACTTCAATGCCCATGAGATTTGCGGGGTTGTGGAGAGGTCCGAGGGGGATGCACTTTCTGATAGCGGCCTTTACATCTTCGGTAACAACAACGGAGCCGCTGAACTCCTCACCGCCGTGAAGAACTCTGTGACCTACTGCGGAAATGTCGTTCATAGATTCGAGAACGCCTGTTTCCTTGTCAGTGAGTGTTTCGAGAAGTATTGTGATAGCATCGTGATGGTCTTTAGCGACAACTGATTTTTTGTCAAGAAGCTTTACTTCCTCGCCGTTTCTGTCAATCTTGTGCGTGAATGTGCAGTCTGTACCGATCTGCTCAAAAATACCCTTTGCAAGCACCTTTGCTTCAGGCATTTCGAAAACCTGATACTTGAGTGATGAGCTGCCTGCGTTGATGATCAATTCTTTGAAACTCATTTTAATACACCTCTTATTTTAATTTTTATCCGTAATCCGATACGGGAAATATCATAACTTTAGTATTATAACACATTGTTTTTCTTTTTTCTACCCGTAGAGAAAAAATAATTGAGGTTGACAAAGATTTTTTCTCCTGATAGAATTGTCCCGTAAGGAGGAGCGGAAAATGTTCAGCTTAGGTTTTGATATGTTCAATATAATGTTCACTATAACATTTATAATAGTTATAGGCGTTTTTGCCGTAACCTTTATAAGGGGGATGATGCAGTGGAATAAGAATAATCACTCGCCGCGGCTTACCGTTGATGCGAGGGTTGTCGCTAAGCGTACAAATGTGTCGCACCATCATCACGGCGGCGTCCACGGCGGACATTCAGGCTCGTCTACAACCTATTATGTCACCTTTGAGTTTGAAAGCGGAGACAGACTTGAGCTGAAGCTGCAAGGTTATGATTACGGTATGATTGTTGAAGGTGATAACGGTAAACTGACTTTTCAGGGGACAAGATTTCTGGGGTTTGAAAGGGGCTGACAAGGTGGATAATTTTTTATCTGTAATAATGCCGTCGATTCTTTTTGCGGGGACGATAGCTTTCGTTCTGATAAAGGCAGTCAGGAAGAATAAACAAAGAGAGAAAAACGCGCTTCGTCCCGTTCTTACAGTAAGAGCGAGGGTTAAAAGCCGAAGGCTTATTATCCGTCCGAACAATATCACAGCTCTCGGAGTTGCTACGGATACTCTTGAGGGGAAGGTGGTTTTTGAATCTGAGGATGGCGAAGAACTCGAATTCAGACTCATCGGTAAAACCTACAGAGATATTTTTGACGGTGATGAGGGTATGCTTACTTACCAGGGCTCTGATTTTATTTCATTTGAAAGGAATGAGTGATAGTGGATATTTATGATTTGCTGATGTATGCGGTATACGTGATCGTAGGAGTCGGCGTGATTTTTTATGCAGTAAGAAAGGTTTTTCAGTGGAGTGACAATAACCATGCAGCGGTAACAGAGCATACAGTTGAGGTTGTAGATAAGCAGACAGAAACAAAGAGCGGAGCATACCGCCCCTACAGAACAGGCTACAAAGGAGAAATAGTATATTATCTCACCCTTAAGACAGAGGACGGAAAAAAGAACCGTTATATGGTCTCGATTGTGGATTTTGATAAGGCAACGGTTGGAGCAAAGGGTGTGCTCAGATTAAAGGGTACAAGATTTTTCAGCTTTGAAAAGAAGGATACTGTATGAACGAGGCCGTGATTTTGCTGCCTGGTATTCCTCTTGCTGCGATTTTGCTTACGAGTGTGTGATTATTGCAATTTTCATAAGTGACAAAAAAAGTGCCGAAATCGGGAAGCATTCACGCTGAAGTTGTCTCCAAGCGCATCGGAAGGTCATATGATAAAAGAGTTGCTCAGGCGGGATTTTCCGGAGTTTGCAATTTCGAGTACTACGTAAAATTCCGTCTTGACGGTGATAAGGTGCTCGAGCTTCAATGTCCCTGCAAGGTCTATAACCGCATCAGTGAAGGTGACAGGGGTATGCTCACTTATAACCGTCATTATTTTATTTCTTTTGATGAAAGCGGCAGAAATTTTGTGTACGGTGAACAATAAAAAACACTTTTGTTGTGTAAAGTGCCACCTGTTATGAAAATACTACCAAATTTTATCGCTTTACTTTGTTGAAATTACATATTGAATTAAGCAGTATAAAGTGGTAGAATATCACTCGTTGATTAAGAGAACTTACGGCAAATTTGGATTTGCTTTTAAAATGAGAAAATATATGAAAGAAAGGGACACCCGCGGGGTGTCCCTTTTGCTTTACCTTTTGGTTATGAAGCTGTTTACAGATTACTTATATCTCTGTTAATCAAATCTGTCCTTTACCATTCTGAGTTTCTTTGTTATTTCAATTTTCTGAGGGCAGGCACTTTCGCATTTCTTACAGTCGAGGCACTCGGAGAAGTGCGCCGTTTCATCAAGGGCAGTGTATTCCTTCTTTGTCTTTCTGTCTCCTTTGATGTTTCTGTTGTAAAGAGCGAACGCATCCGCTATGGGAAGCTTCTTCGGGCAAGCCTCTGTACAGTAGTTGCAGGCAGTACAGGGTATGAGTCTTGCGTCAGAAAGCATTTCTGCAATTCTGAAAAGAACTTCCTTTTCTTTTTCACTGACAGGCACGAAGCTGTCGCCCATATAACTGATGTTGTCCTGAAGCTGTGTCATATCCGACATACCGCTGAGCACATTTATAACGCCGTCGAGAGAAGCGGCAAAGCGGATTGCAAAGGAAGCCGGAGAGGCGTTTGCATCAAGCTCTCTGAGAAGCTTTTCAGCGTCATCGGGTAATTTCGCAAGCTGACCGCCCTTTACGGGCTCCATTACTATAATGTCCTTGTTGTGCTTGCGTGCAACCTCGTAGCAGAGCTTTGACTGCACTTTTGCATCGAGCCAGTCGAGATAATTTATCTGGAGTTGAACAAATTCCATTTCAGGATGTGCAGTGAGGATTTCATCAAGGACATCTGCGGTGTCGTGGAAGGAGAAGCCGAGACGTTTGATTTTTCCTTCTGCCTTTTTCTTCTGAAGATAGTCGAATACGCCGAGCTTTTCGGCTCGTCTGAAATTTTTTGAGTTGAGACAATGCAGCAGATAGTAATCGAAGTATTCTGTCTGACAACGCTTCATCTGATGACGGAAGATTCTGCTTGTATCACTTTTTGTAATAAGCATGCCTACGGGCATTTTACTTGCAAGAAGGAAAGAACTTCTGTCGTAAACCGAACAGATAAGCTCTCCTGCGGCAGCTTCGCTTTTTCCGCCGTGATACATATAAGCTGTATCAAAATAGTTGTAGCCTGCATCAAGGTATGCCTTGATCATTTCAGCTGATTGCACCTTGTCAATTTTTTCGCTGCGTACGGTTTTCTTCGTAAGCGGAAGCCGCATCAGACCGAAACCGAGATTTTTCATAAAGTACACTCCCTTGTACGAGTTTTTGTTAGTTCTTATACGAAATATTATAATTGGTATATTTTTTAAAGTCAATAGGCATAAAATTAAGAATAAAGGCTTTCTTTTATACAGATTGAATAAAAATTTTTGCACAAAATTAGTTAATAATCTGTTGTAATTTTGGTTATTTTATGATAATATATTAACTGTTAACTTCAAATGAGTTGAATTATTTGAATTGGCAAATTTCCGGTTTCGTAAAAATGAAACCAAATTGGAGGTAATTTAATTGAAAGCTTACACAGTAAACAACATCAGAAATATCGCTATTGCAGGTCATACCGGTAAAGGTAAGACAGCACTTTCAGAAGCAATGCTTTATGTTGCAGGTGTAACAGACAGACTCGGAAAGGTTGCTGACGGCAACACAATTATGGATTATGACGCTGAAGAAAAGAAGCGTAAGTGCTCTATTTCTGCAGCTTGTGCATCTCTTGAGTGGAGAGATACAAAGATAAATATTCTTGATGCACCCGGTAAATTTGACTTTGCCGGCGGTATGGCTGAGGCGATGAGAGCTGCTGACTGTGCAGTTATCGTTACATCAGCAGGCTCAGGTGTTGACGTAGGTCTTGAAAAGGCTATAAAGGCTGCAGATGCAAGAAAGCTTGCAAAGTTCTTTGTTATTACAAAGGTTGACTCTGAAAACCGCGATTTCTACAAAACCTTCGAGGCTCTCAAGGCTGAGCTCGGAAACAAGCTTTGTCCCGTTGTTGTTCCTTATATGAACGGTCCTGTTTGTGAGGCTTTTGTAAATCTCTGTTCAAACAAGGCATTCAAGTATCCCAACGGCAGGCCTCAGGAAATTGATCTCGTTTCCGACGAAAACATCCTCAACATGAGAGCTGCTCTTGAAGAGGCTGTTGCAACTGTTGACGAGGAGCTTATGGAAAAATTCTTTGAGGGTGAGCCTCTTACAAAGGAAGAAATCATCAACGGTCTTACAAAGGGTGTTGAAACAGGCGAAATCTGGCCTGTATATGCTTGCTCAGCAACAAAGGTTGACGGTTGTGATATGCTCCTTGATGCTATCGTTTACTCTGCTCCCTCACCTGACAAGGCTGAAGCTGAAATCGCAACAGATGAAAACGGCGAGGAAACCGAAGTTGAATGCAAGGCTGATGCTCCTCTTGCAGCAATCTGCTATAAGACAATCGCTGACCCCTTCGTTGGTAAGATGTCATTTGTAAAGGTTCTGGCCGGTAAGATCACACCCGACACACCTGCTTTTAACTCAAGAACAGGCGAAACCGAAAGAATGGGTAAGCTTGTAAGCGTTAAGGGTATCAAGCAGGAAGATGTAAAGGAAATCACAACAGGTGATATCGGCGTTATCACAAAGCTTTCGGGTCTTGCAACAGGCGATACTCTTTGCACAGCAAAGAAGCCCATCACTCTTGCAGGTGTTAACTTCCCCGCTCCCTCACTTTCAATGGCAGTTGTTGTAAAGAAGAAGGGCGAAGAGGATAAGGTTGCCTCAGGTCTGCGTAAGATTATAGCAGAAGATCCCACAGTTTCCTTCGTTTCAAACGATGAAACAAAAGAAATGGTTCTTTCAGGTCTTGGCGAACAGCATCTTGAGGTTGTTGTTTCCAAGCTTAAGGCAAAGTACGGTGTTGAAATCGATCTTAAGATCCCCAAGGTTGCTTACAGAGAAACAATCCGTAAGAGTTGTCAGGTTCAGGGTCGTCACAAGAAGCAGTCCGGCGGTTCAGGTCAGTTCGGTGATGTATTTATCCGCTTTGAGCCTCATACAGGCGACGAGCTTATCTTCGAAACAGAGGTTGTCGGTGGCTCAGTTCCAAAGAACTTCTTCCCCGCAGTTGAAAAGGGTCTTCAGGAAGCTATCCTCAAGGGACCCCTTGCAGGTTATCCTATGGTAGGTCTTAAGGCTGTGCTTTATGATGGTTCATACCATCCCGTTGACTCAAATGAAATGGCATTCAAGACAGCTGCAAAGATTGCATACAAGAATGGTATGGCTCAGGCTAATCCCGTTATTCTCGAGCCCATTGGTGAGCTTAAGGCCTATATGCCCGATGCTAACCTCGGTGATATTATGGGTGACATCACAAAGCGCCGCGGCCGTGTTCTCGGTATGGGCGCTGCTGATGAACCTAAGATGCAGGAGCTTGTAGCTGAAGTTCCTATGGCTGAAATGGGTGACTTCTCAACAACACTCCGTTCCGTAACAGCGGGCAGAGGCTACTTTACTCTTGAGTTTGCACGTTATGAGGATGCTCCTTCAATGGTAGCTCAGAAGGTTATTGAGGAAGCAAAGAAGGACATGGAAGACTGATTGAATGACTTAAGTCATATGAAAACAGAACGCGGTATTCTGCGTTCTGTTTTTTTGTGTAACTGAGGGGAGGGGGAGGCACTCCGGCTTTTTGAAGAAAAGCCGGATACGCATAGAAAATCCGCCTTCCGCTTCTTCGAAGGCGGATTTTCTATGCGTAAACGCGCATTCGCGCGTTGTGCCTCCCCCGTAAACTGAGCATTTTTTTTATAAAGGTATACAAATCAGGAATTTACATATCCGGAAGTGTTGAAAGAAGACCACTTCCGTGATAGAATAAAATTGAAAAGGAGGTGTCATTATGAAAAAGAAAATTATAAAAATTGCGGCAATTGTTGCTTCGGTAGCTTTCGTCTGCATTGTTTTGTTTTTTGCAAATGCTTTTTTCGGCAATCCTGTTTCGAAGGCTCTTGCAACGAGCACTGCAGAAAAACATCTCACAGAGACATATAAAAATACAGATTACTATATTGATGGTGTCAGATTCAATTTCAAGACCGGTGATTACCACGCTTTTATAAAGTCTCCGTCAAGTATTGATACCAAATTCAGTCTGTATTTAACTATGTGGGGTAAGCTCCGTCTCGATACGTACGATGACGTTGTAAACAGATTTACCACGGCACAAAGACTTGATACAGAATACAGAGAGCTTGCAGAAGCTGTTTTTGAAAGTGAGAAATTCCCGTACAGCTGTTCGATAAGCTTCGGCTCACTTGAAATTCATCCTGAGGAATATATTGATTCGGGCTATGATGACATTCCCGGATATGCAATAAACCAGAAGGATCTGGAGCTTGATAAAATTTATGATGTGAACGAGCTGGGCAGACGGGCAGGAAAGCTTGTAATCTATGTTGACAGTGACACCGTAACTGCGGAAAAAGCGGCTGAAGCAATGCTCGAGATTAAGAGCTTTTTTGATGCAGAAGGAGTTTCTTTTGCGGCTTTGGACTTCGTTTTGCAGCACCCGAAGCCTGAAGAAGGGATGAGAAGCGATGAAGAGGTGCGCGTAGAGAATTTCCTTTACGGTGATATAAACGAAGACAATCTGACCGATCGGGTTGTTGAAGCGGATAGAGTTTTACGCGAAAAATATGAAAAGATGGATAAAGAGGCCGAAAAGCTTTCTTGAGAGATAAAGTGAAAGGGGTAAATTTATGCTTTATGCGGTTTATGTAACCTTTGCTCTGGTATTCTTCCTGCTTCAGTTGGTTTTATGTTTCAAAGCAAGAAAAGCACTTGTTCGTTTTATTCCCGTATATCTTATTGTGGGGAGTTATCTGCTTGCACTGCTGTTTGCCGAGGATATTTTAGACGGCGGTTCAGGCTTTGTTGACGGCGGAGCCTTAGCGGGGGCGGTTATTGCCGTTGCGGCTTCCTGTGCGGCGGCAGGTGATGCTCTCGGATGGGCGGTATATTTGATAATAAAAAAGTACAGAAAAAATCGCAGGGCTTAAAACCTGCGATTTTTGCTTGTTATTTAAGAAATTCCACAATCGGATCGATTTCTTTTTCATCAAAGAGGATGATACCATCCTCGAGCATCTTAAGCATCTCGGCGCCTTTTTCGTCGCCGCTTTCCTTGATTTTGCCCTTCATCATCTTGAGCATCATACCCATCATCATTTTGTGCATACCGGTAAGCTTGTTCATGTTAAAGTCACCGGGAAGGAAAAAGTAAGGCTCGGTTATGCCGTTTTTTGCTTTCGTCTCTTCTGTGATTTTTTCACCCTTCATCATGCCTACGCCACAGATGGCACGGATGTTTGAAAAGGTCGATCTTATTTCTTTGAGACCCTGCAGAGCACTTGCCATAATCCAGCCAATGAAAATGATTTCCTCATCAGGTGAGATGGCTGAACTTTTTGAAATGTCTGTGCAGGGAATACCTGTCTTTTCGCTTAAAAGCTCGGCATATTTTTTTGCTGAGCCGGTGTTTGAACAGTATACTATTGTCATTTTGTCACCGCCTTATGCAACAGGAAGATTAAAGCAGTGCATCTGAAGTGCCGAAAGCATTCTTAGGGGCTCAGCTGATTTAAAGTCTGTGCCTTCAGCAAAAAGCTTCTGTTGGAGCATAATAGCTGCAAGAAGTGCAGGCTCTGCCTGAGAAACGTGGCACTTGATACTGTCCATTTTAAGCTCTTCGAAATTTGTTATATCGATAAGAGTATTGGGCTTGTCGGTATAGTAGAAGCCCACACCCTTGACTCTCCAGGTGTCGTCACGGAACTTTCCGTCAATAAAATCGGGGTAGAAGTTGCAAAGAGCATCCATTGCAGCAAACTTTACGGCATTACCGATTTTGATGTGATCGCTGTGACATTCTGTTGCAAGATTAGGATCGGCGGTGATAACATAGTCTGGCTTGATTTTGCGGATTACCTCTACGATTTTGAGAGAAATTTCTCTTTCAGAGGCATCGGTTTTATCGGCAAAACCGAGGAAGCCTGCATTTTTCATTCCGAGCATCTGCTGTGCGGCAAGAGCCTCCTTCTGTCTTAAGGTCTGAACGTCGTTTTCCTTGCCGATGTATTCGGGCTCTGCATAGCGGTCATCTGTTACGGTGAGCTCATAAACCTCGACGCCGAGTGAGCGCAGATAGGCGATTGTACCGCCTGCTCCGATCTGGTTGTCATCGGGGTGAGGCTGAACGAAAAGGACTCTTTTTGCTTTTGTAATATCTGGGGGAGCGCAGATAGCGTCGGCAGCGGCAGTTGCAGCTGAAAGAACACTCTGTGTAAGCTCGTATTTGATTGAGCCGTTACGTTTTCTGAGGATATTCTTGATCTTGTTTTTCATATTTTCGCCTTCCTTTATTTTTATATAACATTTATATTGTATATCAAATTGCGTTTTGAGTCAACTCATAGTCGCAAAAAACAGTTTCAACTTTTTTGCTGCAGCAGTCGGGGGAGTAAACCCATCTGTCAATGAAGCTGTCGTTGCAGTAATATTCGGTAGGCTCGTTTGGGTACTGAGCGTCAAAGGAGTCTACAATAATAAGCTTGATTTTCATTCTTTCGGGAATGAGATTTTTTATATATACGCTTGCGTGCTGACCGGGCATAACGCCGGGGACATATTCGGCAAGACCTGCCAGATTCGGCTTGAGCTCGACAAATATACCGTAACGCTCAACAGAGCGGACAATTCCGGGTACGGTTTCACCGGGCTTGAAAAGGGCGGCGTTTTCCTCCCATGTGCCGAGAAGCTCCTTATATGACAGAGTGACTCTACCGTTTTCATCGATGCTTTTTACGACTGCTTTGATTTTTTCTCCGGTGCTGAAGCGGGCAGACGGGTGAGGAATTCTTGAAACGGAAATACTGTCAATGGGCATAAGTGCAGATATGCCTGCGCCTATGTCGGCAAACACACCGAAGGATTCCATATGTGTGACAACCGCCTCGATAACCTGACCGGGGACAAGCTTTGAAATGTATTCTCTCATACACTCAAGCTGCACTGCTTTACGGCTGAGAACTGCACATATTTCACCTTTTTCGTCGGTTGTAAAGTCAATGATCTTGCAAACAACGGGCTTATTTACTCTCGAAATTATGGCAATGTCTCTTACTGAGCCATCTTCAATGCCGATGGCGCCTTCGTTTCTGGGAATGATGCCCTTCATTACGCCGAGATCAACATGCAGATTGTGATCTTTATCGCAGACTGTGGCGCGCACCTCGAGAATTTTTCCGCTGTAATAAGCTTCTTTGATTGCTGCTTTTGAGGACAGAGCGTTTTTATTTTCCGCAGTGCCTATGAGATGATTTTCAGGATAATACTTTTTCATTTTAAAAACCCTTTCTGTCTGACATTGTGTTTTATTTATATGCTTAAATTTTTTATTTATTATCATTGATATTATTGCTTCAAGTATGATATACTATATTATTATCAATATAGGAGGTGTCCCTGTGGATATAAGAGTCGGAGACGTGCTTGTTATGAAAAAAGCTCATCCCTGCGGTAATAAGGATTTTCTCGTAACCCGTACGGGAATGGATTTCAAGCTCGAATGCAAAAAGTGCGGACATCTTGTTATGATTCCCCGTCTTAAGGCGGAAAAGAACATTAAAAAAGTTATCCGTGACGGTGCAGAGCTTTAGCTTTTCCTTTTTATATAAATAATATTTGTCTGAAAAGGAGAAGGTTATGCTCAATAAGCTCAAAGAAGTTGAAAACCGTTTCGAGGAAGTGAACGGTCAGCTCTACGACCCTGAGGTTGTATGCGATACGGAAAAATACAGTGCTCTTATGAAAGAGTTCAAAAATCTCACCCCCATTGTGGAAAAATACCGTGAATACAAGGATGCTCAGTCAGCCTTTGATGAGGCAAAGGAGCTTTTGTACGAAAGCGGACTTGACAAGGACTTCCGTGAAATGGTACAGCTTGAATATGATGAAGGAAAGCTTAAGACCGAGGCTCTTCTTGAGGAGCTGAAGATTCTGCTTTTACCAAAAGACCCCAATGACAGTAAAAACGTCATTGTTGAAATACGTGGTGGTGCAGGCGGTGAAGAGTCGGCGCTTTTTGCAGGCGTGCTTTTCAGAATGTACGGAATGTATGCTGAGAAAAAGAGATGGAAGACAGAAATTCTCTCCTCCAATCCTACAGAGCTCGGCGGCTTCAAAGAGATTTCCTTTATGATAAGCGGCGAAGGCGCATATTCACGCTTCAAGTATGAAAGCGGAGTGCACCGTGTTCAGCGCGTGCCCGAAACAGAAACTCAGGGAAGAATCCACACCTCAACCGCAACGGTTGCAGTGCTTCCCGAGGCGGAGGACGTGGATATAGACATAAACCCTGCTGATTTGCAGATTGATACCTACCGCTCAGGCGGTGCAGGCGGCCAGCACGTCAATAAGACGGAGTCGGCAATCAGAATCACGCATATACCTACGGGTACTGTCGTTGAGTGTCAGGATGAAAGAAGCCAGCACAAAAACAAGGATAAGGCTATGAAAATTCTTCGCTCAAGAATTCTTGAGGCAGAAAGAGAAAAGCAGCAGTCATCCATTGCCGCAGAAAGAAGCGCACAGGTAGGTACAGGCGACAGAAGTGAAAGAATACGCACCTATAACTATCCTCAGGGCAGACTTTCCGATCACAGAATAGGACTTACACTTTACAAGCTTGAACAGATTCTGTCAGGAGACCTTGACGAGGTTATAGACAGTCTTATAACTTATTTCACAGCCGAGAAGCTTAAAAATCAGAACATATAAAAGAGATTTACTATGGAAACAAAGATATATAAAATTACTTCCCCCCATGATGAAGCCATAAAGGAAGTGGGAAGAATACTTGAAGGCGGCGGACTTGTCGCAATACCTACGGAAACTGTCTACGGCCTTGCGGGAAATGCCCTTGACGGAGAAACTGCCTGTAAGATTTTTTCTGCAAAGGGCAGACCGTCGGATAATCCTCTTATTGTACACATCAGTCGTTTTGAACAGTGGACACCTCTTGTAAAGCATATTCCCGACACGGCAAAGGCTCTTGCCGAAGCCTTCTGGCCGGGGCCGATTACGATGATACTTCCGAAAAGTGACCTTGTACCCCAGGCGGTCTGCGGTAAGCTTGACACAGTTGCAGTGAGAATGCCCGAAAATGAAATTGCCCTGGCGATAATCGAAAGTGCAGGCGTGCCTCTTGCGGCACCTTCAGCAAATCTTTCAGGCAAGCCGAGTCCCACCTGTGCAGAACATGTTATTGAGGATATGACGGGCAGAATAGACGCAATTGTTGATTCGGGAGACTGCAGTGTAGGTGTTGAATCAACGGTGCTTTCTCTTGTGACCGACGTGCCAAGAGTGTTGAGACCGGGAAAGATAACGGCAGAAATGATTGCGGAGGTTGTCGGTGAGGCGGAAATCGACGATGCGGTTTTTGAAAAGCTGCGTGAAGGTCAGGCTGTTAGTTCACCGGGGACAAAGTATAAGCACTATTCACCTGAGGCGGCCGTTGTGCTTGTCAGGGGTGATTTTGAAAAATACGCCTCATATGTAAGAGAAAATGCGGCAGAGGGTACGGTTGCTCTTTGCTTTGAGGGTGAAGAGGAAAAGCTATGCGTCCCTTGTGTTACTTATGGAAAGAAGAATGACCCGGCATCTCAGGCAAAGAATGTTTTCGATGCACTCAGAGCCGTTGATAAAATCGGTGCCAAAAAGGTTTTCGCCCGTTTCCCCGAAAGCGAGGGAATGGGTCTAGCCGTGTTCAACAGGCTTCTACGTGCCGCGGCGTTCAATATTATTGAGCTGTGAGGTGTAAAATGCTGATAATCGGGCTTACAGGAAAAACAGGTGCGGGAAAAAGTACCGTTGCCTCCTATCTTAAAGAAAAGGGATGCTTTATCATCGACGGCGATGTTGTTGCAAGAGAGATTGTGCTTCCCGGTCAGCCTGCTCTTAAAAAGCTTTCGGATGCCTTCGGTGAGGACATTATTCTTCCTGACGGCAGTCTTGACAGAAAAAAGCTTGCAGCAAGAGCTTTCAGTTCAAGGGAGAATACTGCTCTTCTGAATGCGATAACTCATCCTTTTATCAAAGAAAGATTTGAGCAGCTTATTTCCTTTGCCGAAAAAGAAGGCTACAGTACCGCAGTAATTGATGCTGCCGCACTTCTTGAAAGTGACTGCGGAGAGCTTTGCGGGAAAATAATAGTTGTACATGCTCCCGCGGACGTCCGTCTTGAGCGAATTCTTAAAAGAGACGGCATCACAAAAGAGCAGGCGCTTATAAGAATGAACGGTCAGAAAGAGGATGACTGGTATCTGAGCAAGGCGGATTACGTCATAAGAAATTACGCAGACTTCAGCTTGGAGGAAGAGCTTGAAGCATTAAAGGAGTTATTCTATGAATAAAAGCCTCAAGGCTAAGAAATCAGGCGGTGCAGTGCTTATCTTTTTTATGGTATTTTCGCTTGTTGCCGTAATTTGTGTCGGCACAGTGTCAATACTTAAGACATTATATCCCCGTCACTATATTGAAATTGTCGAAATTGAAGGACAGAAAAATAACTTGTCTGAAGAATTTGTTTTTGCTGTAATCAAGTGTGAAAGCGGATTTGATGTCAACGCGGTTTCTTACCTCGGTGCAAAGGGACTTATGCAGATAATGCCCGATACGTTTGAGTGGCTTCAGTGGAGGCTCGGAGAGGAATTGCCTCAAGAAAGTATTTTTGAGCCGGAAACGGCAATACGCTACGGATGTTATCTTTACGGCTATCTTATAGAAAAATTCGGTAACGAGGAAACGGCAGTTGCTGCCTATCATGCAGGAGATGCCTGTGTGGAGGATTGGCTTGCCGATGAACGCTATTCCGATGACGGAAAAACACTTAAGGATATTCCTTATCCCTCGACAAAAGAATATGTTGCCAAGGTGATGAGAGTGAAAAATATATATCAGAAGCTTTACTATAAATAAGAAAGGAAGATTATTATGGAAAAAGAAAAAAATGCAGCAGAGCTTCTCAAGGAAGAGCTTTGTTTTGAAAAGGAGCATTTCTCGGTTGCTATGACTGAGCAGGAGTGTGCAAAGGCAGATGCTTTCTGCGAGGGCTACAAGGAGTTTCTCGACGTGGCAAGAACAGAAAGAGAATGTGTTGAATATGTAATTGAAAAGGCCGAGAAAAACGGCTTTGTTCCCTTTGATGTAAACAAAACCTATAAAGCAGGCGACAAGGTTTATCTCAACAACAGAAACAAGGCAATCATCCTTGCAGTAATGGGTAAAAAGGGTGTAAGCGAGGGCGCAAAGATTGTTGCTTCCCATATTGACTCTCCGAGACTTGACCTTAAGCCCACACCTCTTTACGAGGACAGCGAAATGGCTTATTTCAAGACTCACTATTACGGCGGAATCAGGAAATATCAGTGGGTGGCAATTCCTCTTTCACTTCACGGAGTTATGCTCAAGGCAAACGGTGAAAGTGTAAAAATATGCATCGGCGAAAAAGAGGGTGAGCCCAAGTTTGTCATCACCGATCTTCTTCCCCATCTCGGTAAGGAGCAGGCAAAGCGTCCTCTTTCTGAGGGAATCAAGGGTGAAGAGCTCAACATCCTTATCGGTTCACGTCCCTTCAAATCTGATTCCGGCAGCGAGCTTGTAAAGCTTAACATTCTTAAGATTCTCAATGAAAAATACGGAGTAAAGGAAAAGGATTTCATTTCTGCAGAGCTTGAGCTTGTACCTTCACTTCCCGTATCCGATATCGGCTTTGACAGAAGTATGATAGGTGCCTACGGTCACGATGACAGAGTATGCGCTTATCCCGCACTTGAAGCAGTTATCAACTGTAAGGAGCCTGAAAAGACAATCATCACAGTGCTTGCTGATAAGGAAGAAATCGGAAGTGACGGTAATACAGGTCTTAACTCAGCGTATATGAAATATTTCATCGAGGACCTTGCTGAAATGGAGGGCCTCAAGGGAAGACACGTGCTTTCAAAGTCCGAGTGCCTTTCAGCTGACGTAAATGCCTGCTTTGATCCTAATTTCCCCTCAGTTCATGATAAGTACAATTGCTGTACTCTTAATCACGGCGCAGTTATCACAAAGTACACCGGCTCAAGAGGTAAGTCAGGTACATCTGATGCTTCGGCTGAATTTGTCGGCAAGGTAAGAAGAATTCTCGATAAGGCAGAGGTTTCCTGGCAGATAGGTGAGCTCGGCAAGGTAGATGAGGGCGGCGGAGGAACCGTTGCGATGTATATAGCAAACCTCAACATCGATGTTGTTGACCTCGGTGTGCCTGTGCTTTCAATGCACGCTCCTTATGAGGTTGTGTCGAAGTTTGACGTTTACAGCACCTACAGAGCTTGTTATGAGTTCTATGCTGATAATGAATAATCTGAAGCAGACAGTTGCAGAAAATGCACATTTGTGATATAATAAGAAAAAATATATAAGCTGCCACCGGGTAGTAGATGCAAAAACAGCATCCGTTGCACATCGTTAGGTCTTTGAAGATGTGTATACGGATGCTTTTTTGTTGAGGAGATATTATTATGGAAAGAATAAAACAACTGACAGACTATTTTTCAAAGGCTGAGCTTCTTCTGTGGTCAGGCTCTGTTTCGGTTATACTGTTGTCATTCGTTATTTTTGACAGGGTGAATTACATAACTCTTGCGGCATCGATTATAGGTGTTACCTCGCTTATTTTTTCGGCAAAGGGTAACCCTCTCGGTCAGCTGCTGATGGTTATCTTCAGCCTTTTCTATGGTTGGATTTCTTTTGGATACGCCTATTACGGAGAAATGATAACTTACCTCGGTATGACGGCGCCAATGGCGTTTTTCGCTCTTGTTTCATGGTTGAGGCATCCCTATAAAGGCAAAAGGTCTCAGGTCAGGGTTAACAGTATAAGCAAAAAGGAAATATGCTTTATGTCGGCACTTACTGCTATTGTGACGGTGATTTTCTATTTTGTGTTGAAGAGTTTTTCAACGGCTAATCTGATAATGAGCACCCTTTCTGTGGCAACAAGCTTTGCTGCCGTTTACCTTACTTTCAGAAGAAGTCCTTGCTTCGCACTTTTGTATGCGGCAAACGATGTGGTGCTTATTGTGTTATGGATTCTTGCATCCTTCAGCAATAAGGGTTATATCTCCGTGGTGATATGCTTTGGAGTATTCCTGATAAACGACCTTTACGGCTTTTACAACTGGACAAAAATAAAAAATATGCAGAAAAACAGTCAAAAACAGTAAAAGTGATGCGTTTGCAACACGTTCTCCTGTTTTAATTCTTTTTAATTTTTAGTTTAAAAACTATTGACATTTGAGTTTTCTGACTGTATAATTGTTACAAGACATATCGATAACTATCAATATGAAGGTGATTTGATGAACTTGAACGATGCTGCGGCTATATGCAAAGCAATGGCAGATCCGAACAGATTGCAGATAATAAGACTGCTTTGTGAAAAAGACAGGTGTGCAAATGAGCTGCTTGGAGAACTTGATATTTCACAGTCGACGCTTTCGCATCATATGAAGATACTGTGTGAAAGCGGTATGGTCCGCTCGGAAAAAGCAGGTAAGCACACCGGATATTATCTTTGCTGCAGAACAATTCATATTTTCAACGAGTTCGTTTCAGATTTTGAGTGCAGCTCTTACGGCACCGACAGATGTCATTGTACAGGCTCTGTGTGCGGAGCTGATAAATGTGTTGTTTGTTCAGAAGACTGAACCTTACATACAGTAATTTGATGTTTTTCCAGGGAGGTGACAGCATGACAATTATAGCTATCAGACGCAAGAAAAAGAAAAAAGCATCGCAGGCTAAAAAAGCTTGAAAAAGCAAACAGAAATTAAAGGAATTATAACAGTCGGCGGTAAAAATCAGAGGGGTTAAAGCATAAGGTACGGGTTTTACTTTTTATTTAAAATTATTTAAATCAACAAAAAAGTAAAAAGTTATACTAAAAGTAATGAGGTTTTGCAGTAATTTGAATGAGGCAACTGACCCGTACAGAAATGAGGTAATTTATGAAAACGCAAGGTGGTTCACTTATGAACAAACAACCGATTCCCCTTGATATGGCTGCAATTTTGTATTCATATACCAAGACAAAAACATGGAATCAGACATACAGACTTTCTGTTGTACTCAAAAGTGAGGTGGACAGTGAAGCACTTAAACAGGCGGTAAGAAAATTAAGGTACCGTTTCCCGACCTTTTACGTCAGACTGTGTGACGGCTTTTTATGGAAGCATTTCAGACCGGCACCTGTTGATACGGATGAAATTGTTGTTTCCGGCAATGATTTCTGCTCGCCTGTTGATACACAGAATTGCTTTGCGCCGCTTTTCCGGGTGCATTATTCAGGAAAAAGAATATCCCTTGATATATTCCACGGAATAACCGACGGTAAGGGTGCACTGACTTTTCTTAAAACACTGGTTGCGACCTATTTCAATATTCTCGGCTTTGATATTCCTGCTACAGACGGTGTGCTGAGTCTCGAGGATGAGCCGTCACAGGAGGAGTTGACTGACGGTTACATAAAATTTTATGATAAAAGCAAAGGAAAACTTCCCAGAGGTGAAAAGGCCGCTTACCAGCATTATATAAAAGAGGATAACGGTCCGTTTACAATTACACAGGGCAGGTTTTCTGTCTGTGAGCTAAAGACGGTGACACGGGCACTCGGCGTTTCCGTAACAGAGTACCTTGCCGCACTTTATTGCTACAGTTATTATCTGAACAAGGCTCCCGAAAGCAGAAAACCGATAAAAATACAGTTCCCTGTTGACCTGCGGGGTGTTTTCGGACTTCAGACTCTCCGTAATTTCTCATTGGTTCTGACAATAACACTGCCTGAGAGAAAAGAGACCTACAGCTTCAGAGAGGTGCTTGATATAACCGTTAAGGAAATCGCAAAATCAAAGGACAGGGAGCTTCTGCAGAAAATGATAAACACGAATGCCGGCGATGCGCAGATGCTCATTACCAAGTATTCACCGTCTGTGCTTAAAAAGCCCTTTATTCTTGCCGGCTTTATGCTTTACGGTGAGAGGCTGATGACGTCGCCCATTTCGAATTTAGGAGTTGTAAAGGTACCGACAGAGCTGGAAAGGCATATTGATTATTTCGATGCCACCATAGGAGCGACAAAGAAAAACGCGATAAATGCAGCGGTTATAACCTTTGGTGACAGCGTGGTTATGACCTTTTCAACCAAGAAATCCCGCCGTGAGGTACAGAACACCTTCTTCGGTCTGCTTGAGCAGGCAGGGGTCAGGACGGAGATAACAATCAGTTGATCTGAGAATAATGTATATAATAAAGGACAGGACTGCGGTCGTGTTCTTTATTTTTTGCTATATTAAAGGAAAAGAATATTCAAAAACGATGAATATTTCTCTGAAAATATTCAAAAATACTCTTGACTTTTGCATAAAAATACGTATAATGATGTGCATACGAAAAAATTACGGGAGAAAATTCCCTTTGAAGAAAGGAGTCGGCAGGGCTTGAACGAAGCCTTACCGGACAAAGAAAATGGCTATTAAAAAGGATAAGAAAGACATCAAAAAAATTGTACTTGCATACTCAGGCGGTCTTGATACATCAATCATCATTCCCTGGCTCAAGGAAAACTACAACAATGCAGAGGTTATTGCTGTTTCAGGTGACGTAGGACAGGGTACAGAGCTTGACGGTCTTGAAGAAAAGGCTCTTGCAACAGGTGCTTCAAAGCTTTATATCGAAGACCTCAACAAGGAATTTGTTGAAGATTACATTTATCCCACACTCAAGGCAGGTGCAGTTTACGAGGGAATGTACCTTCTCGGCACATCCTTTGCACGTCCCATTATTGCAAAGCGAATCGTTGAAATCGCACTCAAAGAGGGTGCAGATGCTATCTGTCACGGTTGCACAGGTAAGGGTAACGACCAGGTTCGCTTCGAGCTTGCTATCAAGGCATTTGCTCCTGATATGGAAATCATTGCTCCTTGGAGAACATGGGAATTCAAGAGCCGTGAGGAAGAAATCGAGTACGCTATCGCTCACAACATTCCTCTTAAGATAACAAGAGAGACAAACTATTCAAAGGATAAGAACCTCTGGCATCTTTCTCACGAGGGTCTTGATCTCGAGAATCCTGCAAACGAGCCCAAGTATGAAGAAATCCTTGAAATGGGTGTAACTCCCGAAAGTGCTCCCGATGTACCTACATATATCACAATCGGTTTTGAAAAGGGCGTTCCCACTACACTCAACGGAGAGAAGCTTGACGGTCCTGCTATGGTTAAGGCACTTAACGAAATCGGCGGTGCTAACGGTATCGGTATTTCAGATATGGTTGAAAACCGTCTTGTCGGTATGAAGAGCCGTGGCGTTTATGAGACTCCGGGCGGAACAATCCTTTACAAGGCTCACGAAATGCTCGAGCAGCTCTGCCTTGACAGAGACACAGCTCACCTCAAGAGCCAGCTTGCAGTCAAGTATGCTGAGCTTGTTTACTACGGTCAGTGGTTCACAACCTGCCGTGAGGCTCTTGCAGCATTTGTTGACAAGACTCAGGAAACCGTTACAGGTGAAGTTAAGCTCAAGCTTTACAAGGGTAACATTATGGGCGCAGGTATGACTTCTCCCTATACACTTTACAGTGAAGAAATGGCAACCTTCGATGCTGACAATGTTTACGATCAGTACGATGCAGAGGGCTTCATCAATCTCTTCGGTCTTCCCCTCAAGGTTAAGGCTATGCTTTCAAAGGATTGGGATATTAAATAAAAAAATTGGGTGTCGGAAGACACCCTTTTTTAATGCAGAATACAAAGTGCAAAATTCAGAATGATTTATTAAACTATTGACAAAACAGCGATTTTTTAGGATAATTACTTATATTGTTTGCGGGCAGGTAAGAATTCCGCATTCTGAAATTAAAGGAGATGTATCTATGCCACTCTGGACAGGACGCTTTAAAAAGTCCCTTGACAAAAAAACAAACGATTTCAATTCATCAATTCCCTTTGACTGCCGTATGGCAGAACAGGATATCCGCGGCTCTGTTGCTCACGCAACAATGCTCGGTAAACAGGGGATAATCGATAAAAGTGAAAGCGATAAAATCGTTGCTTCTCTCAAGGAAATTGCCGCTGACCTTGAAAGCGGTAAGCTTGAAATTGATATGACAGCTGAAGATATCCACACCTTTGTTGAAGGTGAGCTTACAAAACGTATCGGTGACAGCGGAAAGAGACTTCATACTGCCAGAAGCCGTAACGACCAGGTTGCTCTTGACCTTCGTCTTTATCTTCTTGACGAGTGCGATAAGCTCGACGCTTCAATTGCCGCGCTACTTGAGGTAATCATCAATAAGGCAGAGGAAAATTATGATGCCGTTATGCCGGGATATACCCATCTTCAGCGTGCTCAGCCGATTACCTTCGGTCATCATCTTATGGCTTATGCAAGTATGCTTCTTCGCGACAGAGAAAGACTCGCTGACTGCAAGAAGAGAATGGCTGTTTCACCTCTCGGCTCAGGTGCTCTTGCAGGTACAACCTATCCGCTTGACAGAGAGTATGCCGCAGAGCTTCTCGGACTTAACGGTGTAAGTGACAACAGTCTCGACGGCGTTTCCGACAGAGATTATGTTCTTGAGCTTCTCAGCGTTCTTTCCATTATAATGGTACATCTTTCACGCTTTTCTGAGGAGATTATTGCCTGGTGCTCATGGGAGTTCAAGTTCATTGAGCTTGACGATGCCTTCTCAACGGGCTCGAGCATTATGCCTCAGAAGAAGAATCCTGATATTGCCGAGCTTGTAAGAGGTAAGTCGGGCAGAGTCTTCGGTGACCTGCAGACACTCCTGACTGTAATGAAGGGTATCCCTCTTGCTTACAATAAGGATATGCAGGAGGATAAGGAAGCAGTATTTGATGCTGTTGATACAGTGCGCATGTGCCTTGATACTTTCGCGCCAATGCTCGATACTGCAACGGTGTTGCGTGAAAATATGAGAAACGCCGCAGCAAGAGGCTTTATCAATGCAACAGACTGTGCAGACTACCTTGTTTATAAGGGACTTCCCTTCAGAGATGCCTATAAGGCAACAGGCATGCTTGTTGCGACCTGCATAGACAAGGGTCTTACTCTCGAAACACTTCCGATTGAGGAGTACAGGGCAGTGTGTGACCTCTTTGATGAGGATGTCTACACAGCAATTGACCTTGACGAATGTGTTAAAAAGAGACTTGTCAAGGGCGGACCTTCTCCCGAGTGTGTGCTTCGTGAGGTGAAGGCTGCAAGAGAAAAGATTAAGAATTAAAAACAAGAAAAAGGTGTAACTCTCAGATAAGGGTTGCACCTTTTTGCGTATTCTCATTTTATGTCGTGTACTTTTTCCTTTATCTGAATTACACTTTTACTGAAAGGAGTGCTGTCAATGGATATGAAAAAAATAGGTAGCTTTTTAAAAGCTTTACGAAAAGAGAAGGGAATAACACAAGAACAGCTTGCTGAAAAACTTGGTGTAGCTGGCAGAACTGTGTCAAGATGGGAAACTGCCTCGAATATGCCCGATTTAAGCATATTGATTCAGCTTGCAGATTTTTACGACATTGAAGTAGGTGAGATTCTTGATGGAGAAAGGAAAGATAAGGCTATGGATAAAGAAGTAAAAGAAGCATTGACCAAAATTGCAGATTACAGTAACGATGAAAAGCAAAAGGCAGTTAATGTTTACAAATTTTCACTTGGGGCGATGTTTTTTATCGGTTATTTAATTGTAATGACAGAATTTGCTTTGCTTGTAGATTTCAAATATATTGTTGCGGAAAGCCTGCCCTTATTAATCGGCGGTTGCACTTGCATAATTTTGACAATAAAAAATGGTTTGTGGGACACTTTCTCAAAGAAGAAAATCACTCCTGCAAGAGATGCTGTTACAAGTTTTATTATCACTTTTATTGCTTCAATCTTTTGCTATATTATGCTTTTAAACAGAACCGAAGATTTAAAGCGTTCAATTACAGTATCATTATGCCTTTTTGTCGCAACTTTTTTAGTCGGTTTTGTTGTTCTCAGGTTCTTAGCTATATTGAGCAAAAATAAAGGCAGAAAAAACAAGCGATAAAATATATTTAAAAACATTTATATGCAAATTCTACGATTCATAGGTTGATAAATTCAGCGTTTTTATGATATTCTTTTGTAAAAGGTGGTGTTAACATGACCTCAAAAGAATGTGGTAATTTTATCGCTGAACTCCGGAAAGAAAACAAACTCACACAAAAGGACCTTGCAGCGAAAATTAATGTTTCTGATAAAGCTGTTTCAAGATGGGAAACAGGCAAAGGTTATCCTGATGTTACTTCGCTTGTATCTTTAAGTGAATACTTTGGTGTTAGTGTAAATGAACTGTTAGCAGGCAAACGACTATCTATTGAGAATATTAAAGAAACGGCAGATGAAAATTTGATTTCTGTTTTTGAACAAGTACAAAAGAATAAGAGGAAACAAATAGCTCAAACTGCATTATATACTGTTGTTTTTTTAGTGATTTTATCTCCTGCATTGAGTATTATATTTAAAGAATTTTTTGCAACTATTTATAAAGAAGTCAAAACAGAAAATGTTATATCCGCTATTATTCCGACAGTTATAGCTCTTATACTTTTGGTAGTAGGCTGTTTTATAAGAAAAGGCAATCTTTCAATTTTACATTCTTATCACTACAAAAATGTTGCTGACTTAAAAGGTTATGCAAAAGAAATGGGTAATGGTATTATCTTTATGAGTATGCCAATATTTCTTTATGGTTTTTTTAGTCTATTTGTACATATAAAAACAGTATCAATTATCAGTGCTGTAGTTCTCTTTTCGGGAATCATCGGTTGTGTTGTATATTTATTTAAGGTGCAAACAAAATATAATGGTAGTCTTTTTTGAAAAGTATTACTTTGCGGCGGAATGTAAGAGTTTTTAAGCTTAAAGAAGCTCGTTAAACTGAGTAAATAACTTTTATTATATTCAATATTGATAGATAGAAAAAAGAGAAGCCTTTAAAAGCCGGCTTCTCTTTTTTGTATTTAAAAGTACCTCATCATAGCAACAACCTTGCCGAGAATGATAACCTCATCAACAATAATCGGATCAAAGGAATCATTTTCAGGCTGAAGACGGAAGTGACCGCCTTCCTTGTAGAAGGTTTTGACTGTTGCTTCGTCTTCAACAAGGGCGACTACGATATCACCGTTACGTGCTGACGGAGTTTTTTCTGCAAAGAGTATATCACCGTCATAAATGCCTGCGCCGAGCATACTTTCGCCGCGTACACGAAGTGCAAACATCTCCTTGTCGCCGGAAACGGGACCTGTGAAGGGAAGGTAGCATTCAATTTGCTCAACGGCGAGTATGGGAAGACCTGCCGTAACAACACCGAGAAGAGGGACGTGACGGATGTTTTCCGCCTGACCTACAATACGGATTGAACGCTTGAGCATAGGGTCGCGGACAATATACCCCTTTTCCTCAAGTGCATTGAGATTGACTTGGACAGAGGAGGTTGATTTCAGACCGACAGCCTGACATATTTCTCTGACCGACGGGACAATGCCTGAACCGGAGCGCTCTTTGAGAAATTCAAGTATACGGTATTGATTTTCGCTGAGTTGATTCATAATAACACCTCTTGGTTTGGATTTTGAATGTATATTAACAATGATACAAATGTTCGCATAATCATTATAGCATATAAAAATCAAAAATGCAAACATTTGTTCGAAATTTTTCAAAAAAATTTTTTCAGGGTGTTTTGGTTGTGAATATACAGCTTTTTATTTGTCAATAATCTGTTTGCAAATAAAAAAGTGAAAGGGCGAAAATAATGAAAAAATTAAAATTTTTCGAAAAACCTGCAGGTGCAAGGACAGTATACACGCTGGCGGGAGTCAGCTTTTGTCTTGCGGCAATTGCAGTGGGAATTCTGTATTCGCAAACTGCCAAAAGCATAGAAAAAATTACTTCTGTGACAAATACTACCTATCAGGTGAATATAGGCAAACAGGGCGAGGCAGACCCGAGATATAACGGAAATATCGAAAAAAGCACAACGCGCGCTTCGACCTCAGTGACAACCGAGGCGGCGACAACTGCTCTGACAGTCGAGGAAGCTGAAGAAGAAAGCGCCGTCGTAGCAACTACATCCGCAGCACAAAAGCAGAGTTTTATGCTGCCTTGTGACGGTGAGGTCATAAGAAAGTATTCGCCTGAGCTTCCTCTTTACTGTGAGACTATGGAAGACTGGCGCACTCATAGCGGAATAGATTTTGCCGTAGAGGAAGGCGGCGAGGTGCTTTCGGTCGGAAAGGGGAAGGTCAGTAAGGTACTTGTTGATTCTTCTTTCGGTTATACCGTAGAGGTGAATTACGGTGAGTTTACCGCAAGATATTGCGGACTGGAACAGGGGACGACAGTCGGTATAAATCAGCTTCTTAATAAAGGTGATTGCATCGGAAAAGTCGGTGAGGTGCCTTGTGAGAAAAATTCAGGCAGACATCTTCATTTTGAGATAATCAAAAACGGAGATTATGCCGATCCGGTAAAGGCACTTTCATAAAGTCGGGGGAGAAGGTTGCGCGGTGAGGGGCAACGCCGCAGGCGTTGCTTCAGAGAGCCGCAGGCAAAGTGCGAAAAAGAGAGTGAGCTGCTTTTTGCGGCATGTGTAAAGGAAGGCAGAGGGTGCGTGCTCTCTGCCTTCCGGCCTTTCGGAGAAAGGCCGGAAGCCTCACCGCGCGTTGTACGGCAAGGCAAAAAATAAAGGACTGTTGATTTCAGAAACAGTCCTTTGAGTGTTATTTTATAACCTTTATTTCGTCAAAGCCGAAATACCTGAAAGCATCGGCGATTTCAGCTGTGATAATTTCACCACTTATGCAGATGGGCACTGCGGGGGGACAGGATACGGCAGGCTCAGCACAAATTCTTCCGACGGCATCCTCAGTGCGGACGTATTCGCTTGGTGAAAAGATTGCTTCTCGGAGACTCATGACGTTTTTTTCTGAGGAAAGATCAAAGCGTGGTGAAGGTTCTTTTGCTTGCTTTTTTTCAAGAGATTTTATTGCTTTATAAACGGACATTATGTCACAGAAATTATTATCGCAGGGTGCCATCAGAACAACGTGGTCTCTGTCGCGGTATTCACAGACGATTTTTTCTTTGCGGAGAATGTCGGCGAGCTCATAGCCGGTATATCCGTAGGAAAGAGGATACAGTGTCAGCTTAAGAGGCTCGTTAAAAGCGGACTCAAAACCTGTTTTAGAAAGCAGTTTTTGAGTTTCGGCAACTCCCACCGTGGCAAGGTAGAGCTTTTCGCTGAAATGAGCTGTCAGATATGCATTGCAAAGGTCAAGTGATTGCAGTGTAATGTATGACGGGCTTGTCGTAGCGTGGAGCGCCAGTGCATCTCTTGCATCGGAAAGATATTTTTCAGCTTTGTGTGAGAGGTGAAGATAAGCGCCGCCTGTAAGAACCGGAAGCGTTTTATGTGCTGAGTCACAGCATATGGTCGCACCGAGTGCAAGAGGATGTCTGTTTTCGATTAGGAAATTCAGGTAAGCACCGTGAGCGTTGTCTACAAGAAGGGGAATGCCATGTTTGTCGCAGACCTCTGCGATGCCTTTTATGTCTGAGATGTTTCCGAGATAATCGGGAGAGGTTATGTAAACTGCCGCAGGTTTTCTTTCCGCTGATAAAATATGGCTTTCGACAGCTTCCTTTGTGATTTTACAGCTGCACAGATGCTCACTCTTTTCACCGTACATCCACTGAACATCAAAGTCAAGCAACGCACCGGCATAGATAAAAGCCTTGTGTACGTTGCGCGCGGCAAGGATAAGAGGTCTGCCCTCAGCGTGCTTGCAGATGAGTGTGAGCATAGCTTTTATGCACAGAGTGCTGCCCTCGGTGCTGTAATAGGTATGCAGAGAGGAAAAAAGTGAAGATGCATTGTCTTCACTTTCTTTTATTATTCCTTCGGCATGGCTCAGTACGTCAGCGCCTTCGATTTCCGTGATATCGAGACTTTCGCAGCCGATAAAGGAGTGCCCCTTGTGCCCGGGCATATGAAGTCTTACATAGTTTTCCTTAGCATATTTCTGTACAAAGTCATATATAGGGGTATTCATTATTCTTCGACCTCCGCAACCTGCATCATAACGGCACATTCGATTCTCTTTTTGAAAAGCTCGCAGCCCTGCTCATAAATGCCTTCAATTCTGCCTGTTGCGTGGTAAGCGTTTGCAGCACATCCGCCCGAGCAGTAAAGCTTTGCCCAGCAGTCGCGGCAGCCTTCCCTTGCATAGGCGTTACAGTAACGGAACTTGTCCTGAACTGCAGTGTTGGTAACACCGTCATAGATGTTGCCGAGACAATAGTCTTCATCGCCTACAAACTGATGGCAGGGGTAAAGATCTCCCTGAGGGGTGACTGCCATATATTCTGTGCCCGAGCCACAGCCGGTGATTCTTTTATAGATGCAGGGGCCGTTTTTCAGGTCGAGCATATAGTGATAGAAGGTAAAGGGCCTGCCTTCCTTTTTGCGTCTGAGCATTTCCTTGGCGAGGATTTCATACTGCTCGAAAAGCACGGGCATATCCTCTTTTGTAAGTGCACAGGGGTCGTCGGGACTGCATACAACGGGCTCCATGCTCAGTTCGGTAAAGCCGAGGTCAGCCATATGGAAAATGTCGTTGGTAAAGTCTGTGTTGTGGTGTGTGAAGGTGCCTCGCATATAGTAGTTTTTGCTTTCACGTGAGTCGACGAGCTTTCTGAATTTAGGAAGGATTTTGTCATAGCTGCCCTTGCCCGCATAGTCAACACGGAAACGATCATGTACGTGCTTTCTGCCGTCGAGGCTTAAAACGACATTGCTCATTTCCTTGTTTGCAAATTCAATTACGTCATCGTCAATGAGCACACCGTTTGTGGTGAGGGTAAAACGGAAATTTTTACCCTTTTCCTTTTCGATGCTTCTTGCATAGGCTACAAGCTGCTTTACAACCTCGAAATTCATAAGAGGCTCACCGCCGAAAAAGTCAACCTCAAGGTTTCTTCTTGTTCCCGAATTTTCTATGAGAAAGTCGAAGGCTCTTTTACCGGTTTCAAAGCTCATCAGGGCGCTTGCACCCTGATATCTGCCCTGACCTGCAAAGCAGTAGGAACAGTTGAGATTACAGCTGTGAGCAATATGGAGACAAAGAGCTTTTATGACCTTGCTGTTATTTTTATAATTGAAAGCGAGACTTTCATACTCATCCTCGGAAAAAAGTTTGCCTGCTTTTTCGAGATCTTTTACATCGTTTATGCACTCACGGATTTCTTCTTCGGTTACGTCGGGAAGGTGAGCGTATTTTTCAAGGATTACGGAGATGATTTCATCTTCGGATTTTTCTTTATAGAGGCTGATAATGTCATATGCTACCTCGTCAACGGTGTGTACTGAGCCGCTGCAGGTGTCAAGCACGATATTATAGCCGTTCAATTTATACTGATGTACCATATTTTACCTTCTTTTCAAAAGAAAAACGCCGCCGATTGGGCAGCGTTTCCGTTTTAGTAAACTTATTTGTTGTTTTCACACTGCTGATTTGCAACACCGCATGATGTCTTGCAAGCTGACTGGCATGATGTCTGGCATTCGCCGCAACCGCCTGCTTTTACAGTGTTCTTGATATCTTTTGTTTCGATAGTCTTGATTCTGCTCATGGTTAATTCCTCCGTTAGATAGTTTGCTGCACTTTTGTGCTTCTTTCCACAAAATAATATCATAACGCCCACGAATTGTCAATAGAAAAATCCTTTTAAAAAGTCGCAGAAGTCCTGCTCCGGACAGAGATAACGGCATTTGTTGAAAATACCCAAAGTTTAAAGAATAAATTTTATTAAGTTTTACAAGATTTTTACTTGCAAAATTTGTAAGTATTTGTTAAAATGTGAATGTGTTTCTGTGGAAATATGATGCCAGTATAAACTTCGGATTTGTCAGTAATTATTTTACAAAAAGGCGGTGCGGATCAATGGAACTTCTTGAACAAAGAATTCTTAAAGACGGTCAGGTTTTTCCTGGAAATATCCTTAAGGTTGATTCCTTCCTTAATCATCAGATAGACGTAGACCTTATAGCTGAGATGGGTAAGGAGATAAAAAAGATTTATAACGGCTGTGGTGTTAACAAGATTCTTACTATAGAAGCTTCCGGTATCGGAATTGCATGTATAACAGCACAGTTTTTCTCATGTCCTGTTCTTTTTGCAAAGAAAATGAAGACGAAGAATATTGCAGCTTCTGTCTATAAAACGCAGGTCCGCTCCTTCACTCACGGTACAGAGTACGATGTAATCGTTTCAAAGGATTTCATCGGCGAGGGCGATAAGGTGCTTATTGTTGACGACTTTCTTGCTGAGGGCAATGCTCTTTTAGGTCTTATCGACCTTTGCAGACAGGCTGGTGCAGAGGTCGTCGGTTGTGCAATCGCAATTGAAAAGGGCTTCCAGGAGGGAAGGAACAGAGTCGAAGCAAAGGGTGTACGTGTAGAGTCCCTTGCAATCGTTGAATCTATGAGTGACAATACGGTCACATTCAGAAAACAGTAAATAGCCGGTAAACCGGTTAAATAAAAAAACAAAAAACATATGGAGGCAAAAATCATGAAAAAATTCCTCGCAATCATGCTTGCTGCTGTTATGCTTTTCGCTTTCGCTGCTTGTGGCGGAAACACAGCAACTGACGGCAATGCAACAAACGGCAACGCAACAGAAGGCAATGCTGAGCTCCTCGGTATGAGTGAATCACCCATCGCTGATGTTGCACTCAACATCGACTATGAAGTTCCCGCAGACTTCAAGATCGGCTTCATCTGTCTTCACGATGAAAACTCAACCTATGACCTTAACTTCCTCAACGCTGTTGACAGAATCCAGGAAGCTCTCAAGCTTACTGACGAGCAGGTTGTCGTTAAGGTAAACATTCCTGAAGGTGACGAATGCTACGTTGCTGCCAAGGACCTTGTAGCTGAAGGCTGTAAGATCGTTTTCGCTAACTCTTTCGGTCACGAAAGCTTTATGATTAAGGCTGCTAAGGAATTCCCCGAGGTTCAGTTCTGCCACGCAACAGGTACAAAGGCTCATACAGAGAAGCTTGCTAACTTCCACAACGCTTTCGCTTCAATCTATGAGGGCCGTTTCCTTGCAGGTGTTGCTGCAGGTCTCAAGCTCAACGAAATGATCGCTGCAGGCGAATTCACAGCTGAAGAAGCAAAGATGGGCTATGTAGGTGCTTTCACATATGCTGAAGTTATCTCAGGTTACACATCATTCTACCTTGGCGCTAAGAGCGTATGTCCCTCAGTTACAATGGACGTTCAGTTCACCGGCTCATGGTATGACGTAACAGAAGAAAAGAACGCAGCTGAAGCTCTTATCGCAAGAGGCTGTAAGCTCATCAGCCAGCACGCTGACTCAATGGGCGCTCCCGGTGCTTGCGAAGCTGCAGGTGTTCCCAACGTTTCCTATAACGGCAGTACATATGATGCTTGTAGCGAAACCTTCATCGTTTCCTCAGCTATCAACTGGACTCCTTACTACAACTACATCATCGGCCAGTACATCAAGGGCGAAGAAATCGCAGCTGACTGGTGCGGCGGTATTGCTGAAGGCTCAGTAGTTCTTACCGGTATCAACCAGGATGTTGCTGCTGAAGGCACATTTGACAAGATTCAGGCTCTCGTTGAAGATCTCAAGGCAGGCGAAGTAAAGGTATTCGATACAGCTAACTTCACCGTTGGCGGCGAAGCTGTTACCTCATTCCTTGCAGACGTTGACGATGCAGGTGACAATGTAGGCGAAACAGAAGCTATCGCAGAAGGTTACTTCGACGAATCAGCTCACCGTTCAGCTCCTTACTTCTCAATGAGAATCGACGGCATTACTCTTCTTAACGAGATGTATTGATTTGATTTTTAACTTAATAAGCGGGGCACTCGTTGTCCCGCTTAGTGTTCTTTTTATATGAAGATTAAGCGCTGAAAAAACAGTCTCAGGTTTATGGGACTGCTTTTTAAGCACTTAACAAGGGAGGCGTTAAGCTTGGCAGATGTTGCGGCTATTGAACTTAAAAATATAAGTAAAAGCTTCGGTAAAAAAATCGCTAACAAGAATGTTAATCTTACCGTAAACCGCGGAGAAATACTTTCAATTCTCGGTGAAAACGGAAGCGGTAAAACAACGCTTATGAATATGATTGCAGGTATCTACTTCCCCGATGAGGGTCAGATTCTCATCGACGGAAAGGAAGTAGTTATTCACTCACCTAAAGATGCCTTCAGGTACGGAATCGGTATGATTCATCAGCATTTCAAGCTGGTCGATGTTTTTTCCGCAACGGAAAACATTGTCCTCGGATTGAAGGAAAAGGGTCGCTTCAATCATAAGGCGGCTGCCGAAAGAGTAAGAGAAATCAGCAGCAAATACGGCTTTGAAATTGACCCGATGAAGAAAATTCACGAAATGTCGGTTTCCGAAAAGCAGACTGTTGAAATCATCAAGGTGCTTTACAGAGGGGCAGATGTTCTTATTCTTGACGAGCCTACGGCGGTTCTTACTCCTCAGGAGACACAGAAGCTTTTCGATGTCCTTCGTAAGATGAAGGATGACGGCAAGTCAATAATCATCATTACCCATAAGCTTCACGAGGTGCTTTCTCTTTCAGATAAGGTGGCTGTTCTGCGCAAGGGTGAATATGTCGGAACTGTCGAAACGGCAAAGACTGACGAGTCAGAGCTTACCGAAATGATGGTGGGTAAGAAGATAAGCCTAAATATCGACAGAAGTGAGCCGAAAAACTGTGAGGAAAGACTCGTAGTAAAGGGGCTTAACTGCGTTGACCGTGAGGGTGTAAAGATTCTTAACAACGTTTCATTTGTTGCTCATTCAGGCGAAATCCTGGGTATTGCAGGTATTGCGGGCTCGGGACAGAGAGAGCTTCTGGAGGCTATTGCAGGTCTGCAGAAGGTAAATGAGGGTGAGATTCTCTACAACAATCCCAAGACGGGAAGCTGTGACAATCTCCGTGACAAAACTCCCGTTCAGATAAGAGATCTCGGTGTCCGTCTTTCCTTCGTTCCCGAGGACAGACTCGGTATGGGTCTTGTAGGCAATATGGACATTATTGATAATATGATGCTCAGATCCTACCGTAAGGGAAAGTCGGTTTTCCTTGAAAGAAAGGCTCCTAAGGATCTTGCGGAAAAGATTATAAAGGACCTTGAGGTTGTGACTCCGGATGCAAAAACACCCGTGCGCAGACTTTCGGGCGGTAATATCCAGAAGATTCTTGTCGGCCGTGAGATTGCGGCGGCTCCCACCGTGTTTATGGCTGCTTATCCCGTAAGAGGTCTCGACATCGGCGCTTCTTACCTTATATATAACCTTCTCAACAAGCAGAAGGAAAGCGGTGTTGCAGTTATTTTTGTAGGTGAGGACCTTGACGTGCTTATTGAGCTTTGCGACAGAATTATTGTTATCGGCTCGGGCAGTATTACCGGTGTGGTTGATGCCCGTACAACAACAAAGGAAGAAATAGGTCTTCTTATGACAAAAACAGCAGAAAGTCAGGGAGGTGAGCAGAATTGAAGGGCCTGAATTTTCATATAGCGAAGCGTGAGCCTATGGTGTGGTACAAGAATATGCTTGTACGTGCAGCAGCAATTCTTGCTTCACTTATAACCTCGGCAGTTGTAATTATGCTGCTTACACAGAAGAATCCTCTTGAGATATACGCCTCTATGCTTTCGGGCGCTTTCGGCTCCTCGCTCAGAATCTGGAGTCTTGTTCAGAATACGGCAATCCTTCTTTGCATTTCTCTTGCAATAACCCCCGCCTTCAAGATGAAATTCTGGAATATCGGCGCCGAGGGTCAGGTGCTTATCAGCGGTCTTGCGACAACCTGTGTTATGATGTTCCTTGGTGACAGCCTGCCCTATCCGGTGCTCGTTATCGCAATGATTGCGGCATCTGTGCTTGCAGGTATTGTGTGGGCGGTTGTTCCTGCCTTCTTCAAGGCGATATGGAATACAAACGAAACACTGTTTACTCTGATGATGAACTATGTTGCAATTCAGCTTGTGGCATTCTTCCTCAAATATTTTGTAAAAAGCGGCTCCGGTGTTCTTGAGCCAATGCCGCAGTACGGTCTGCCGGTGCTTTTCGGTCAGTCCTATCTTCTTAACATAATCATTGTTGCGGTGCTTACCGTGCTGTCTTATGTTTATCTAAAAAAGACCAAGCACGGCTACGAAATCTCCGTTGTAGGTGAAAGTGAGAACACTGCAAAGTATATCGGTATCAATGTGCGTAAGGTTGTTATCAGAACCCTTGTTGTTTCAGGTGCTCTCTGCGGTATTGCGGGTCTGCTTCTTGTCGGCGGAACAAATCATACCGTCAGCACTACAACCGTTGACGGAAGAGGCTTTACGGCCATTATGGTTTCCTGGCTTGCCAAGTTCAACCCCTTCTATATGGTGCTCACGGCTCTTCTTATTGTTTTCCTCGAGAAGGGCGCAGGTCAGGTTGCTACGGACTTCCGCCTTCCCGGTGCAATTTCAGATATCGTTACCGGTATTATACTTTTCTTCATTATCGGCTGTGAGTTTTTCCTGCAGTACGAAATACTTGTTTCAAAAAACGGAAAGGAGAATGACTGATGTTAGCCTTTCTTGTCAGTGCAATAAGACTCGGTATGGCATTTCTCTTCGGCTCTACCGGTGAGACCATTGCCGAAAAGTCGGGACATCTCAACCTCGGTATCCCCGGTGTTATGTGTGTAGGTGCTTCCTGCGGTTGCTTTGCCGAGTACATCTACCTTTCCCACGCAAAGCTTAATGCAAACGCATTTCTTGCAATTATTATTCCTATAGCAGCGACGCTTTTCGGCAGTGCGGTTATGGGCTTGATTTTCAGCTTCCTTACCGTAACTCTCCGGGCAAATCAGAATGTTACCGGTCTTGCTCTTACCACCTTCGGTGTAGGTGTTTCGGACTATATGATTGCTGAAACCGGACCGATTTACACTAAGGGCAGTCGCTACTTCACAATGTCTCTCCCCTTTGCCGATGACCTCGGTTGGTTCGGGGATATATTCCTTTCTCACGGTGTGCTTATTTATCTCGCGATTATTATTGCTCTTGTAACCTCCTTCGTGCTTACAAAAACAAGAGTCGGACTTAATCTGAGAGCTGTGGGTGAAAATCCTGCAACGGCTGATGCGGCGGGTATCAACGTTTCACGCTACAGATATGCCGCAACCTGTATAGGCTGTGCTATTGCCGGTCTCGGCGGACTTTCGTTCATAATGGACTACCTCAACGGTAACTGGGAATACTGTATTGATGCTATCGGCTGGCTTGCTATTGCACTTGTTATCTTTACGGTGTGGAAGCCCGGACTTGCAATTGTCGGCTCAATAATTTTCGGTGCGCTTTACATCGCAAGCAGCTACATTGTAGGCGTCAGCTTTGCCGGTAAGGAAATTTTCAAGATGCTTCCTTATATTGTTACGATTGTCGTGCTTATCATTACAAGCATCCGTGACAAGAAGGAAAATCAGCCGCCCCAGAGTCTCGGACTCAATTACTTCCGTGAGGACAGATAAAATACTGATTTTTAAAGATGCTTCTGAAAAAGAGGCATCTTTTTTCTTTTATATGTAACCTTTTATTCAAAAATATTGTTTATATATATGAAAGGCCTTTTAATAATCAATGCAAAGGATGTGAATCACAGTGCGGCATAAAAGCGAGTCGGATAAAGAAAAGCTCAGGGCGATTTACGGCGCTTACAAAAACAGAATGTATATAGCTGCCTGCAAGGTGCTTGATGATCCTTATAAAGCAGAGGATGCTGTTCACGAGGCTTTTATAGCAATCAGTAACAATCTTGAAAAGCTCAGCGACACCGATTCGGTGAGTACGGCATCCTACGTAATAAAGGCGGCGAAAAATACGGCGCTGAATATGATAAAAAAGCAGCAGAGAGAGGCGGTAATACCCTTGGATGAAATTCGCGAAAAGGGAGAAGACCGGTTGCTTGACGAGCTTTGTACCAGAGAGAATTTAAAGAAGGTGGTCAGCGCTATTCTTGCTCTTGATGAAAAATACCGTGATGTCCTCAGCCTTTATTATCTTAATGAACTGACTGTACCCGAAATAGCAAAAACGCTTTCGAGAAAGGAAAGCACTGTAAAGCAGCAGCTTGTGCGAGGAAGAAAAATACTTATAAGCAATATTGAAAAGGAGGTAAATTATAATGGAGAACAGAAACGAAATGCTTAAGGCGGCCTTTGAAGAGGCGGCAAGGATTGAAATCGAAAAGCTCCCTGCTGAGGAGAAAATCGTCAGACCCTATAGCGAGGAATTCAAGAATAAAATCAACAGACTTCTTGACGGAGAAGAGAAAGAGCCTAAAAAGAAAAGCGGAGTCCGCTTCGGTAAGATTGCCGTTGTTGCGGCGGTGTTGGTTGCATTTCTGACTTTCAGTGTTTCGGGATTGATAGTCGAAAACTTCCCTTTTAAATTCGGAAGCTCCAATTACAGTACAGGTGACTTCGAATTTACAAGTGAAGGCTCTTTTGAGGATGAAAACGAGCTCAGGAGTATTGTATATAATGGAAAGAAGGTTAAAATCAGGTATACCTATTACGAAACCGATTACGAAAATGAAAACGGAAGCGTAGGATTGGATTTTCCCGAATACGGTCTTATGCTTTATGTTGACGGTGTCAGACAGAGCTTTGATGTAAGGCATGACAAAGGAAAGGTCAGGGATGCCGATATATATATAATAGAAAGTGATCCCGGTAAGGAAAAAAGTGTAGAGCTCTCATTTAAACCCAATATCGGAAAAAAGGGTGAAACACTCAGTCTTGCTCTTGTGAAGATTTATGACCCTGACAATAATTTTTATACAAAGTGTGTGGATACCAGAGGTGTTTTTGTCGGCCATTGGGATGACGATAACGACCGTATCTGCGATAAGTGCGGTGTGAACATCGATATGATTCCTATAGGCGGACCTACAGCATATGAAATTTTCAGCTTTAATGCAAAGCTTGTTATGGAAAAGGATGCTCCAAAACAGACTCCTGTTGCCGATGCCTTTTCGGGAATGAAGGTCTCTGAGCTTGACGAGCGGATTTATCACTCTTATGATTATTTTGATAGCTTCGATAATCTTCATAACGATTTCGATGAAATGAGAAATCTCGGTGTGAAGATTTACAAGGATTTCGACGAGTCATACCATGAGGAAAGCTACTTTATTGAAGAGCTAAATCAGGTTGTCACAAACTCGGAGTGGGCTACCGTTATTGAAACCGAGCCTAAGGAAAAGGATGACTTCATCCTGGGATTTTACGGACAAGAGGGTAAATACAGAGTCAGCTTTTATATCGGCACAGAAATTCAGCCTGTATTTGACGGTTGTGATTATGCCGACATTGAAGTAAAAAAAGGTGAGCAGGTTGAGCTTGCAATCAATGTAGATACAAGTAAGCTAAAGGAAGACAATCACTGCTACGTGCTTTATACATCGCTTGACGGAGTGTGGGATTGCTTCGGCGGAATGAATCAGGGACTTGTTCATACAATAGGAATAAAATAAAAACAAATGTCGGAATTAGTCAGCAAATATTTTTAACTGATTATTGACAATGTGAATTTTAAGGGCTATAATAAAGCTACAATTTTAAAGGAGGTAGAAAACAATGAAAAAGTTTTTAGCAGTTATTATGGCTCTCATTATGAGCTTCTCCGTTGCACTTGTTCCTGCTTATGCAGCAGAGGCTGAAGAGGAGGCAACACAGGAGATTACCGTTGAAGGCGTATTCAATGCAATTGAAACTGCAGTTATCCTTATCAAGGACACCATCGAGCAGGTTCACAACATTGTCGGACAGATTATGGGCATTCTCGGTAAGGAATGTGCAATGTGCGGCGAAATTCACGAGATTTCACTTGAAGACAGCGAAATCGAAGACGGTGTTGAAGATGAGGTTGTTGAGGAAGAGGTTCCTGAAACAACAGAAGCTCTTGTAGCATAAGTCATTGATGAAAAAAGAAGGCCTTACAGTTGGTTGAAAGCTGTAAGGTCTTTTTGTATATGTGCGTTAAAGAAATAACAAAATACAGAATAGGTGTAATTGAAATTTCAAATGTTTAAAGAGTCTAGATATAGAAAAAAAGAGAAGAAAGAGATATACACCACAACATATGGTGTATGAAATCGGTGACCATACAAACACACGCGGCGGGGTATACAAAAAGGTAAGAGATTAGTAAAAACAGCCAAAAAAGATTGTCAAAAACTGTTGACAAAGACGGAGAATAGTGATAATATATGCAAGCATTCTTCGGAGAGGCGAGAGCGAGGGAGCTTGGAAAGCCAAAGAGGGGTGCGAAAAAAGGCTTGAAAAAACTTAAAAAAAGTTTAGGAAAAGTCTTGACAAAGGGTGTACGATATGGTATACTCTTTGAGCTGTCCCGAAAAAAGGCAGCGAATTGGACCTTGAAAATTAAACAACGAGATAAGAAAAGGAACCCGAGATTTCGATGGTTTAAGGACCATCAAACGAAGAGTTTTAAAAGTACTTTTCAAACAGTAATACGGA
>SVPE01000018.1 GCA_015066015.1 Oscillospiraceae bacterium
CAACAACAGCTTGCTACACAGACGTATCAACAGATGCATCTCGTCTTGTATTCACAGTTGCAGGCACAGCAGAACCCGAAGAACCCAAAGCAGCTGACTACGCAGCAGTAGAAGCAGCTAAGGCTAAGATCCCCGCAGATCTTTCAATCTACACAGACGATACAGTAGCAACACTCAACGCAGCAGTTGCAGCAGTTGAAGAAGGTCTCACAGCTGATCGTCAGGCAGAAGTAGACGCATGGGCAGCAGCTATTGAAGCAGCTATCACAGGTCTTGAACTCAAACCCGTAGCAGCTGACTATTCAAAAGTTACAGCAGCTATCGCAAAGGTTCCCGCAGACCTTTCAATCTACACAAACGGTGATGCAGTAACAGCAGCAGTTAACGCAGTTGATTACACACTCACAGATAAAGATCAGGCAACAGTTGATGCTTATGCAGCAGCTATCGAAGCAGCTATCGCAGCACTTGAACTCAAACCCGCTGACTACACAGCAGTTGAAGCAGCTAAGGCTAAGATTCCTGCAGACCTTTCAATCTACACAGACGAATCAGTTGCACGTCTCAACGCAGCACTTGAAGCAGTTGTTTATGATGGTATCACTATCCACCAGCAGCAGGTAGTTATTGATTGGGCAGCAGCTATCGAAGCAGCAATCGCAGCACTCGAACTCAAACCCGCTGACTACACAGCAGTTGAAGCAGCTAAGGCAAAGATCCCCGCAGATCTTACAATTTACACAGACGATACAGTTGCAGTTCTCAACAGAGCAGTTGCAGCAGTTGTTGAAGGTCTCGACATCACAAAGCAGGCTGACGTTAATGCAATGGCAGCAGCTATCGAAGCAGCAATCGCAGCTCTTGAAATCAAGGAAGTTATAGATTATGCTGCACCGGTAAGAGATGCACTTGCAAAGGTTCCTGCAGATCTTACAATCTACACAGATGAGACAGCAGAAAATCTCAACAAAGTAGTTGATTTAGTAAAAGCAACCTTGGATTACATTGATGATCAGGCAGAAGCAGATTCTTATGTTGTATTAATCGAAGATGCTATCAGGGGTCTTGAACTCAAACCCGCTGACTACACAGCAGTTGAAGCAGCTAAGGCTAAGATCCCCGCAGATCTTACAATCTATACAGACGATACAGTTGCAACACTTAACGCAGCAGTTGAAGCAGTTGTATACGGTCTTGACATCACAGCTCAGGATAAGGTTAACGCAATGGCAGCTGAAATCGAAACAGCTATCGCAGCTCTCGAACTCAAACCCGTTGCTCCTGTTGATACAAACGTAATCAACGCTGAAGCAGTTGAAGGCGGTTACAAAGTAGTAGTTAAGAATTCACCCGAAAAAGTTCAGTTCGTAGGTGAAGGTACAACACGTACATACACAAGAGAAAGCGATGCAGTTGTTATCACAACAGCTGAAGACGGAACAGAAATCTGGACAATCGCTATTGTTCTTCCCAGAGCAGATTTTGAAGTTATCGCAAGATACAACAAGGTTTGGGATGCAGAAGGCTACAAGTTCAGCACAATCGTTCCTCTTGATGAAGCATTCTACAGTGCAGAAGCAGCAGTTGAAGGCTATGCAGCTACATACACAGTAAAGACAGGCTTGGATATCAAAAAGATTCAGATCGTTGATAACGGTTCTGCAATGACACTTGCAAGCGGTTATGAAGATATCGATGGCGTTCGTGTATGGACAATCGAAAGAGCTGTAACAAAGGGTGCTCACGAAGTTGCAGTTAACTACAAGACAGCAGAAGGCTGGAAGACAGCTGACAGTGCTATCAACTTTACAGCTACTCTTGCAGAAAGCAAATAATAACTGCCGAGTTTAAAAGCTTTAATATCGGCAATCGAAATTCTGAAATAACATAACAAATCTCCGTAAAGGTTTTTGCCTTTACGGAGATTTTGTCGTTAGTCTTGTTGTCGGATGTATAATTTTGCACAAGATATATGTATATACCGACAAATGATACAAAAAAAACAAAACGATTTATAAAAAAATCAAAATGATGTATAAAAACTGATTGACATTCTTGACTCTCTGTGATAGAATTATTATGCTTGTATATATACGGTGAGAAAGGTATATTCTTCTCTGAGCAAAATAAGCTTTTTCAGAGTTAAATAACCTTTGCCGTAGAGATGTAAGGAGGAGCAAAAAATGAGCAATACCAAAAAAATCGTAAGTATTGTCATGGCGGTAGCAATGATATTCAATATCTTCGCTATCATCGCAACAGCAGCAGATCCCGCTGCAGATCCTGCTGATTATTCAGTAGACGTTGCGTTCTCAACCCCCAAATTGGAGGTTTACCCCGGTGAAACTTTCACTGTAACCATGACAGTAGGCACAAACTGTTATTTAGGTGGTCTTACCCTTCCCATCTATTTCAGTAAGTCAGTATTTGAAACAGAGGGTAATGTTGAACTTGCAGGCTCTCTTGCCGGCTATGCTTCAATAACATCATCGGTACCGGTTGCAGATGCAATCGTATGGCCGAAGAAACTCAACGGTTCAACCGTTACTACTTCTCTCAAGAAGCAGTACAGTGCAGTTATGATCAATGCTTATGCTGACAGAAATGTTGGCACACAGGCAGCTGTTCTTGATCCCGCTGAGCAGACAATCAATGTTGAATTTACAGTAGCTGAAACTGCAACAGTTGGTTCAACAGGTGTTATTATGCTTGAAGGTCAGGCTTTGAAGTCATCTTCAGCATCAACAAACCCGATGACAGCTTATGCTTATAAAACAGCTGATATTTCACTTACAGCTGATGCACTCGTATCAATGCTCAATATGACAGTTGATAATGCAAAGCTCACATTTGAAGTTATTGATAAGCCCGTAGCAGCACCTGCTGACCTTGCAGGACTCAGAGCTGCAATCCAGGCAACTGCAAGTGTGCTTGACAGCAATGCATCACAGTACATCCAGGAAACATGGACAAGATTCTACAATGCACGTACAGATGCAAAAGAATTACTTGCTATGGCTTCAAGATTGACAGTTGAAGATCAGGAAAGAGTCGATAATGCAGCAGCTGAACTTACGGCAGCTTTCAAAGCTCTTGAACTTATTCAGGACGAATCTGATTATACTTCAATCTACAATGCACTTGAGAAGGTTCCTTCAGAATATGAATTGAAGTTCTACACAGAAGCTTCAGTTAATGTTCTTCAGCTTACAATTGATAACATTCCGTGGAACTTGACTCCCGATCGTCAGCCCGACATCGATGCTTATGCTGAATTGATCTTAACAAACATCGCAGCTCTTGTTCCCGACGAAAGTCGTGCAGCTGCAGAAGCTAAGATTACATTTGACAGCTACGAAGGCGAAGCAGGCGACACAGTTAACGTATCTGTAAACCTTGGTACTAACTATTATGTAGAATCACTTTCAATTCCTGTATTCTTTGATAATACATATTTTGAATTGGTTCCCAACACTGTAAGCTTTGCAAACAGCACATTGGCAAAGAACGGTTGGCTTAACTACAACCTCAACCCCGGTGATGCAATCTACAACAGAACAGACCCCAATGACACAACATGGAGTCCTATCTGGGCTAATGAAGCTAACAGAGCTAAATACAGTGCTCTCTTATTCACATGGGTACAGGATAGTACAGTATGTGAAGATGCACTCGAAGCTAACATCGAAGAAGCTTTCGTAACATTCCAGCTTAAAGTTAAGGACAATGCTCCTGACGGCGATGCAAAAGTATTCCTTTGCGAATCTTTCATCAAGGACGCAGCTTATAAGGGCGGTATCTTCTTTGTAACAAGAGACCTTGATGCTTCTGCACTTAACGTTTCTGCAACACAGCCTGTAGGTCAGACTTATGTTCTTTCCGAAGCAGAAGCAACATACGTAATCGGTGCTGAATTAGAAGCTCCGGCACTTGTTGCATCAGCAGGCTCAACAACAGTTATTGATAAGTCAATGGCAGGTACATATGTAATCAATGGCGTTGCAACAGAAATCAACGGTTATGTTTACGGTCTTATGACAGACCTCTTTGCACTTGACGGTTTCGTAGAAGCAACTAACGAAGGTACTGTAAGAGTAACTCCGGTTGACGGATTCTTCTCAGTCGGTACAGGAACACTTATCGAAGTTGTAAGAGACGATGTAGTTTATGAAACTTATGTTGTTATCATCTTCGGTGATATCAACGGTGACGCAGCTGTTGACTTGATTGATGCAACAATGGCAGATGACTATGCATCTTACCTTGGTGAAGATTTCAATGACTTCCAGCTCTTTGCATCAGATATAGCTGATAAAGGCTTCACAGATCTTCTCGATGCAGTTGCGATAGACTCCTACGCAAATTACTATGGTGATATTGACCAGGTAACTGGTATGTTCACAGAATAATCCAAAACCAAACAAGGAGGAAAAACAATGGCAACATTCAAAAAAGTGTTGAGTGTTCTTTTGGCAGTAGTGATGGCATTCAGCGTGTTCTCTGTAGCAGCATCAGCTGTAACAACAGGCGGAACAGATTCACTTGCAACATTGACACTCGACACGGAAAAGCTCACGGTTGATCCCGGCGATGAAATCGTTGTAACAGCTTATCTTACAACAAATTTCTATGCGGCATCATACACAATCCCGTGGTTCTATTCAAAAAACATCTTTACACCCGTATCTGCAGCATATGCAGATGGAAGCCCGTTTGCAGATTATGCAAAGATTCAGTACAATGCAGCTCTTAACACAAACCTTGTTAAGAATCAGTTCGGTACTAAGACACTTGCATGGACAGCAAACCCGGTACTTGCAGCAAACGGCTTGACAGCAGCAGACATAACAAAGGATAACTTCCAGGATTATTTCTACTATGCAACATGCACAATCACACCGAACTCACAGATCGGTCCTCAGGCAGCTATCTTTGATAACAACGCAATCGTTGATTATACATTCAAAGTTGCTGACGATGCAGCACCCGGCACAGTTGGTGTAATTTGGTTTGACCAGTGCTATGGTTGGGCAACAACAAACACAGGCGGTATCTTTAAGATCGCTTGCTACAAAGACGGTGTAGGTACAGTTGGTACATCAACAACAGCTTGCTACACAGACGTATCATCAGATGCATCTCGTCTTGTATTCACAGTTGCAGGCGCAGAGGAAGAAAAAGCTGACAAGACAGAACTTGAAGCAGCTATCGCAACTCTTCCCACAGTTTCACAGGACATCGCAACATCAGCTTCATGGAAAGCTTACACAGATGCACTTGCAACAGCACAGTCAGTATTTGCTGACGATGCAGCTACTCAGGATGCAGTTGATGCAGCTAAGAACGCACTTCTTACAGCTATCAACAACGTAGCAGAACTTGGTTTCTGTGATTACACAGCACTTAATGCAGCTATCGCTGATTATGAAGCAACATTAGCTGATAAGGCTGATTACACAGCAGATTCTTGGGCAGACTACGAAGCAGCTTACACAGCAGCTAAAGCAGTTGAAACAAATCTTCGTAACGACGAAGCCGGCGTAAACGCAGCTAAGATCGCAGCAGCAACAAAGGCTCTTACAGATGCTAAGGCAGCACTTAAAGATGCTCCTACTGAAGAACCTGAAGAAGGCGAAGCAGCTCACATTGATATCGTTACAAGCAACGCAAATCCGAAACCCGGTGACGAAGTAACAATCGATGTTTACCTGACAACAAACTTCTATGCAGCAGCAACACAGATTCCGGTTATCTTTGACAGCAACTATTTCTCACTTGTAACAACAGGTACAGCTTATACAAACGCTGTTACAATTCCGACAAGCAGCCCGTTTAATGCTTATGCAAGACCGAACGGTAACATCACAAGCCCCGCAAGAGCTTATCCTTCATCTTACACAACTGAAATGAAAGCTCAGTGGAAGATGGTTTACATGCAGTTCGCTCCCTCATCAAGCGTTGGTACACAGGCAGCAATGTTTGATAATGATTTGATCTTCTCATTCAAATTGAAGGTTAACGAAGATGCAACAGTTGGCGGAACAGGTCTTGTTAAGATCGATGTCGCAAACTTTGAAAAGACATTAACAAATACCGGTGGTAACTTCTATGTTTCATATTATGCTGACGGAGTAGGCGAAGTTGGTACAACAGTTACTGCTTACGGCCAGAAACATACAGTAACAGATGCATCTATGGTTATCACAGCAGGCGAAGTTGAACTTAAGGACGCTGACTACACAGCAGTTGAAGCAGCAAAGGCTAAGATCCCCGCAGATCTTACAATCTACACAGACGATACAGTTGCAACACTTAACGCAGCAGTTGCAGCAGTTGTTGAAGGTCTTAAAGAAGACGAGCAGGCAAGAGTTGACAAGTTCGCAGCAGACATCGAAGCAGCTATCACAGCTCTCGAACTCAAGCCCGCTGACTACACAGTAGTTGAAACAGCAAAGGCTAAGATCCCCGCAGATCTTACAATCTACACAGATGATACAGTTGCAGTTCTCAACAGAGCAGTTGCAGCAGTTGTTGAAGGTCTTGACATCACAAAGCAGGCAGAAGTTAACGCTTATGCAGCAGCTATCGACACAGCAGTAGCAGGTCTTACACTTAAGGCAGCTGACTACACGGCAGTTGAAGCAGCTAAGGCTAAGGTTCCTGCTGATCTCACAATCTATGCAAACGGCGATGCAGTTACAGCAGCAGTTGAAGCAGTTGTATACGGTCTCGATATTACAAAGCAGGCTGACGTAGATGCAATGGCACAGGCTATTGAAGATGCTATCGCAGCTCTCACACTCAAAGCAGCTGACTACACAGCAGTAGAAGCAGCAAAGGCTAAGGTTCCTGCAGACCTTTCAATCTACACAAACGGCGATGCAGTAACAGCAGCAGTTGAAGCAGTTGTATACGGTCTCGACATCACAAAGCAGGCAGAAGTAGACGCAATGGCACAGGCTATTGAAGATGCTATCGCAGCTCTCACACTCAAAGCAGCTGACTACACAGCAGTTGAAGCAGCTAAGGCTAAGATCCCCGCTGATCTTTCAATCTATGATGCAGAAAAAGTTGCAGCTCTCAACGCAGCAGTTGAAGCAGTTGTATACGGTCTTGATATCACAAAGCAGGCTGACGTTGATGCTTATGCAGCAGCAATCGAAGCAGCAGTAGCAGCACTTGACGGTTCAGTTCTTCCCGCTGACTACACAGCAGTAGAAGCAGCTAAGGCTAAAGTTCCTGCTGACCTTACAATCTACGTAAACGGCGATGCAGTAACAGCAGCAGTTGAAGCAGTTGTATACGGTCTCGACATCACAAAACAGGCTGACGTAGATGCAATGGCACAGGCTATTGAAGATGCTATCGCAGCTCTCACACTCAAAGCAGCTGACTACACAGCAGTAGAAGCAGCAAAGGCTAAGGTTCCCGCAGACCTTACAATCTACACAAACGGCGATGCAGTAACAGCAGCAGTTGAAGCAGTTGTATATGGTCTCGACATCACAAAACAGGCTGACGTAGATGCAATGGCACAGGCTATTGAAGATGCTATCGCAGCTCTCACACTCAAAGCAGCTGACTACACAGCAGTAGAAGCAGCAAAGGCTAAGGTTCCCGCAGACCTTACAATCTACACAAACGGCGATGCAGTAACAGCAGCAGTTGAAGCAGTTGTATACGGTCTCGACATCACAAAACAGGCTGACGTAGATGCAATGGCACAGGCTATTGAAGATGCTATCGCAGCACTCGAACTCAAAGCAGCTGACTACACAGCAGTTGAAGCAGCTAAGGCAAAAGTTCCCGCAGATCTTTCAATCTATGTAAACGGCGATGCAGTAACAGCAGCAGTTGAAGCAGTTGTATACGGTCTCGATATTACAAAACAGGCTGACGTAGATGCAATGGCACAGGCTATTGAAGATGCAATCACAGCACTCGAACTCAAGCCTGCTGACTATTCAAGAATCGAAGCAGCTAAGTTATTGGTTCCCGCAGATCTCAGATTCTATGAAAACGCAGAAGCAGTTGAAGCAGCTCTTGCAGCAGTTGTATATGGTCTCGACATTACAAAACAGGCAACAGTTGATGCTTATGCAGACGTCATCGAAAATGCTATCGCAGCACTCAAACTCAAAGCAGCTGACTACACAGCAGTTGAAGCAGCAAAGGCTAAAGTTCCCGCAGACCTTACAATCTACACAAACGGCGATGCAGTAACAGCAGCAGTTGAAGCAGTTGTATACGGTCTCGACATCACAAAGCAGGCAGAAGTAGACGCAATGGCACAGGCTATTGAAGATGCTATCGCAGCTCTCACACTCAAGACAGCTGACTACACAGCAGTTGAAGCAGCAAAGGCTAAAGTTCCCGCAGACCTTACAATCTACACAAACGGCGATGCAGTTACAGCAGCAGTTGAAGCAGTTGTATACGGTCTCGACATCACAAAACAGGCTGACGTAGATGCAATGGCACAGGCTATTGAAGATGCTATCGCAGCTCTTACACTCAAAGCAGCTGATTACACAGCAGTTGAAGCAGCTAAGGCTAAGGTTCCTGCAGATCTTTCAATCTACACAGCAGATTCAATCGAAGCTCTCAATAAGGCTCTTGCAGCAGTAGTAGAAGGCCTCGATATCACAAAGCAGGCAGAAGTTGATGCAATGGCTAAGGCTATTGAAGATGCAATCATTAACCTCGACGTTATCGGTTGTGTAATCATCAGCTTCACAACAAGCGACGAACTCAAGTCAGGCGAATATGCAGACCTTGAAGTACTTGTTGACCGTCCGGTATTTAAACTCCAGATCGTTCGTGATAATCTTACATGGACATATACAAGAGATTCTGAATTTGTAGCAATCACTACAAATGACGACGGTACAGAAAAATGGACAATCAGCCATATGATGTACGAAACAGAAATGAACCTCTTTGTACATGCAAGAACATATGAATTCGGCTGGCAGGATGCTGGTAAGTATCTCACAATCGAAACAACAGACGTTCTTACAGCATACTCAATTGACGTAGCAGTAGCTGACACAGCAGTATTCACAGTTAAGACAACAACTGATGTTGCTAAGATTCAGATTATCGATGCTAACGGCAATACAAAGACACTCAACGCAGGATATGAAGATGTTGACGGCGTTCGCGTATGGACTTATGAAAGAGTTCTTGCAGACGGTGAATACACATATACTGTTAAGGTAAGAGGTCTTAATACAGCTTGGGCTGATACTAATGCTACAACAACATTCAGAGTTGGTGCTCCCACAGAAGGAACAATTAAATCTGCAACAACAGATAAGGATTATTACTTCTTAGGCGATACAGTTACACTTACAGTTGTAACAGACGTAGCAGTATCTAAGATTCAGTACACAGACAACAACGGCAACACTAAGACACTTGCTGACGGTTATGTAGAGGCTGACGGTGTTCGTACATGGACAATCACAGTAACTCCCGCAGACTTTGCTGATTATGAATATACATTCTCAGCTAAGACAGCAGCAGGTTGGGCAGCAACTGACGTAACAGTATCTTTCACAGTATACTATTAATAGGTTGCACTTAGTGAGTGCTCAATAAAAACAACAAGGCGCCCCGAGAAATCGGGGCGCTATTTTTAGCCTTTGCAATAGTCGGAAAAATACAAAATTAATTCAACTTAGTGTTTACTTACTTGCGGTACTCGTGTTTGTTAGAATTGATGAATCTAAAATACGCAGAATATGCAAAGGTGAGTTATTACTAAGATATACATTATTTTATGAAAAAGTTTTAAAAAATAGTGTGAGTTTTTTAAAGCTTTTTCGTGTAATAAACAGAGGGTAAGATACAGTTGCCCCGAGAGAAAGGATGAAATCAATGGATAACGGTGCAAGTAGCTACCGCCGTTTCCTTGATGGTGATGAAAGCGGCATTGTCGAAATAGTAAAAGAATACAAAGACGGACTGATTCTGTATCTGAACAACTACGTCAGCAATATATTTATTGCCGAAGAGCTGGCGGAGGATACTTTTGTTAAGTTACTTACCAAAAGGCCGAAAGATAATCTGAAAGCATCTTTTAAAACGTGGCTTTATTCAATAGGAAGAAACATAGCTATTGATTATCTGAGGAAGAATTCAAAAGTCTTTGCGATTTCAGCGGAAGACTACAGCAAAATTGTAATCGAAGCTGAAAGTGTGGAGAATTCGTATATAAAAGAGGAACGTAAAATTATTCTTCACAAGGCATTATCACAACTCAAGCCGGAGTATCGACAAATTTTATGGCTGATATATTTTGAAAATTTCACCAACAGAGAAGCAGCGGAAATTATGAATAAATCAGTACACAACACGGAAACTCTTTTGTACCGTGCCAAAAAGTCGCTCAAATCAGAACTTGAAAAGGAGGGCTTTAGCTATGAAGAGTTATAAAGAAATGTCGGATTCTGTAATCGAACGCGTAAAAGCGCATAAAGAGAAGCAGAAACGTCGCAAAGAAGCGGTTAAGAAGATCTCCGCTATGACTTCCTGCATAATTATGGTTGGCGTAATAAGTTTGGGTGTTGCAGTTCTGATCAGAGGAAACACACGTTTTAAAACGGAAGCAGAAATTTTCCGCGATGAATACAATGTTTCAAACAATTTGGCCGCTGAGGAAAAAACAAAAACATCGGTCAAGACGACAAAATCGAAAAAGAAACCGACAAAACGACCGAAAACAACCAAAAAAGAAACCACCGTTTCAAAAACTACTGAGAAAGATGTTGTGCTTCAGGAAAATACGGAAAAAACTGAGCCCACTACTGAAACTCCTGAAGCCACTACGGATATGATTCTCGTACCGAATCAAATCGACCCGGAGATTGAAATGCCTGTCCAATTTGAGCAGGAAGACAAGATGATATACTATTATGACGGCATTTCAGGCGGTTATCCGCGGATCATTTCCGGTAGCATAAGATATGAATTAACGAGTATTTATTTTAACGAATGGATTGAAACTGATGCTGTAGGTACAGACAATGTTATAGATAATATAAAAAATAACGGCAGGGCAGTAGAGTTTTTGTTTGAGTCCACCCAGTATATAAAATTTACGCTTACTGATAAGAGTGAAAGGACATTCAGGTTTGACAGAGTTTTGTTTGTCTTAAACGGAGAATATCAACAGGTACTGTTTTTCGGATATAATGGTACTTATTCGGCAGGAGCACTCAAAACAACAAAAACACATACTGTCGAAACTGCATTAAGCTCTTACCAAGAGGAATTGTTAGAATTTAATTGATTTACAAAGTCGGATTGATGTACAGAAAGGATGGATAATATGAAAAAAATCTTCTCATTTATAATTGCTTTATCAGTTATAATGTCAATGTTTTCAACGCTTTTTATCGGTGTTGAAGCTCAGAGCTTTGAAGTAGTCGGAAACAACGAAAATGAGGATAGTTATCCTGAAGATTGGCTTGAAAATGATAATGTATATTATACTGTTGAAAACGGCGAAGCGACAATTATGCTTTGGAAATTGAAAGGTTTCAGTGCAATTCCCTCAGAGATAGACGGTTGCCCGGTTGTAGCAATAGGGGATAAGGCGTTTGAATCGAAGCATTTACCAAAAGAGATTATACTTCCTGATTCAATCAGAAAAATCGGTGAATTTGCATTTGCTGATTGTTATGTTGAAGATCCGATCATGTACATTACAAAAATTATAATCGGAAAAAATGTTGAGGAAATCGGCGAAGGGGCATTTATGAATATCCCGAATGCAACGATTTCTCTTGCGGAAGATAATCCGCACTATAAATTTGTAGATAACAGCTTGTATACAAAAGATATGAAAACATTACTTCTTCACAGAGGTAGTTTGAGTTATTTTGATTTCCCGAAAACATTGGAGCGAATTGGTGCAGGAGCGTTTGCGGGTCGTAGATTTTCAACGTTGGAGCTTGTGATTCCCGATGGCGTAACATTGGGAGAGGGTGTCTTTGCAAATACAGACATTGAAGTGGTTGTGCTTCCGTCCGATTTGACAGAGATACCACCCAATCTGTTTTTCGGTTGCAGTCAGCTTATGAACGTGGAGATACCGAAAACGGTAACAAAAATTGGTGATAGAGCATTTGCATCTACAGGAATGTTAAGCAAAATCGAAATTCCCGAAGGTGTTACTTGTTTCGGAGAAGGAGTGTTTAATAATTCAAATATAAGCACAATTACACTTCCTGAAGGACTTACAAAAATTCCGAAAGAGACGTTTTATAATTGTTATTCTCTCAAAAACATAAGAATTCCCGATACTGTGACCGAAATCGGAGAAAGGGCTTTCGATTACAGTTCAATTTCAAAAATTACTTTAGGCGAAAATCTTCGCTCAATAGGCAGTTACGCATTCGGACATTCTTACAAGCTTAAAGAAATCACAATTCCCGATTCCGTAACGGATATTGACAGATGGGCTTTTGCTCATATTCAAGAAGATCTTGTTTTTGTTTGTTCTTATAAATCAGCGGCGGCTAACTTTGCATTGAATTATGACATCAATTATAAATTTACGGATCTTCCTTCAACAAAGACAAAAGGACTTGTTCTTAATGCAAAGACAATAAATTGGGAAGAGGGTAAATCAGGTTATTTCAAACCGCAGATTTCTCCTGCGGGTGCGGTGAAAAAACTGAAATGGAAATCATCAAATCCCAATGTTGCAACTGTGGATAATAACGGTAAACTTACCGCAGTAAAAGGCGGCAATTGTATTATCACTTGTGAAACGATAGACGGTACTAACTTTAAAGCAACTTGCAAGGTAAACGTCAAAAAGATTCTTGTTTCTTCCGTAAAGCTGAATGTGTCGGCACTCACGTGGGGTATCGGAAGAAGCGGTACTTTCACAGCTACAGTTTTGCCGAAAAATGCACATAACAAAGCACTTTCCTGGTCGTCATCAAATCCGAAAGTTGCAAAAATATCTGCAATGGGAAAGATTACTGCAGTCGGAGTGGGTACTGCAACAATAACTTGCAGGGCAACTGACGGAAGCGGCAAATATGCAACTTGCAAAGTTACGGTTAAAAATATGACGGCATATTTAAAACTTAATGCATCAACAATAAACTGGCCGATTGGAAAGTCAGGTAATTTCAAGCCCACCGTTACACCGACAAAATTTGCAAGCAAAAAGCTTTTCTGGACATCATCAAATCCCAAGGTAGCGACAGTATCGTCGGCAGGCAAGCTTACCGCAAAAGCAGTAGGTACAACCACAATTACCTGCAAAGCAACAGACGGAAGTAATTTGAAAGCAACGTGCAAGGTTACTGTCGGAAAAGGTGTAACAAGCCTTAAACTTAACTGTGCAACAATCAAGTGGCCTGTTGGTAAAAGTGCGAGCTTTAAAGCAACTGTTTTGCCTGCAAGTGCAGACAAAACGCTCAAATGGACATCGTCCAATACAGAGGTAGCAAAGGTAGACAGTAAGGGCAAGCTTACGGCAGTAGGTATAGGTACTGCAATAATTACCTGCAAGGCAGTATACAGCAACGGACTTTCTGTAAGCTGTAAGGTCACAGTGGGCTTACCTGTAAAAAGTATCGGATTAGACAAAAAAGATCTTGTTTGGGAAGTAGGCAGAACCGGGATATTAAAGACGAATATTCAGCCGTTCGATGCGATAAACAAAACTCTTGAGTGGACATCATCTGATCCTGCTGTTGCTTCTTTCAATACAAGCGGTAAATTAACCGCACACAAAGAGGGTGAAACTCTTATCACTTGCAAGGCAAAGGACAGAGGTATTATAATCGAAACATGCACTCTCAAGGTAAGCAATGCTATCCGAGCTCTTGCGTTAAATACAAACTTTATTCAGTGGGAAGTCGGAAAATCAGGGCACTTTAAACCATACGTAACTCCGAAAAACGCACCTAAAGAAAGCTTGAAGTGGACTTCTGAAAATCCCGCTGTTGCAACTGTTGATGCAAACGGAAAGCTTACCGCAGTTGCTCCGGGCACAGCAACCATAGTCTGCGAAACAACAGACGGAAGCAATTTAAGACGAACCTGCGAAGTTTTTGTATCAAAAGCGGGCGAGTGTGTCGGATATACCGATTTTTATAAGACATATATGAGAGACGCTCGATATGAGATTAACGGAAATTGTACTTATATTGATGAAAACGGTGAGAGTAAAACCGAGCGTGTTTATATCAGAAGATTCAGAGAACAAAACGCGGTTATATTATCGTATTATGAAAAAGGTCTCGGATTTGAAAAAGTATTTTCTAATGAAGGTATAAGAATTAAATTGAGAGACTTGAAGTTTTCTGATCATATAACCAAAGAAGAGGCTCAGTTGTTGGGATTATCAAATTTATTGTATAGCAGATACAATGACTATCATTGGATAGTTAATGATGAGCACTATGATTTTACGAATGTGCTTTGTAACCACACATACATAAAAACAACAACTGAACAAGTTGGGAATTTCAAATATACCAAAGAACACTTTAAAACTGTAACGGGCGATGAAATAATTTACAGATTTGTATATAATACGACATTGAAGGATATCACCTACATTGATACAGAAAGCGGTATATCTTATTTGCTCGAGTTTGATGATGCACGTCGTTTGGAGCATGAGTATATATATCCGGAAGAGTTTTCTGATTATCATTATCAATACAATGTTACAGAAATCACGCCCTATTCATTTGAAATAGATTTTGAAGACGAAGCGGATAAAAAAATTGCGATTCTTTCAAAATTAGTGGATTTTGATAAACTTATGGCATAATTGTAAGCGGAGAACATCAGCAAGTACTGTTTTTCGGATATAATGGTACTTATTCGGAAGGGGCAATCAAAACTACGAAAACATATTTGGTTGGAAGTGCGTTAGCGTCTTATCAGGAGAACTTGTTGAATTTAGACTGATTTACTGTGAAGTAATAAACCTGAAAACGTCCGTAATAGCGATTAATGCAAATTTACTTGAATTTCAGGCTTGATATGCTATAATCAAATTGAAAGCCAAAGTAGAAATATTGATTTCAAGGGAGGATAGATTATGAAAAAGTTTTTATCAATTCTTTTAGCGATAGTGTTGGTTTTACTGACACTTCCTGTAAGTATGGCTGGTGCAGAATATTCAGACTGGATAACATCAACCGATGGCTTGTATAGCTATACTCTTAAAGACGGAAATGCGACGTTGGTTTTTCACAATGTACATGATGATGACTTTGTGTATACAGAGAATTTTATAATACCTGAAACAGTCGACGGATATCCTGTTGTAGGGATTGGTGAAAGTTTCGATTTCGGTTCAGAACGTGTTACAATTCCTGGTGATATTAAAGAAATTGAAGGAAATCCTTTCAGGTATGCTGAAGCAGTTGTTTCTGAGGATAATCAGAACTTTACTCTGCTTGACAATGTTTTGTTTACGGAGGATATGACAACGCTGATTTCCTATCCGAAAAAGAAAGCAGACAAGGAATACACAATTCCCGAAAGCGTTACAACAATAGGAAAATCGGCCTTTGAAGGTGCGAAAAACCTTGAAACAGTCGTAATGTCGGATAATGTAACAACCGTTGGCGAATCGTCTTTTGCAAGATGCGAATCTTTAAAAAATGTGACATTGTCCGAGAACCTTGAAGTTATTTCAAAAGATATGTTCTCAGAGTGTAAAGCTCTCGAAACAATCGAAATTCCCGCAAGTGTAAAAACAATCTCTTCAGGTGCATTTTTCTTTTGCGGATTGAAAAATGTAAAACTTAACGAAGGGCTCGAAACGATTGAGTTTTATGCATTCGCTTGGTGTATGGGAATTGAAAGAATAAATATCCCGACTTCTGTTACAACCATCGGTAATGATGTTTTTGAATACGGCGAGGAAATAGTTGAAGGTGCTAATCATCCGCAGGTAACAATCGTATGTCAGCCCGAAACAACGGCGGCAAAGTATGCAGCTGAAAATGATATTAAATGTGAGCTGACGGATAAGATACTTGCAACAAGCGTTAATCTTAACGCAACAAGCATCAGATGGCCTATCGGCAAAAGTGGTAATTTTAAAGCTACAATTTTGCCTGCAGAAGCTTCGCAGGAAATCAAATGGGAAACCGATAATCCCAAAGTAGCAACAATTGACGAAAACGGCAAGCTTACTTCAGTAGGAAACGGTGTAGCAATAATCACTTGCAGTACGACTGACGGAACCATAGGTAATCTTAAAGAAAAATGTGTGGTAACAGTCGGGCCGTATGTTTCGGAAATAACGTTTGATGATGCACCCACAATTTTGGGTGTAGGCAGACTTCAAAGATTTTATGTGACTGTTTTACCCTATAATGCTCACAACAGGTCGGTGACATGGGAATCATCCAATCCCGAGGTTGCATCGGTAAATTCATTCGGTGAAGTTAAAGCATTAAGCGTCGGTACTACGACGTTAATCTGTACGGCAAAGGATGGAAGCGGAAAGTCCGGAAGCTGCGAAATAACTGTTAAAGATATTGCTTCGGAATTACACCTCAACACAAGAGAAATCAATTGGACTGTGGGTATGAACGGTCATTTTAAGGCCACAGTCATACCCGAATCAGCTGCAGGTCAAAAGCTTACCTGGACATCATCCAACAAAAAAGTGGCAACAGTAAATTCAAACGGTAAACTCACCGCTGTCGGTGTGGGTACTGCGACAATAATTTGCAAAACCACAGATGGCAGTGAATTAAAAGCAGGATGTACAGTAACAGTCGGGAAACCCGTTACAAGTGTAAAACTAAACTGCAAGACAATCAACTGGCCGGTAGGCAAGAGTGCAAGCTTTAAAGCAACGGTTTCTCCCTCGGATGCAATGAAAAAGAAGCTTTCGTGGTCGTCTTCCAACCCCGGGGTTGCAACTGTTTCTTCAACAGGTAAGCTTACGGCAGTCGGTGTCGGTACAACAACAATTACCTGCAAAGCAACAGACGGTAGCGGTAAATATGCAACCTGTACAGTAACCGTCGGTAAGCTTGTTTCGGACGTAAAGCTCAATTGCAAGACTATCAATTGGCCTGTAGGTAAGAGTGCAAGCTTTAAAGCGACAGTTTCGCCCTCAAATGCGGCAAACAAAAAGCTTTCCTGGACATCATCGAATCCCAAGGTTGCAACTGTTTCATCGACCGGTAAACTTACTGCAGTCGGTGCAGGTACAACAACAATCACCTGCAAAGCAACCGACGGAAGCGGTAAGTATGCAACCTGCAAGGTAACGGTGAAAGCGGTCAAGGTTACGGGAGTTGCACTCAATGCAAAGACAATCAACTGGCCTGTAGGTAAGAGTGCAAGCTTTAAAGCAACAGTTTCGCCCTCAAATGCAACTAACAAGAAGCTTACATGGACTTCATCAAATCCCAAAGTTGCAACTGTTTCATCAAGCGGTAAACTTACTGCAGTCGGTGCAGGCACAACAACAATCACCTGCAAAGCAACCGACGGAAGCGGAAAGTATGCAACCTGCAAAGTAACCGTAAAAGCGGTTAAGGTTACAAGTGTCAGACTCAATGCAAAAGTAATCGTATGGGAAGCAGGCAAGACCGGATCTTTCAAGCCGACGGTAGAGCCCTCAAACGCAACAAACCAAAAGCTCAAATGGGAATCACTCAACCCTCAGGTAGCAACAGTATCGTCAACAGGTAAACTGACCGCAGTTTCTGCGGGTACTGCAAAAATCGTATGCAAAGCGACAGACGGCAGCGGTGCAGTTGCATACTGTCAGGTCTTGGTAACTGAAAAAGGCAAGCCTGAAAATTATACGGAGCGTTTCAAAGCTTTTATGTATGACGGTACATATGCAATAAACGGATATACATATGTCAAAGACGGTTCCGGAAGTTATAAGATGAGTGTTCAACTTGCTATGACACCGTCACAGAGTTATATGTATCAATATAATGTGGATAATCAAACTTCAAAAATCATATACGGTCCCAAAGGTACAATTCTGGTTATCTACGGTCTCAGATTGGCGGATATATTTACGCTTGCAGAAGCTAAGGAGCTCGGACTCCCGATCAAACATTTCTATACTTCAAAAGATTATTATGTAGTTTATGATAAAACACCTTTTGAAAATATCTATCTTGATAATCTTACGTATAAATACACCGATAAAGCCGTGATTAACGGTACAGAGTATGTTGCCGAACACTTTGCGGCAAAAGGTGAAAACGCTGAAACTGTTTTCTATTACAATCACGGAAGACCCGGATGCTTTGAAATGAAAAACGGCGATGAAAGTATATTGATTGAAGAAACGAAAACACTGGGATCATTCGAGTCAGATGAGTATAAAATCCCGAGCGGAGCACTTGAAATCCCCGTAGATGTATGGGAATGTTTATTATAATAGCTTACAAGTGATTTTAAAATTCCAAAAGGGAAAGCACCTCTCCGAAAGAAATCGGAAGGTGTTTTCTCTTTTCGTTTGAGATGTTGACAAAAGAAAATTGTGTGATATAATAAAGTTAGACTTATCTAACTGAATGAAAAGAGGGTTTAAAATGGTTAAAATTATATTGAATATCGAGGGAATGGCTTGCAATATGTGCGAGGCTCATATGAATGATGCTGTACGTAAGGCGTTTGACGTAAAAAAAGTTACCTCATCACACAAAGACAAGGAAACTGTAATAATTGCAGAAAATGATATCGAAGATGCAAAAATCAAAGAGCTCGTGGCTGAAACGGGTTATGACCTCAAGAGCATCTCAAGAGAACCTTATGAAAAGAAAGGTCTGTTCTCATTTTTAAAGAAATAAGTCAGAACAAAACAAAAAACCGTCGGGATTTCCGACGGTTTAATTATTAATCGCTATTATTTAGAAAGCTTTGAAGCAGCTGCTTTGTCGATGAAGATTGTTACATCATCATGCTGCTGAAGGATTGAAGCGGGGCATTTGGGAGTAACTTCGCCTTCGATCATACCCTTAACTGCATCTGCCTTGCCTTCGCCTGTTGCAACGAAAACAATTTTCTTTGCTCTCATAATGCTGCCGATACCCATTGTCATAGCATATCTCGGCATCGGAACATCGCCGAAGAACTTCTGATTTGATGCGATTGTGCTTTCTGTAAGCTTTACTTTGAAAGCTTCATCTGTGAACTCGTCAGCGGGTTCATTGAAACCGATATGGCCGTTTGTGCCGATACCTAAAATCTGAATATCAATTCCGCCTGCGTTCTTGATTGCTTCTGCATAACGAGCACTTTCAGCTTCGGGATCCTCAACATTACCGTCAAGGAAGTTTATATTGTCGTCAGAAAAATCTGCTCTGCCGAAAAGGTTGTCAACCATAAACATATAGAAGCTGTTTTTGTCTTCTTTGGGAAGATCACAGTATTCGTCAAGGTTGAATGTTGTAACATCTTTGAAAGATACGTTACCTTTTTCGTATTCGCTTACCATTTTGTTATAAGTCGGAACGGGTGACATACCTGTTGCAAAACCCATAACTGCCTTCGGATTAGCCTTTGCATAGTCAACGAGTACCTGACCCATTGCTTCGCCGATTTCCTGTTCATTGTTAAAAATCTTTACTTCCATTACAAAATACCTCCGTATTTAAAAGTTCAATAGTTATTATACCATATATAAATGCAAAACTGCAACTGTTTTATTACTGTTTTTTAATATTTATTGATTTTTCGGAAGAATATCTGTTATTTTATTGACTTTTGAAAAAATATCGGTTATATTTAACCCAATAAGTTAAACGAGGTGTTAGTTATGTTAAATTTCCCTATAGGCGTAATCATTAATTCATTCAGAACGGATATCCCCACTTCAGTTAAAAAAGCTGCTGAAGTCGGTGCTAAAGGTATTCAGGTTTATGCTACAAAAGGCGAAATGTCTCCTGAAGAACTTGTTGGTGCAAAACGTTCCGAGTTCAAGAAGTTAGTTGATGATAACGGTCTTGTGATTTCAGCTCTCTGCGGCGACCTCGGTGGCGGCGGATTTATGCACGCTGATATTAACCCCGAAAAAATCGAGCGTTCAAAGAGAATTCTCGACCTTGCAAAGGAATTGGGTACAGACGTTGTTACAACTCATATCGGTGTTGTTCCCGAAGACCCCACAGTTGAAAGATTTAAAATTATGCAGGATGCTTGCCGTCAGCTCGCTGAATATGCTGACAGCATAGAGGCTCATTTCGCAGTTGAAACAGGTCCCGAAACATCTGCAACACTCAAAATGTTCCTTGACAGCCTCGAGTCCCGCGGTGTAAGCGTTAACCTTGACCCTGCAAACCTTGTTATGGTTACAGGTGATGACCCTGCAAAAGCAGTACATAACCTCAAGGATTATATCGTTCATACCCACGCAAAAGACGGTAAGAATCTTTATTATAAGAACCCCGATTTCATCTATGGCGTTGCAAAAGAGTTGGTAGAATCAGACCCCTCTTTCATCGAAGTACCGCTTGGTGAAGGTCAGGTTAACTGGAATGAATATCTCACAGCACTCAACGATATCGGCTACAAGGGCTTCCTTACAATCGAAAGAGAAGTCGGCGAAAACCCCGAAGCTGACATCAGAAAAGCAGTTACATTCCTCAACGACACAATGGCTGCTTTATAAGGAGTGAGGACAATGAAACTTGCAGTATCTACATACAGTCTTCACAGACTTGTTGACAGCGGTGAATATACTCACCGTGATTTGATAAAAATTGCCAAAGACATCGGCTTTGATGCTATCGAAACTACTGAAATTCACGCTGTTGACGGACTTACGGTAAACGAAACAGCTCAGCTTTTCAGAGAAGAAGCTGACAAATATGATTTACCTGTCTGCAACTACACAGTCGGTGCTGATTTCATCACAGGCTCTGACGGTGATATTGAAAAAGAACTTGAACGTGTTATAGAAATGGTTGATACGGCAGAGATTCTCGGTATTCAGGGTATGCGACACGACGTAACGAGAGGCTTTAAATCAAAGGCTGAACGCACATACAAGGGCTTTGATAATGTTCTTCCAAACCTTGCTGATTGTTGCCGTAAGGTAACTGAATACGCAGAAAGTAAGGGAATCAGGACAATGGTTGAAAACCACGGCTATTTTGCTCAGGATGCGGACAGAGTTGAAAAGCTGGTCAACACGGTTGCTCACGATAATTTCGGACTCTTAGTTGATATGGGTAACTTCCTTTGTGCAGACGATGACCCGATTAAGGCTGTCGGTCAAACTGCTCCGTATGCTTTCCATGTTCACGCAAAGGATTTCCATATAAAACCTGCTAATTCCATCGACCCCGGCATGGGCTTTATGATGACAAGAGGCGGTACTTATATCCGCGGTTCAATAGTCGGTCACGGTGATGTGCCTGTTCTTCAGTGCCTCCGAGCTTTGAAAAAAGCTGAATATGACGGCTATGTAAGCATCGAATTCGAGGGTATGGAAAATCCTCTCGACGGCGTAAAAATCGGTTATCAGAACCTCCGCAGAATGTTGGAAATGATATAACAAAAAAGCTCCTTGAAAAAGGAGCTTTTTTAATGCAAAATGCAAAGTGCAGAACGCAGAACGTCGTGTGGACGATGCCCTCATCCGTTATAATTCAAAATTGGTTATAATAAAGCAATCTCATTTAATGAGGTTGATTTTTTGTTTTCGGTGTGGTAAAATGTTCTCGCAACACCAATTTAATATCGAAGCACGGAAACGCAGACAATACCTTGGTAAAAGGTGTTGCCTCTTTTCTGCGTTTTTGTGCGTGATAGTTGGTGTTGCAATTGACTACGAGGATAACACTTTTTCGGCACACTCCTCGTGAGTGTGCTTTTTTTATTTACTGCTTTACATTTATTTTGGCATGTGGTAAAATGTTCTTGCAGTACTAATTTCATAAAGTAATCGACAAGCAGAGAAAATACCTTGGTAAAAGGTGTTTCCTCTTATTCTCTGTTTGTTGAGTTGGAAGTTAGTACTGCAAAATTAACTTACGAGGACTAACACTTTTTCGGCACACTCCTCGGAGTGTGCTTTTTAATTTTGCGGAGGTATTTATGCGACGTTTTTTTCCACCTGTTTTATTTCTGATTTTCGTGATGCTTTTTACATATTTTTTCATTCCTGATGAGGTCGTTGAGATTACAGATACAACAGCTTCATCAACATCAAATCGTGTGAGTGTAAAATCAGATACAGATACGGATTGTAATTTATACAAAATAAATATTTCTGCAAATTGTATATCAAACAATTCCGTAGGAAAAGATTGGGTGCAAATTTTCTCAATTAACGATCAGCAAATAAAAAACGGTGACAAAATCAGTATTTCCAAAGATATTTCCGAAGTTAATTTTAAAATCTACGTAGAAGAAAGTGATGACTCACTACCTGATATTGCAACAAAAGAAATCATATTGAATTTAGAGAGTAAAGAAGCTACAACAACATCACTTATTGTAACGGAAAACAAGGGCAGATTCAGCGGCAACACGGCAGAGTGGGAAATTACAGTTTCGACAGAAAAAGCAGAGTAAATGGTATTGTGACAACGGACGGAGCTTTTTGTCGGTGTACTAAGACCGCAAAACTCTCAGCTCTTACAAAGCAGGGACAAGACTTACAAGAAGATAATTTTTTCAGACAAGCATCGGTTTCGGTGCTTGTTTTGATTTTTATTAAAAAAATCTCATTAATTTATAAAATTATACTTTACATAATGACAAGAATAAAGTAAAATATTATATGAAAAAGTTTAGCTTTTTGAAACTGAATATAGTCGTGAAAGGAAGTTGTTAAAGTTATGGAACCTATTTATAAAAGAATACTTCTCAAGCTCAGCGGTGAGGTCTTGGCGGGTGCACAGGGTCACGGCATCAATCTTGAAACCGTAAACAGCATTTGCTCCAAAGTCAAGGAGTGTGTTGATTTGGGTGTTGAGGTCGGACTTGTAGTCGGCGGAGGCAACTTCTGGCGAGGCAGAACAAGTGAAGGTATGGACAAAACACGTGCTGATCATATGGGTATGCTCGCAACAACAATCAATGCTTTGGCACTTGCTGATGCATTGGAGCAGTTGGATGTTGAAGTAAGAGTTCAGACAGCGATTGATATGAAGCAGATTGCAGAACCTTACATAAGAAACAGAGCTGTAAGACACCTCGAAAAGGGCAGAGTTGTTATCTTTGGTTGCGGAACAGGTAATCCGTTCTTCACAACCGATACGGCAGCAGCTTTGAGAGCAGCTGAAATTGATGCTGACATCATCTTCAAGGCAACCAACGTTGACGGTGTTTACGACAAAGACCCCAACAAGTTTGATGATGCTGTTAAGTATGATGTATTATCTCATACCGAGGTTTTGGCAAAAGGCCTTAAAGTTATGGACTCTACTGCAGCTTCACTCTGCAGAGATAACGGCATAAAAATTCTCGTGTTCAATCTTGAAAATCCTGCAAACATTGTTACAGCAGTTTGCGGCGGTCAGATTGGTACATTGGTAAAATAATCAGGAGGGATTTATAATGGAAAAAGTATTTGCAACAACAAAAGAAAGAATGGATAAAACCATCAACGCGTTAAAAAATGAATATGCATCTGTAAGAGCTGGTCGTGCAACTGCAGCAGTTCTTGACAAGATCAAGGTTGACTATTACGGAGTACCCACACCCATCAACCAGATGGCAGCAGTTTCCGTAGCAGAAGCAAGAGTGCTTACAATTCAGCCGTGGGATGTTTCCACACTTAATGCAATTGAAAAGGCTATTCAGACATCAGAACTCGGAATTAATCCGCAGAATGACGGCAGAATTATCCGTCTTACTTTCCCTGCACTTACAGAAGAAAGACGTAAGGAACTTGTTAAGCAGGTTAAAAAGACCGCAGAAGATTCAAAGGTATCAATCAGAAGTACAAGACGTGACAGCATTGAAGCTTTGAAGAAAATGGAAAAAGCTTCTGAAATCACAGAAGACGACCTCAAAAACGGCGAAAAGAAAATCCAGGACATTACTGATGAAAAAATCAAGGATGTTGAAAAGATTTGCGCAGACAAAGAAAAAGAGATTATGGAGATCTGATTTATGTCTGATATACCGAAATTTGATGTCTTGCCCGAACATATCGGGATAATAATGGACGGTAACGGACGTTGGGCAAAGCAGAGAGGTTTAAAACGCACCGAAGGTCATAAAGAGGGTGCAAAGGTATTCAAACGCATATGCGAGTATGCTGCAGATATCGGAATCAAGTATCTGACCTTCTATGCTTTTTCAACGGAAAATTGGAAAAGACCGCCTGAGGAGGTGTCCGTTATAATGGACATCTTCAGAGATTATCTCGGCGAAGCGGAGGAAAGGCAGGAAGAAAACAGACAGAAGCAGCTCAGAATGAGATTTATCGGCATAAGAGAGGGTATCCCTGAGGACATTCAGATTCTCATGGATCAGCTTGAAAAAAACTCCGATGATAAAAATAAAACCGTGGTTAATCTTGCAATCAACTACGGAGGCAGATCAGAGCTTGTAAATGCCGTTAAAAAGATAAGTAAAAAGGTAGCAAGCGGCGAGTTGTCAGCAGAGGATATTGATGAGGAGATGATTTCATCGAACCTTTATACTGCAAATCAGCCCGACCCGGATATTATCATAAGACCCAGCGGTGAATACCGACTTTCAAACTTTATGATATGGCAGGCTGCTTATTCCGAATTCTGGTATTCGGATGTGCTGTGGCCGGATTTTACGGAAGAACACTTGATTTCTGTTCTTCGTGATTACGAAAAGAGAAACCGTCGTTTCGGCGGAATTTAATTACAAAATGGCGAGGTGCAATGCATCTCACTATAGCCGTCAGTAATCGAGCTTTATTCTGTATTCGATTGCCGACGGCTATCGCAACAAAATGACAGAAAGAGGAAGCGTATGAAAACCAGAATTATTTCAGGTGTAGTAGGCGTTGTTTTGCTTGTAGGGTTGATGTTTTTGATGAATACACCCGTTTTCAGCATTGCAGTAGCACTTCTTGCACTTATAGCGGTACACGAAATCACAGGTGTGGCAAAAGTCGAAAATAAAATTATCCGTGCGTTGTCATGTATTTTTGCGGCGGCAACCCCGTTAGTTATTGACTATGATTTATTAAACAGATTCAACATTCCCTTTTCATCTGTTTTGATTGTCTACACATTGGCAATACTTATACTGATGCTTGCACAGTACGAAAAAACAAAATTTGAACACGTGGCAATTTCATTTTTTGCATCAATAACAGTTCCGTTTTCATTTTCTGTTTTGGTTATGCTCCGTGATTTCCACGAAACGGCAACTGCTTACACATCGGCACACTCACTTTTCTTTATCATATTTGCACTCTGTTGTGCTTGGCTTACGGATACATTTGCATACTTCGTCGGAAGCAAATTCGGCAAGCATAAAATGTCACCGAAAATCAGCCCGAAAAAAAGTGTTGAAGGTGCAATCGGCGGTGTAGTCGGTGCGGCAATACTTAATACCGTGCTTGTAATAATCTTTAATCAGTTTGTGTTTGAAAGCAATCCTGTTTCAGTATGGTTTGTAATCCCCGTTTCAATCGCACTTTCTGTAATCAGTATGCTCGGAGACCTTTCTGCATCGGTTATCAAAAGGAATTACGGCGCAAAGGATTTCGGCAAAATTATGCCCGGTCACGGCGGAGTTATGGACAGATTTGACAGTTGCTTATTTACCTTGCCGACACTTTATTTTATACTGAGCTTTTTAAAGTAAGTTCTGCGATTCTGTGAATGCAGAATTCAAGGTGCAGAATTAAGGGAGAGCTTCTCTCTCCCAATATAATGTTGTGCAAATTCAAAGAGTTTGTATAAGAGGTATATTATGAAAAAAATATCTATTCTCGGTTCGACCGGTTCAATAGGAGAACAGGCACTTGATGTTGCAAGGTTACACGGTTATGAAATAACCGCACTTACTGCAAATTCAAGTGTGGATATAATCGAAAAACAAATCAGAGAATTTCATCCGAAAAAAGTCGCTCTTGTCAACGAAAAAGCGGCGGAGGATTTGAAAATAAGAATCAAAGATACCGACACAAAAGTACTTGCGGGTGTCAGCGGTGTGTGCGAATGTGCCGCAATGGAAACCGATACTCTGCTTAACAGTATCGTCGGTATGGCAGGTCTTGAACCGACTCTGACGGCAATAAATGAGGGTACGGAAATTGCCCTTGCGAACAAGGAAACACTTGTTGCAGGCGGTCGTCTGGTAACGGATACCGCAAAGAAAAAGAATGTCAGGATTTTACCTGTCGACAGCGAACATTCTGCGATATTCCAGTCGCTTCAGGGGAATAAGCACAGTCAGGTTAAAAGACTTATATTAACCGCATCGGGCGGTCCTTTCTTCGGAAAAACAATTGATGATTTAAAGGATGTAACGGTTGAACAGGCTCTGGCTCATCCTAATTGGAGTATGGGTGCAAAAATAACCATCGACTCAGCTACAATGATGAACAAAGGTCTTGAGCTGATTGAGGCAGTATGGCTTTTCTCCGTAAAACCGTCAGATATTGATATACTTGTTCACAGGCAGAGTGTAGTACATTCGTTAGTCGAATATGATGACCATTCTGTTATGGCACAGTTGGGTGTACCCGATATGAGAGTACCGATTCAGTATGCGTTGACTTATCCCGACAGATACAACTCGCCTGCGAAGCAGTTGCATCTCGAAGATTATGCGACACTCACATTTGAAAAACCCGATTATGAGACGTTCTCGGCAATCAATCTCTGCAAGAGAGCGATTGAAAAAGGCGGTCTCTATCCCGCAATCGCAAATTCTGCAAACGAAAAGGCCAACGAGCTTTTCAGACAGGGCAAAATCAAGTTTTTAGAGATTGCAGATTTGGTTGCATCGGCACTTGAGAATATTAATTCAAAAGAAGAATACACTTTAACAGATGTCTTGGAAAAAGACAAAGAAACAAAGGAGTTTGTTACCGCTTCGGTATAGTTAGATTATGAATTTATTAGCAATGGATTTAGCAGCGTTATGGTCAAAGGCCTGGCCGATTTTGCTCGCAATACTTTTCTTCGGAATAATAATTTTTATACATGAACTCGGACACTTTATTTTTGCAAAGCTTTTTAAAGTAAAGGTCAATGAGTTTTCAATGGGCATGGGACCGAAGATTTTCAGCTTCGGCAAAAAGGAAACAAAATACTCGCTCCGACTTTTCCCCATAGGCGGTTATGTCAGTATGGAGGGTGAGGACGAAGAAAGTGACGACGACAGAGCTTTCGGCAAAAAGAAAGTCTGGCAGCGTTTTATAATTGTTGCTGCAGGTGCAACGATGAACCTGATTTTAGGTTTTCTTGTCGTAACAATACTGATGGCAACACAGAATCTTATAGGCACAACGACCATTGCAGGTTTTGACGAAAATTCTGTTTTGAAAGAAACGTTTAAACCGGGTGACAGAATAGTTGAAATCAACGGCAAAAAAGCTTTGTCACACTACGATTTAAGCTTTCTTATGACACGTGATGAAGACGGTGTTCTTGATTTTGTTATTGAACGAGACGGCGAGAAAAAAGAACTTAAAAATGTTAAATTCCAGACAACAGAAAACAAAGAAGACCCCGATAAGATTTCAATTGTTTTCGATTTTATAATCTACGGTGAAGAACCCGGATTTTTAAATACTCTGAAATACGGATTCCTGACGACTGTATCACTCGGAAGAATGGTGTGGTTGAGCTTGTTTGATCTGATAACCGGACAGTACGGGCTCAGCGATTTGTCCGGTCCGATAGGTACAATGGACTTTATAGCATCGGCTGCACAGGAAGCGGCAAAAACCGATCTGACACCGTTATTTATGATAATGGCACTTATAACCGTAAACATCGGTTTGTTCAACCTTTTACCCATTCCTGCACTCGATGGCGGCAGACTCTTCTTTATGTTTATAGAAATAATAATCAGAAGACCGATAAATCCCAAGTATGAGCGTTGGATTCATGCGGCAGGCATGGTGCTTTTGTTGCTGTTTATGGCAGTGATATCGTTCAGTGATATATGGAAGCTGATTAAAGGTTGAGTTTGGCTAAAATTGCCCACAGCACTATTTATCGTTCGGGGCGGTACACATCCCGTACAGCACCCTCACTCAAAACAGCACCGTGAACAATTTTACCTCAAACTAAATAAAATCAAGCAAGGAGAAAACAATGAGCAATCGCAGAATAACAAGAAAAGTTTTTGTAGGTGATATTGCAATTGGCGGAGATGCACCGATTTCCGTGCAGTCTATGCTTAACACCCCCGCAAGCGATATTGAAAACAGCATAAAACAAGCTCAGGCTTTGGAAGCTGCAGGTTGCGATATAATTAGGGCAGCAGTACCGAATCTTGAAGCGGTAAAGCTTATTGAAAAACTTAAAGAATCAGTTAAAACTCCGATAGTAGCGGACATTCATTTTGATTACAGAATTGCATTGGCTTGTGTTGATGCAGGTGTTGATAAAATCAGAATAAACCCCGGTAACATAGGCTCGGCTGACAGAGTAAAGGCGGTTGCAGATGCTTGTAACAGTAAAAATATTCCGATAAGAATAGGTGTTAATTCAGGCTCTGTTGAAGCATCACTTTTAGAAAAATACGGCGGACCGACACCCGAAGCGATGGCGGAATCCGCGATGAAAAATGTTGAGCTTTTAGAAGCTTGCGATTTTAAAAATATAGTAATTTCAATAAAATCATCTGACGTAAAAAATACTGTTGATGCGTACAGAACAGTTGCAAAAATGTGTGACTATCCCTTGCATATCGGTGTAACCGAAGCAGGTACATATAAACAGGGGATTATAAAATCAAGTATGGGCATCGGCTCATTATTGCTTGACGGAATAGGCGATACGATCAGAGTTTCTCTGACGGCTGACCCTGTTAATGAAATTTATGCGGGCTTTGATATTCTTAAAGCGGCAGGACTTAAAAATGACTGTGTGCAGTTGGTATCCTGTCCGACCTGCGGCAGAACAAAGATTGATTTAATAGGACTTGCCGACAAGGTTGAACAAGCGGTAGGCAACATCAGAAAACCGATTAAAGTTGCGGTTATGGGTTGTGCGGTAAACGGCCCCGGCGAAGCAAGAGAAGCGGATATCGGAGTTGCAGGCGGTGACGGTTGCGGTCTGATATTCAAAAAAGGCGAGATAATTAAAAAGGTCTCGGAAGATAAAATTTTAGAAGAATTATTAAAGGAAATAGAGAAAATATAATGGCAAAATTTTTGGAAACTTTCGGTGAATACATCGGTGATGAAAAACTGAAAAGTGCCTTGAAAGAAGGCGAGATAAAATCAGCTTCTGTTGATATTGATAACAGAAGTCTTGATTTGCATATCTTTTTCCCCGATTATGTCAAGAAGAATGTTCTCAAAAAATTAAAATCAGATTTAGCAGATGTTTTAAAACTTAACAATACAAATCTTACCGCAGAGTTTTCGGAATCTGCTTTTTCGGATAAATGTATTCCCGATATATTCTCTGAACTTAAAGAGAATATTCCTGCATCAAACGGATTTCTGAATGATGCGGTTTGTGAGATAAAAGCTGACAAAATGAGCATATGTCTGTCACACGGCGGCGGTGAGATTTTAAGCTCATTGAAATGCGAAGAATTTATCAGCAGATTTATTTTAAAAAGCTTTTCAAAGAAGATTGATGTTGAGTTTACGGGTGAAACTCAGGTCAATCCGGACAGCGAAGAAATTATAAAAATGCAGGAGGAGTTTACACCCAAGATTGTTGAAGCTCCCGAGCCACCAAAAAAGAAAAAGAAGAGAACCTTTGACGATTTACCGATTTGTCTTGAAACGCAGAAGGTTATACTCGGAAATCCGATCAAGAGTAAACCTGTCAATATGTCCGATGTTTCGCAGATGGACGGTAATATCGTGGTTTACGGCGATGTGTTTTCTTTCGATATGCACGAAACACGTGACGGAAGAAGCTATGCGGTTACATTTAATATAACCGACCTTACGGGTTCATACACGGTTAAGATGTTTGACCGCAAGGAAAATATGAAAGAAATAATCGCTAATGTAAGCAAGGGCAAAACTGTTTTAATCAGAGGTTCATTGGTTTTTGATAAATACATAAAAGATTACTGCATTATGCCGAATGCATTATCAATCGTTGATAAGATTGATAAAACAGACGATGCCGAGGTAAAAAGAGTCGAGCTTCATATGCATACCAATATGTCAAGCTTTGACGGAATTGCATCGGCAGGCGACCTTATAAAACGTGCGGCAAAATGGGGACATACTGCAATTGCGGTAACTGACCACGGTGTTGTTCAGGCATTCCCCGAAGCTATGGGAGCAGCACAGGATACGGGCATCAAGGTTATTTACGGAATGGAAGGTTATCTTCTTGACGACACAAAACCCGACTATGACCCCGAAGCTAAAAATAAAACATATCATATAATTTTACTGGCTAAAAATTTAGTTGGTCTTAAGAACTTATATAAGCTTATATCCTTATCAAATATCGAATATTTCAAGAGAAATCCGAGAATCCCCAAGTCTGAACTCATAAAGCTCAGAGAGGGCATTATCGTCGGCAGTGCTTGTGAAGCGGGTGAATTATACAGAGCAATTTTAGACGGAAAACCCGTTGAAGAACAATTGCAGATAGCCGATTTTTATGATTATCTTGAAATTCAGCCGAACGGCAACAATGAATTTCTTGTTCGTGACGGAATACTGCCTGATATGACGGCGGTTGAAAATATAAATAAATCAATAATTTCAATGGCGGACAAGCTTGGTAAGCTTGTTGTCGCAACGGGTGACGTTCATTTTATGGACCCGACCGACAGTGTTTACAGAGCGATACTTATGGCATCAAAAGGCTTTACCGATGCTGATAATCAGGCACCGCTTTATCTGAGAACGACTCAGGAAATGCTCGATGAATTTGCATATCTCGGCGAAGAAACCGCTTATGAGGTTGTTGTTGAAAACACCAATAAAATTGCGGATATGGTTGAAGTCATCAAGCCTATTCCCGACGGCAACTATCCTCCGCACATTGACGGAGCAGAGGAAGAATTAAGACGTATCTGCTATGAAAGAACGGAAGCTATGTACGGTAAACCGCTTCCCGATTATGTTCATGAACGACTTGAAAAAGAGCTTACTTCAATCATCAAAAACGGATTTGCGGTCTTGTATGTTATCGCACAGAAGCTTGTTAAAAACTCCGAGGATCACGGTTATTACGTCGGCTCGAGAGGTTCGGTCGGTTCATCTTTCGTAGCCAATGCGGCAGGTATTTCCGAGGTTAATCCCCTGTATCCGCACTACCTCTGTAAAGAATGTAAACACAGCGAATTTATTATGGACGGCAGTTACGGCTCAGGCTATGATATGCCTCCTAAGGATTGCCCGAATTGCGGTAAGCCGATGATTCGTGAGGGTCACGATATTCCGTTTGAAACTTTCCTTGGTTTTAACGGTGATAAACAGCCCGATATCGACTTGAACTTTGCAGGTGAATATCAGTCAAGGGCACACAGATATACAGAAGAACTTTTCGGCACATCGCACGTTTTCAAAGCGGGTACAATCGGAACTGTTGCCGATAAAACCGCATACGGATATGTCAAGAAATACCTTGATGAAAGAGGCAGAATCGTAAATAAAGCCGAAGAAGAACGTCTTGTTATGGGTTGTGTCGGTGTTAAGAGAACAACCGGTCAGCATCCCGGAGGTATGGTTATCGTACCTGCTGACAGGGATGCGGAAGATTTCACACCGGTACAGTATCCCGCAAACGACTCAACCAAGGGTAAAACAACACACTTCGACTTCCACGCACTTCACGATACTATCCTGAAGCTTGATAACCTCGGACACGATGTTCCGACACTCTATAAATACCTTGAGGATCTGACGGGTATCTCCGTAATGGATGCAGATGTCTGCGACCCGAAATTATATCAGATGATAGTAAGTCCCGAGGTTTTAGGAGTGACCGAGGAAGAAATTTCGTGCAATACAGGTACTTTGTCAATCCCCGAAATGGGTACACCTTTCGTAAGACAGATGCTTGTTGAAGCACAGCCTAAAAACTTTTCCGACCTTTTGCAGATATCGGGTCTTTCACACGGTACGGACGTATGGCTCGGAAATGCACAGGAGCTTATACACGACGGAACCTGCACAATTTCCGATGTTATCGGAACACGTGACAGTATTATGGTTTATCTTATGCATAAGGGTGTTGACCCGTCGATGGCATTTAAAATTATGGAAATCGTCAGAAAAGGTAAAGCTCCGAAATTACTTACAGATGAACATAAGGCAGAGATGAGAAAACACAATGTTCCCGAATGGTACATAGAATCCTGCCTTAAAATCAAATATATGTTCCCTAAAGCTCACGCGGCTGCATATGTTATTGCGGCTTTGAGATTGGGATGGTACAAAATCTATCATCCGCTTGAGTACTATGCGGCATTTATGACAGTACGTGGCGGAGACCTTAATGCAACAATTATTTCCGGCGGTATTGATGCTGTAAGAAATAAGATGAAAGAAATCACAATGAAGCCGAAAGAGCTGACAACCGCAAAGGATGAAGGTTTGTTTACGGCATTGCAGGTTGTAAATGAAATGATGGCAAGAGGCGTTGAATTTTTGCCGATAGATTTATATAAATCCGATGCAAAGGTCTATAAGATCGAGGACGGCAAAATCCGACTTGCTTTCAGTGCACTTGAAGGCACGGGTGAGGTTGCCGCAGAATCCTTGCAGGCGGCAAGAGATGACGGTGAGGGTGAATACATTTCCGTTGAGGATTTGCAACGCAGAGCATCTATTTCAAGTGCGGTTGTAACAGCACTCAGAAATGCAGGAGCATTAAACGATTTACCCGATTCGACACAGATTTCTTTTTTCTGATAATATATTTTACTGAAACACTTGACAGAAACACTTTAGTGTGTTAGCATATTAGCACGCTAAAGTGCAAAGCACAACGGAGGTCATTATGAATAAATTTTCAAAAGTAACACCCGAGGGTACAAAAGATTATCTTTTCGACGAATGTATGGCTCGAAGAAAGATTGAAAGTGCACTTGCAAACTTATTCAAATCGTGCGGCTATAAAAAGGTAATAACACCGACACTTGAGTTTTTTGATGTTTATGACAGAGAAAGCTCGGGTATCTCGCAGGAGGATTTGTTTGTACTTTCCGATTCAAGGGGAAGACTTATGGCACTGAGGGCAGACAATACTCTGCCGATTGCCAGAATTACCGCAACAAGATTGCAGTATACAGAGCCTCCCGTAAGACTTTATTACACTCAGCAGGTTTTCAAAAGATGCAAGACCTATTCGGGTCACAGCAACGAAACCTCACAGAGCGGTATCGAGCTTATCGGAGCAGGCGGATATAAAGCTGATATGGAAATTCTCACAATGGCTTTTGATGCACTTGAGAGCTGTCAGGCACCCGATTACAGAATTGAAATCGGTCATGCGGGATATTTCAGAGAGCTTATCGGCAAGCTCAATACAGATGATGCAACAAAGGAGCTTATCGCTGAATATATTGAAACCAAAAACTGCATAGCACTCAATGAAATTCTTGATAAAATGGGTGACAGTAAGGTTATTTCGGCAATCAGAAGAATCCCGAGACTTTTCGGTGGCGAAGAAGTGCTTGATGAAGCGTTGGCTTTGTATTCAGGTAGTGAAGCAAAGGCATCTATCGAATACATAAGAAGAATTTTTAATTCTCTCAAGGCATTGGGTCTTGATAAGAAAATTGATATAGATTTAAGTCTTGTTCACAGAAATAATTACTACACAGGCATAGTTTTCAGAGGTTATATAGAAGGCTCCGGTCTTATCGCATTATCGGGCGGCAGATACGATAACCTCATCGGCGAATTCGGCAAAGATATGCCTGCAACGGGCTTCGGTGTTGACATCAATGCGTTATCAAAGGCGATGCTCAAAAGAGGCGATGTCGAAGAAGTCGAAGCACCCGAAGTGCTTATTTTCTCGGAAGAAGGTTTTGAAGCAAAAGGTATTGCGTATGCCAAGGAATTAAGAGAAAAAGGAGTAACCTGCGAATACAGCGTTGCTGAAACTCTTGAAGAGGCAAAGGCTTATGCAGAAAAAATGGGTATCAAGAAAATTGATATTATAAACGAAAAATAAAAAGGAGGACTGAATATGCGACCGATAAGAATAGCATTAACAAAAGGAAGACTTGAAAAAAGAGCAGTAACACTTTTTCAGACGATAGGTCTTGATTGCACAAATCTTGTAGCAAAAGGCCGCAAGCTCATTTTGCCTGTTGACAATTATGAGGTGGTCCTTGCTAAATCTGCGGATGTTATTACCTATGTTGAGCACGGTACTTGTGATATCGGCATCGTAGGTAAGGATACGATTATGGAGAAAAACCCCGATGTATATGAAATGACCGACTTAGGCTTCGGTAAATGCCGTTTTGCTTTAGCGGTACAAAAGGGAAAAAAATTCTACGACGGATGCAACGAAAAAATAATCGCAACAAAATATCCGTCAGTTGCCGCGGAGTTTTTTGAGAAAAAAGATATGGACGTCCAGATTATCAAAATTGAAGGCTCAGTTGAGCTTGCACCGTTATTGGGTCTTGCAGATGCGATAGTTGATATCGTTGAAACGGGAACAACACTCAAAGAAAACGGTCTTGAGGTTATTGAAGACATCGTACCTCTTTCCGCAAGAGTTATCGTAAATAAAGCTTCAATGAAATTAAGAAAAGAAGAAATAGAAGAATTTCTGCACGACATTGATCTTGCAGAGGAGGTTTGCTGATGATACCGATTACAATAGCTGATTCAAATGCTGAATTCAGGCTTTTAGATGAACTTCGTCAGAGAGGTGACGAGGTAAGTGATAAAGTTACTGCCGCAGTAAGCGACATACTTTTTGATGTCCGTGCAAACGGCGATGAAGCAGTAGCGGAATATACACGCAGATTTGACGGCAGAGTACCTCTTAATATTGAGGTATCGCAGACGGATATAGAAAATGCTTTCAGAAGCAGAGATACATCTTTTGTATATGCACTTTACAAAGCAGCTGAAAATATAAGAAATTTCCACGAACGTCAGGTACAGCAGAGCAGAATAGATACAAAACCCGACGGAACAATCCTCGGTCAGAGAATCAGAGGACTTGAGAGAGTCGGTATCTATGTACCCGGCGGTACTGCAGCTTATCCGTCATCTGTTCTTATGAACGCTATTCCTGCAAAAATCGCAGGTGTTAAAGAAATTATAATGGTGACACCTCCGCAGAAAGACGGAACCGCTAATCCCGATATCCTTGCGGCGGCAAAGATTGCAGGTGTTGACAGAGTTTTCTTAGTAGGCGGTGCTCAGGCTATCGCTGCACTTGCTTACGGTACGAAGATGATACCGAAGGTTGACAAAATCGTCGGCCCCGGTAACATTTATGTTGCAATGGCAAAGAAGCTTTTATTCGGTGTTGTTGATATTGATATGATAGCAGGACCGAGCGAAATCCTTATCATTGCCGATGAAACTGCAAATCCCAAATACATAGCGGCTGATCTGATGTCACAGGCAGAGCATGACCGTCAGGCATCTGCGGTACTTCTCACAACAAGTGAGGATATTGCAAGAGCAACACAGGATGAGCTTTACAAACAGGTCGAAAGACTTTCAAGAAAAGATATAATAAAACAAGCACTCGAAGACTTCGGTGCAATCGTATTGTTTGACAGTATGAAAGAGGTTGTGGACTATGCAAACGCAGTTGCACCCGAGCACCTTGAAGTCTGCACAAAGAATCCTATGGAGTTTATCGGAAAGCTTGACAATGCGGGCTCGATTTTCCTCGGAAATTATTCACCCGAGCCGCTTGGTGACTACTATGCAGGTCCCAACCACGTTTTACCGACGGGCGGTACTGCAAGATTCTTCTCCCCGTTATCGGTTGACAGCTTTATCAAAAAGACAAGCTTCATTTATTACACCCAAACTGCATTAAGAGATGCGGGTGCTGACATAGTAAAGCTTGCTGAAACTGAGGGCTTAACTGCTCACGCAAATTCAATTAAAGTAAGATTATAAAGGATAGATTATGGCATACGAACTTAATAAAAAAATCAGGGACTTAACACCTTATGAACCCATAAACGGAAGTTATAAAATCAGACTTGATGCAAACGAGTCTTTTATAACTCCGTCAGAGGAAATGAGAGCAAAAATTGAAAAAGCGGTTATGGAAGTAAGCTTCAACCGCTACCCCGACCCTAATGCAACCGAATTGTGTCAGGCTTTTGCGGACAGTTATTCCGTTAAGCCCGGGCTGGTGACTGCGGGTAACGGCTCAGATGAGCTTATATCCGTTATAATGACATCGTTCTTGCAAAAGGGTGATAAGGTTTTGACTCTTGCCCCGGATTTTTCGATGTATGCTTTTTATGCAGAGCTTGCAGAGGGTGAGATTTTAAAGCTCCCCAAGAACCCCGATTTTACAATAGATATCGACGGGGTCATTTCAAAAGTAAAGGCTGAAGATGTCAAAATAGTGATATTCTCAAACCCTTGCAATCCTACTTCAAAGGTAATAAAGAAAGAAGAAGTCAGAAAGCTTATTGAAAGTGTTGATGCCCTGGTTGTTTTGGACGAAGCTTATATGGACTTTTCAACGGAAAGCTTGTTAGCGGAAGTTGAGGAATATGATAACCTGATTATTCTCAGAACCTGCTCAAAAGCGGTCGGTATGGCGGCGATAAGATTAGGCTTTGCGATAGCAAACGAGAAGCTTACAAGAGTATTGAAAGCTGTAAAATCGCCGTACAACGTAAACTCCGTTACACAGGCAATCGGTGAGGCAATCTTGTCCGACAAAGAATATCTCAAAGCAGGTATTGCAAGAATAAATGCTTCAAGGGATGAACTTTTCAGCGAGTTGAAGCTTGTTGAAAAAGCAAACCCTGATGAAATTGAAATCATAGCTGCTGAAGCAAATTTCGTTTATCTTAAATCAGAGAAAGCGGTTAAGATTTTTGAATATCTTATGGAAAACTCCGTTGTTGTCAGATGCTTCGGAGAATACCTGAGAATAACAGCAGGAAGAAATTACGAAAATGCAGAAGTCATAAGACTGATTAAAAAATATTTTAAGGAGCAGAAGTGATGAGAACTGCGGAATTAACAAGAAAAACAAAGGAAACTGAAATCGAAGTTAATTTGTCACTCGACGGCGGTGAAATTGAAGTTGATACAGGAATCGGTTTTTTTGACCATATGCTTACCGCATTTATGATGCACGGTGGTTTTGGCGGAAAAATCGTCTGTAAGGGCGACACAGAGGTTGATTACCACCACTCCGTTGAAGATGTCGGAATTGTACTCGGCAAGGCATTTGATATTGCCTTAGGCGATAAAGGCGGTATCAGGAGATACGGAAGCTTTGCAATTCCTATGGACGAAGCACTCTGCAAGGCAATACTTGATATAAGCGGCAGACCGTTTTTAGTCTTCAATGCAAGTTTTTCGCAGTATAAGACAGGCGATTTTGATATGTGCCTCGTTGAAGAATTTTTCAGGGCTTTTGCAATGAATTCAAAAATCACTTTGCACATAAATCTTGAATACGGCAACAATGCTCACCACGAAGCAGAGGCAATGTTCAAGGCAGTTGCTCACTCGTTGAGAAAGGCAGTAAAACTATCAAAAGGCACCCTGTCAACGAAAGGAAGTATTGACTGATGATAATTTTTCCCGCAATAGATATCAAGGACGGAAACTGTGTCCGTCTTTATAAAGGTGATATGAATACTGCCGAAACGGTTGCAGACAGTTATATGCAGACTGCAAAGCAATTCAAAGCGGCAGGAAGTGAATATATACATATGGTTGACCTAAACGGTGCGATTGAGGGCAAGAGAATAAACAGTAATATCTTTATTGATGTTGCAAAAAACAGCGGTTTAAAGGTTGAACTCGGCGGCGGTATCAGAACAATGGACGATATCGAGTTTTATCTTTCAAACGGTATTGAAAGAATAATCCTCGGCTCGGTTGCGCTGAAAAATCCCGCTCTTGTTGAAGAAGCTGTAAAAAAATTCGGCGGCAACACAATCGCAGTCGGTATTGATGCAGTCGACGGCAAGGTTGCAACCGAAGGTTGGGTAGAAGTCAGCGGTCAGGATTATATCGAGCTTGCCAAAAAGATGGAATCTTTCGGCGTTCAGTACATAATCTGCACCGATATCAAAAAAGACGGTATGCTCTCGGGACCGAATGTTGAACAGTTGGCAAAGCTCAACGAAGCAGTATCTTGTAATATCACCGCAAGCGGCGGAATCAAAGATATAAATGATATTAAGGATTTATACTCCGCAGGACTTTATGCGGCAATCTGTGGCCGTTCACTTTACAGCGGTACACTTGATTTAGAAGAAGCAATAAAAGTAGGTGCAGGTAATGTTTGATAAAAAAGAACTCTTTAAGAAATCAGAACTTATCCCCGCAATCATCGTTGAAAAGGGCACAAACGAGGTTTTGATGTTGGCTTATATGAATGCAGAATCCTTTGATAAAACGCTTGAAACGGGCTACACATGGTTTTTCAGCCGTTCAAGAAATAAGCTTTGGAATAAAGGTGAAACCTCAGGCCATACACAGAAGGTTATTTCAATAAAGGCAGACTGCGATTTTGATACACTTTTAATCGAAGTCGAGCAGAACGGAGTTGCCTGTCATACAGGAAACAAAACCTGCTTTTTCAATAGTTACGAGTTAGGATAATAACGTGAAAAATCACGTTATTATGATTGTATGTCCCTAAAAATTTGAGAACAAATTTTTAGATGGACTAAATTTCCATCACGCCTTGTCCGGCTACAACAAGGGAATCGTGATTTTTATAAAATTTTGTAGCCGGAAAGGCTATGGAAATAAAAATGAACAGCGTTTACAGAGATTTATATAACACAGTTATAAACCGCAAGGAAAATCCGAAAGAGGGTTCATACACTTGCTACCTTTTTGAAAAAGGTCTTGATAAGATACTCAAAAAATGCGGTGAGGAATGTTCCGAAACAATAATTGCGGCAAAGAATAACGACAATGCAGAAACTGTATACGAAATCAGCGATTTGATGTATCATTTGATGGTTCTGATGGTAAATCAGGGAATTACATTAGATGAAATCGAAGCCGAACTTGCAAAGAGAAGCGAAAAAACCGGCAACCTCAAGCAATTCCACACAGTTGATAAAAATTCATAAAAAGCATATAATATAAGTGAAAAATAAGAATGGAGGGATGGTATGTGTACAAAAAATCAGATAGATGAAATCTTATTAAAGATTGCAACAGAGTCAAAAAACATATTTGGCGAAGCATTGGATTCTGTAATTTTGTTCGGCTCTTATGCCCGCGGTGATTTTGATGAAGAATCAGATATTGATATTTTGATGCTTGTAGATTTGCCGTCTGATGTTCTTATGAACTATCGCGAAAGGATAGACTCCCTTTGCGGGACACTTTTACTGGAATACGGCATTGTAGTTTCTGCAATCGAGAAAGATTTGGAAACCTATAATAAATATTCTCAAGTTCTTCCGTTTTATAAGAATATCGCAAGGGATGGTGTGAAGATTGCTTAAAGAAGAATTAACAGACCTTTCAAAAGCGAGGATTACCCACGCGGAAGATTGTTTGCGTGAAGCTAAACTGTTGCTTGATGCAGAAGAATACAAAGGAGCGGCAAACAGAGCATACTATGCTGCGTTTCATTCCTTGCGTGCAGTTTTGATTCTGGACGAATTTGATTCGAAAAAACATTCGGGAATTATTGCAAAATTCAGAGAGAATTATTTAAAAACCGAATTGTTCAGTAAAGAAATTTCTGATTATATATCTTCTTTATTCCGAGTCCGTTCGGCAAGTGATTATGATGATTTTTATATAATCTCAAAAGATGAAGCAAAATCGCAAGTAGAAAAGGCTGAGGTTATATTAGAAAAGGTTAAATTATTCCTTAGTAAACAATGATTAAATTAGCAGAGCAGTATCAAAACATTCTGAAGTGAACCCCAAAGTTTAGACAAAATTAAATATTAAATTGTTTGTGAATGAGTTCGGTATTGTACTGGACTCATTCCTTTTAGTTTTAAGGAAATTCTTTCGTTGTTGTAGTAATGAATGTATT
>SVPE01000019.1 GCA_015066015.1 Oscillospiraceae bacterium
TCTTTTTCGTATTGACTTATGTTTCTGTATTCTCTTGGCATAATAATTCCCCCTATGGTAGTTTCTTTTATTCTACCATAGGGGGTCTGTTTTTTCTATTGTCCGTTTTTAACGGACTTGTTCAACTTCAAATACCTGCTTTTTGTTTTGCTTTTTGGTCTGCGCTTAATGCAACAGCCCCTTCTTATTCATATTTACTTATACAAGCTCATAAAGAGCAGCTGTATCGGTTTTTGCAGGATCAACATACCAGGATCTGCCAAGCTGCACAAGCGTCACTCTGACGTCGGCGAGGTCCTTTTCACCGCAGCTGACCTTAACCGAATACTCTCTGACGCCACTGATGTCTTCCTTAGCAACACCGTACTTTTTGAAGCTTTCATCATCTGCCCCGGCAATATAAGCCTCAACGTCGATATCCTTGCCCTCGTCTGCAGAGGTTTCGATCCTGTAGCCCTCACCGAAAGCTGCCTCATATGCACCCTCCGACTCAAAGGAGGTCTGCATACCTGTGTTTTCATCAAACTTATCCTCTGTACCCGTCAGCTTTTCACCGTAGGTTCTTACGTTTGCCTCAAGAGCGGTAAACATTACCTCGTCACTCATATAACTGTCGCCGAAAATCTCCCTGCGGGTTTCAACAAGCTTATCAAAATAGCTTGTGAAAATGAGGTCATAATTATCCCAGCCGTTTTCACTTACAAGCTCCTCATAGTAAGGATACATTGCATTGATGAGCTGACCCTGAAGCGAGCCGTCGTCATTCAGAGTCTTTTCACCCTTGAAGGAGTCATCACTCAAGCCCTTGACATTGACATCTCCGCCTGTAACGTCACCGTCAGTCACATTGGCAACTGCATCTGCACCGTCAATGATGGGATACATATAATTCACACGGATGAAATCACCGTACTTCTGATTCACACTGAGAAGTGAGTTCTTGTATGCGTTGTAGCCGTCACCGGTCTGCACAACTGTATCAACATAGGATTTTGCCACCTTGTCAGGATGGAAGGCGGTGTACCTTGAGGTAAAGGTTGTGTAAACTATCGCAACGAGCGCAGCGAGCACTGCGAAAAACACAACTACAGCATATAATTTGAAGTTAAACTCTTTTTCTTTTTTTACCTTAGCCATTGTTTATGCCTCCTCCTTTGTAAGTGTGCCGTTAGCTTCACGGCGGGCAATAAGCTCCTTAGTGATCTTCTCCTTCTTCTCCCCTACCATATCATAGAAGAAAATGGGAACCGCCTGAAGAACAACGAAAACTGCAGGTATGATTGTATAAATCATAAGAAGCTTATCAAGAGTTGCATCCGTCTGCACGGCATAAGCAACGTTTGCATCGGTTGAAACTGCGTAACCTGACCAGGTGTAAAGAAGCCACGGGCCGAGAGCCTTTGTAAATGCGGAGGCAATCTTGGAGAAAAGTCCGTAGCCTGCATATGCGAGACCCTCCTGACGTTTGCCGGTTTTGTACTCAATTTCATCAACACAGTCAGCAATCATAATATTGGGGGTAACGTTTGTATTTCCGTGCTGGAGGCCGCAGAAGAAATTGAGAATAAGGAAAGGAATAATAAGTCCGTCATTAAAGCCGATTCCCTTTGAAACAAGGAAAAGGATGGCCAATGACGATGCGCCGTAAAGGCAGAAGATAATGAAGGTCTTCTTGGTCGAGAACTTCTTGAGCACGATATTTACAAGAAGCGTACCTACAGCCGTACCGATACCCATGGGAAGAAGGAGTCCGAGCTTCAGATCCTTCGAGCCGAGAAGATATATTGCGATGTAAAGTGAAACTGTTCCGTAAACACCTCTGCCGAAGCCTGCGAGCTTGGTAAGTGAAACCATAAGCAGATTTTTATTCGTGAAAACAACCTTAACGGCATCCTTGAGGCTAACCTTTTCCTGTGTGAAAGGAACTCTTTCCTTGTTGTTTACAAAGAAAATCATTGTAAAGAGAATAATCCCCAAAGCACAGACGGCTGTTGAAATGAGAAGGTCGAGACCCTGTCCCTCAGCATTTTTGAACTGCTGCTGACCCATTGCAGCCTTCATAATAAGACCTACAACAAGGATAACAACCATACCGCCTGACTGACCTACCGAACGAAGGAAGGAGGCAATTGAAATAGCACTTGAACGCTCCGAGGGGTTAGGTGAGCAAAGTGAACCGAAGCAGTTTGCGGGGCTTTCAACGGCGCAACAGAAGGCAGTATAAAGAGAATAGATAACGAACATCCACACAATTGCGAGATTCTGATTATCGGTATTCGGAGCAACGAAAACGAGCATTGAAATCAGCGCAAGAGGCACTACACCGAAGCCGACCCAAGGTTTGACCTTGCCGAACTTTGTTCTTGTGTTGTCAACAAGGTAACCGATTACAAGCTCGCATACGGCACCGACAATACCTGCGACAAGGAATACCATTGAGATTGCGTTTGACATAGTGTCAGGATCAAAGCCCTTGCCCTTGAAGGCGAAATCGGCAAAATAGGTTGCCGTATAGTCGGGCATCCATCCCGTCAGAAGTGCCACACCAAAAAGACCGATACCGAAAGTGGCAATTTCTGATTTTTTCATATACTTTTTGTTTGCTTTATCAGACATAGTTTTTTCTCCGTTCCCCCCTGCCTTAGCAGAGGAATTTTTTACCTGAGAATTATACCATAAAATAAAACTCACTTCAAGACAAAAATAAAAAAGTGTTTGATTTTCCTTGACTAATCACATTATTTATGATATCATATCACACAGTGCAACAGCGAGAGCTGTTCATATAAATGCAGACGTGGCGGAATTGGCATACGCGCTAGATTCAGGTTCTAGTGAAAGCAATTTCATGTGGGTTCAAGTCCCATCGTCTGCACCAAAATTCAGCAGTGACCGAAAGGTCGCTGCTTTTTTAATTCGTCTATTAATTGAAAAACTCTCCATTCAGGCGAATTTTTTTCCCTGAACAAGTTATTGAATAAAATTCATTTCTGCGATATTATGTAATCAGATCAGCGCTGATTAATATTTTGTGAGGTGAAAAAATTGATAATTTACTTCAGTGAAAACTTAAAAAAATTACGTCTTAGTCAGAATCTGACACAAGAAAAGCTTGCTGACTTTCTCAATGTATCCTTTCAGACCGTAAGCAAATGGGAACGAGGTGAAACCTACCCTGATATTACAATGCTTCCGTCAATTGCACAATTCTTCAAGGTAAGCGTTGATGTTTTGCTAGGTGTTGACAAAACAGAAAACGAAAAAGAATTAAATAATTTACTTGAAGAATACGATAATCTTACTGACGAAAAACTGATATCCGAACAAATAAAAGCCCTCAAGGATAAATATCCGACCGATTTTCGTGTTCAACTCAGATGGATGGGTTATCTTTCATTTTATGACGGTTGGGATAATCTTGAAAAAAATGCTCCCGAAATAATGTCTGTTTACAATCACATACAGAATAACTGTACTAATGATGCGGTACGAATCTGCGCCAAAAGATATTATATCTGGTTTATGAGCAATTTGTCATGCAAAGAAAATCCCAAAGTAACCTTTGAGGATTATGAACCTATAATCAGAGAGATGCCACTTATGAGAGACGGCAGAGAAAACTTTTACTATTGTTACAGATTACATAATCATCCGTGCGCCGACGAAATAATTATGGAGGCAATTGAAGAGCAGCTTTTTCTGTTTTACTCTACAATTTCAGATTATTATTTAACAGACAAATTCAGTTGCGATTACCAAATAATTACCACTGAAAAGACCAAGGAATTTTTTAACAATATTTATGATGACGGAAACTACAGCAGAATGTGGAGAACTGTTATAAGCCGTTGCTACGGAATGCTTGGATATTTCTATTTTCAGAAGGGTGACAACGAAAACGCGCTGCACAATCTAAGAAAAAGCGCAGAGCTTGCAATAAAATTTGATAATCTGCCGAGAATTACTACTCTGCATTCCACCATTTTTGACGGCAAAAAATTTGATAAGCATGAGCTCGGCACTAACTTTATCGCAAAAAGCTGGATAAAAGAAACAATAGAAAACTATCCTCTTTCCGATGATTTTAAAAACACATCAGAGTTCAAAGAAATAATGGCTATGCTCTCATAAACGGTCTGAAAAGCCAATCGCCATTACCACACCTTAATCCTTACTCCCCTTTTTCACAAAAAACAGCCGGGAAATCCCGACTGTTTTCTCTTTTTATATTTTATCTTATTCTTACTCTTTGATGTGAGCAATTCCTAACATTGTGAGCTGCTCCTGGTCAACGATTGCAGGACACTCTGTCATGGGCTCACTCGCATTCTGCACCTTCGGGTAAGCGATACAATCACGCAGAGTTTCCAGTCTGAGCATCTGCATAACAAGACGGTCAAGACCAAGACCGATACCGCCGTGAGGAGGTGCACCGTATCTGAATGCATCTGTGAGGAAGCCGAACTTTTCGTGTGCCTCTTCATCGCTGAGACCGAGAAGTGAGAAGATTCTCTTCTGAAGATCGGGATTGGTGATTCTTATTGAGCCGCTGGCAAGCTCAATGCCGTTGAGAACAAGGTCATAGGCATTTGCTCTTACATTTGCCTTGTCGGTTTCAAGATAGTCAAGACACTCCTCAAGAGGTGCAGTGAACGGATGATGCATCGCAACATACTGTCCGAGCTCCTCGTCCCAGTCAAAGAACGGGAATTCAACGACCCAGAGAAGGTTGTACTTGTCTTTGTCAATAATATCAAGCTTCTTTGCAACGGCCTGACGGAGCGCACCGAGAACTGAAAGTGTTGTATTTGCCTTGTCCGCAACAATGAGGATAACGTCGCCGTTTTCAGCACCGCATTTTTCACAGATTGCCTTCATTTCGTCCTCTGTCATAAACTTTGCAAAGGAGGAGGCAATTGTGCCGTCGTCGCCGATTCTTGCCCATGCAAGTCCCTTTGCGCCAATACCTCTTACAAACTCTGTAAGCTTATCAACCTCTTTACGGGTGAGAACGGAAAATGCCTTTTTAGCAGTAATAGCGGCAACCTTACCGCCGTTTTCAAGTGCGCCTGTGAATACACCGAAGCCGCAGCCCTTAACCTCCTGACTAAGGTCTGTGATTTCCATACCAAAGCGTGTGTCGGGCTTATCTGAGCCGTAACGCTCCATTGATTCCTTGTAGGTAAGTCTCGGGAAAGGTGTTGCAACATCTACACCGAGTGCCTCCTTGAAAAGACGCTTGATGAAGCCTTCGATAAGTCCGAGAATATCCTCTTTATCGATGAAGCTCATTTCAACGTCAATCTGTGTGAATTCGGGCTGTCTGTCAGCACGGAGGTCCTCGTCACGGAAGCAACGTGCAATCTGCATATATCTGTCAAAACCTGCAACCATTGAAAGCTGCTTGTAAAGCTGAGGTGACTGAGGAAGCGCATAGAAGCTGCCCTTGTGGATTCTTGAGGGGACAAGGAAATCTCTTGCGCCTTCGGGAGTTGACTTTATAAGCATCGGGGTTTCGATTTCGATAAAGCCGTTGTCATCAAAGTAGTCACGGGTAATCTTTGTGATTTTGTGACGCATAAGAATATTCTTCTGTAAATCGGGACGGCGAAGGTCAAGATAGCGGTACTTGAGCCTTGTCAGCTCTGAGGTCTGACAGTTTTCGATAATCTCAAAGGGAGGAGTCTCACTCTTGCCGAGGACACGAAGGTCCGTAACAAAAATTTCGATATCGCCTGTGGGGATATCCTTATTCTTTGATGAGCGCTCTCTTACCTCGCCCTTTGCCATAAGCACATACTCACTTCTTACAGTAAATGCTTTGTCGAAAATTTCCTTTGCGGTGCTGTCGTCGAAGGCAAGCTGAACAATACCTGTTCTGTCACGAAGGTCTACAAAAATAAGTGCTCCGAGGTCTCTCTGTCTCTGCACCCAGCCTGCAACAACAACCTCCTTGCCACAGTCCTCTGCTCTTAAATCACCGCAGTAGTTTGTTCTTTTAAGTCCTGTCATAAAATCCATTTTCAGTCACTCCTTATAATTCAATATTTCCCATAATACCGGAAAAATCAAGGTTATCAAATTCTTTCAGGCTTTCGCTGATTGATATGTTGAGAAAATCACTTTCAAAAGTGGCAAGCTGAAGTTCCTGCTCTTCGCCGCTTTCCATGTTTTTAAGTCTGATTATACCGCTTTCAAGTTCACTGTCACCGATAACAACGGTGAATTTTGCACCTATCTTGTTTGCATATTTCATCTGAGCCTTTACACTTCTGCCGACGACATCGAACTCGACAAACATACCCTCGCGTCTTAAAGCATTAGCCATAGCTGCAGCCTGAAGCGTTGCTTTTTCGCCCATTGTTGCGATGTAAAGCTCACACTTACTTGCCTCGGGGAAGGGAAGTCCCTGGTTTTCCATCAGAAGCATAAGTCTTTCAATACCCATGCCGAAGCCGAGAGCCGGTGTATGGTTGCCTCCGACCTCTTCGACAAGACCGTCATAACGTCCGCCTCCGCAGACTGTGCCCTGAGCGCCTATATCGGTTGAAACGAATTCGAATACGGTTCTTGAATAATAGTCGAGACCTCTTACAATAGTGGGGTTAACCGTAAAGTCAATACCCATAGCCTTAAGATATCCCTGTACCGACTCAAAGTGTGCCTTACAGTCATCACAAAGGTAATCTGTAACCTTCGGGGCATCCTTTGCTATTGCAGAGCAAACGGGACTCTTGCAGTCAAGGATTCTCATCGGATTTCTGTCGAGTCTGCCAAGACACGTGCCGCAAAGCTCATCCTTCTTACTTTCAAAATAGTCCTTAAGTGCCTTGTGATACTCCTTACGGCATTCCTTGCAGCCGATTGAGTTGATTTCAAGCTTGAGATTTCTTACACCGAGGAAATCAAAAAGGTTATTTGCAACTGCAATTACCTCAGCGTCGGATGCGGGTGAAGCAGTACCGAGGCATTCAATGCCGAACTGATGGAATTCACGGAGTCTGCCCGCCTGAGGCTTTTCGTAGCGGTAGCAGGAAGTGAGGTAGCAGAGCTTCTGAGGCATTGCCTCGTTGAAAAGTCCGTGCTCGAGATAGGAGCGAACCACACCTGCAGTGCCCTCGGGACGGAGGGTTATCGAGCGTCCGCCCTTGTCCTCAAAGGTGTACATTTCCTTCTGCACAACATCTGTTGTATCGCCTACACCGCGCTGAAAAAGCTCTGTATGTTCAAAAACGGGTGTACGGATTTCCTTGTAGCCGAAATTCTGCGCTATTTCAAGACAGGTATGCTCGACAAACTGTCTTTTGTGGCTTTCATTCGGTAAAAGGTCAAGTGTACCTTTAATTGATTTTGTAACTAATGCCATATATTTAACCTCCCTATGTTTAAAATGCAAAGTTCGAATATTTTATTTTAACCTGCTTTTGCCTTTCGTATCGGGTAAAGCTATATAAAAAATAAAAACTCCATCCACAATGTTTCCATTGGGGATGAAGCATTAACTCCACGGTACCACCCCGATTGAACAGATAAACTGTTCCACTCGATGCCTTAACGCGGCAAACGGACTTTCGTCAGCTCGGGAATGTCTTCACTGCAGCTCTTTTCGTAAGGTGCTTTCAGCCGTGGCACCTCTCTCTTTAACGGGAGCATACAGTTACTCTTTTCCGTCAACGCTTTTACGGTATTCACCTGAATTCTTCTCAGGCCTTTGGATTTATAATATCACGCCAGTCAAGGTCGCCTCTTTCAAGCGCGTGAATGAGAGCTTCCGCTGTTGCGATGTTTGTTGCAACAGGAATATTGTAAACATCGCAAAGTCTTAAAAGGTTAGCCTCGTTGGGCTCGTTGGGCTTTACTGTAAGAGGATCACGGAAAAGCAGAAGAAGGTCAATTTCATTACATGCAATTCGTGCTGAAATCTGTTCTTCACCGCCCTGGTAACCGCAAAGAAACTTTACGATTTCAAGACCTGTAGCCTCGGCAACCATTTTACCGGTTGTGCCTGTTGCACAAAGTGAATGTTTGGAAAGTGTGCCGCAATAAGCGATACAGAACTGAGTCATAAGTTCTTTTTTCGCGTCGTGTGCAATAAGGGCTATATTCATATATATCCGTCCTCCTTTAAATTATTAACAACTTTTCTGCATTATACCTTAATATAATAACAAAAAACAACAGTCAATGCAATAGATTTTGTAAAAAAACAACAGAATATTTTTGTAGAAAAACTTTGCCGTTTTCAACAAAGAATCAAAGAAGACTAAGAGGAATATACTCTCCGCAGATTCTTTTTGCTATGTTTGAAAAAGCCACATAAGATTCCTGACGTTTCTTATAAATCTCGCCGCCCATAGCACCAAGTCTGATTTTTTCGTCCTCGGGTACAACGCCGATAAGCTGCACCTGAGTTGAGTCAATAACCTTATCAATATTAAGAAGTCTGCCTTTTACTATATCCTTTTTGTCTGCTCTGTTTATGACAAGTCTGCACCGACTGACCCCCATACGCGCCATCTCATTTGCTGCAGTACAGGCACTTCTGACACAGACGAGGTCGGGTGTAGCAACAACGATTCCGCAATCAGCTGCTGCACATGCAAGGCTCAGTCCCCTGCCTATACCTGCAGGTGCGTCAAAAAGGATAAAGTTATAATCACAGTCATAATGATCAACAAGCTTTTTCATTTTTTCACTGTCAATATTCTCATAATCCGAAGGGCAACTCAGAACAGAAATTCTGTCATTTTCGTAAACCGCCTCAAGGGGCTCACAACGTCCGAGAATTACATCACCGAAATCGTATACGAGCTCCTTTGTAACACCGACAAGAAGGTCAACGCTTCTGAGTCTGTCACAATCTATTATGAGTACATGGTTACCCAGCTTTGCAAGTGCCTTTGCAAGAGCAACCGTAAAGGTAGTTTTACCTACACCGCCTTTACCTGAGGCAACAACTATTTTCTTCGCCACGCAGAATCCCTCCTGTTACTGTACAAGTACATTTTCACTGACAGTTGTTTCTGTATTTACCTTGGCTTCAAAGTAATTTTTAAAAATCTCCGCAAGAATAGGAGCCGTATAAGCACTCATACCTGCGCTTTCAACAGCTATCGCAACGGCAATTTCAGGATCCTCGTAGGGTGCAAATCCCATAATAAAACCGTTGTTAAGCTCATATACTGAGCCGTTGATTTCCTTTTCAACAGTAGTTGTACCCGTCTTGACGGCGACATTTACCGGTACAATCTCAAAGTCGAGATAGCTCTCTGTTGCAACAAGATGCATACCTTCATAAATGAGCTTCCAGTTTTCAGCCTTGAAGTTAGCCTTTGAAAGCACCTGAGTTTCTGTTTCGCTGATTGTTTTTTTTAGGTCTGAGCTTCTTATCGCCTCAACAAGATGAGCCTTGTATCTTACACCCTTGTTTGCAATTGTTGAAACATATGAGCAAAGCTGAATCGGGGTAAACAGATTATTACCGTGACCGATACCTGCCTGAATAGTAAGACCGGGAGTCCAGATATCTCCGATGCTTGTACGGTATTCAACGCTGTCAACGGTGCCTGTGCTTTCATAAAGCTCAATGCCCGTAGGCTCTCCGAGACCGAACATGGTAAAGTAACTGTTAAGCTTTTCTATACCGAGAAGTCTTGCAGTTTCATAAAAGAAGATGTTACATGAATGGCACAAGGCCCATCTTACATCAAGCCAGCCGTGCTTACCCGTACAACCGGGCTGATAGTCCTGATAGAAGGTGTAAATCCCTTCACAGTAAACCTCTTTTTCGGCATTGATAACATTTTCCTCAAGTCCGGCAATACCTACGGCAGGCTTGATAGTTGAGCCGGGGGTAAAGGTACTGTCAAGAGCTCTGTTCCATAAGGGCTTGTTGGGGTCGGTTACGAGCTTGTCGTAATCGTCAATATAAGTTGAGTTGTTATAGGTAGGATAGGAGCAGATAGCACGCACGGCGTTGCTTTTGACATCCATAACAATTGCCGCGCCCGAAAGTGAATAAGCTGTAATCTTCGACTGCAGCTCCTGAATCTTCTTTGCCAGTGCATCCTGGGCAACCTTCTGTATTTTTCTGTCAATCGTAAGCACAAGAGTGTTACCCTGAACGGGCTCCTTGGTGTACTTCTCAGTTTTAGTACCCGAGGAGTCAACAGTGACTATTTTCTCACCCTTTATACCCTTAAGCTCCGATTCATAAACTGCTTCCAGACCGCTTTTACCGACATAGTCATTGAGTGAATATCCGTTATTCTTTCCTTCCTCGTACTGCTCTGCGCTGATAGGTCCTACAATTCCGAGCACATGGGGCGCAAGCGTACCGTCAGGATACTCTCTTTCACTGTCAATGTAAAGCTCAACACCGGGGAAAAGATAGCTCTTTTCCATAATTGCAGAGGCAAGCTCGTTTGTTACATCTGTAGCAAAAATATAGTTTCTGCTTTCGTTGAAGCCGTCCTTTACAAGTGAATAATAAACCGACGCAATATCTCTTGCGTCTTTTACGGAATAGCCAGCAAGCTCATATTTATCAACAAGCTCGTCAAAACAGTTCTGCACCGTAGCATAATGCATAAGGTCAAGGAATGCCTCACTTTTAAGATAGGCGACGGAAAGCTCCATATCCTTGGAAAACTCGAGGATATCTCCGTTAAGTTCAATAGGAAGCTCGTCCTTCCACTCCGCCTTATATTTGTCGAAAATACGGATAAGCTCAAGAATTATTCTGTTTCTCTCGCTATAGTCCGTAGGAAACGATGAGTAGGTAAATATAATTTTGTTAACCTGCTTATTGGTTACAAGAGGATAACCGTTGCAGTCGAGGATTTCGCCTCTTATTGGATTAACCTCTACAGTAACGGCAGAAACAGGTGTTTCCGCATCCTCGTCAGCGCTGAGTATCTGCAGGTCAAAAAGCTTGAAAAGGAAAACTGAAAACGCAAACGCAACTATAAGTATAACAACAAGACTTCTTTTCTTTTCACTTCGTGTTGACATTCTGTTTCATTCCTTCCGTAATAATTTTTTGTTTTCTTTAACCGATAAAGGTCTGCTTCGACCTTTCGTTTTTACCCGTAGCGCTTATGATAAAGCCGATCAGATAGTAATAAATAAAGACAAAGGCTGCGGAATAAACGGCTTGCGGCAAAAAGTGAGTAAAAAGAATCATCCATGTGCCGTCATATCCTTTACGAAGAATAAATATTCCCCAGTAAGCCACACTTACCGCAATGCAGCAGACGAGACTGAGAAAAACCGATGTCACAAGTCTGTTACGAAGCACAAAGGTTATCAGTATACCTATACCGAAGCCGATACAAAGCAGCATAAGAGTGAACATCCCGTCTGCACCGGTGGATGCAAAATCCCACAGCGCACCTGCAAGAAGACCGTAGACAAGCCCTGCTGTACTTCTTTCATACATTGCCACACAGACTGTGAAAGGTATAAGAAGCATCGGTGAAAGATTTCCTATATTCAGATTGAAGCCCGGCGTGTGCTGAATCAGTGCCGAAGCTATCATTACAAGTATAATAAGTCCGCGTCTTAATCCCATTTGCTTTGATGGACTCAGATTCATACACACTCACCGCCTTTCATTGAAATTCTGAATTATTATCAGCCTGTTACGCCCTGTCCGGCAAATTCAGTTATTACAAAAACATCCTCAAGCTGACTGATGTCAACACCCGGATCAATAACCGCATAGCTGGAAAGGTCATAGGGGCTTTCGTTTACTTCGCTTACAGTGCCGATAATAAGACCCTTCGGATATGTTGCTCCGACACCGCTGGTTACAATTATACCTCCGGGAGTAATGGAGCTTGAACGGCTGAGTCCCGAGAGTATACAGTTACCCTTGAGTGAAAAATCCACAGTTGTGGTAACATAAGCAATTTCACGACTCTTGCTTTCAAGAGAAGAAATTTTAGTGTCGGGATTAAGAAGAGTTTCCACCACAGAAAAGGTCGGATGAACCTTCTTTACAATTCCCACAACATAATTACCGCTGATTACCGGATCATTGAAAGCAATTCCGCTGTCTGACCCCTTATCAATAATTATTGAAGAAAAAAGATCCATACTGTCTGCGCCGATTACATTACAGCTTTCAAGTACAAAATCGGGATTAAGTTCCTTTACACCAAGCATTGCCTCATAGGTTTCCACCTTGTGCTCAAGCTCATCATATGTGGCAATTTTGTTTTCATACTCGGCAATTTTGTAATTGAGGCGTTCAATTTCCTCTTTATAGGTCCCAGCAGACTCAAAGGAAGCATCAAGCCACGAAAGCTTTTCACTTACAAAGCCTGAAAGCTTCTGCAAGGGTCTGAAGACAATGCCTATAGCATTTGTAACCGGTGAAGAGGAGTTTACGGTTGCAACCGCAATTACCGACCCGGCCATAACAGTACAGATGACAATAAGGAAAATTTTAAATTTTGTGCTTTTTAAAAACTGAAGCATACTTCTGTCACCTTTCGCGAAAAATCAGTTCTTTTTACCGACTGAGCCTAAAACATCCTCGTTAAGGAAAATTCCCGTACCGTCGGCAACACAGTCAAGAGGATTATCGGCAACACGCACGGGCATACCCGTTTCCGTTGTGATAAGTGTGTTGAGACCTCTGAGAAGCGCGCCGCCTCCGGTAAGAGTAATACCGTATTTCATAATATCAGCTGAAAGCTCGGGAGGTGTCTTTTCAAGAGTGCCCTTGATTGCATCGAGAATCTGCCTGATGCAATCCTCTGTAGCCTCTCTTACCTCCTCGCTTGTGATTGTTACATTTTTGGGAAGTCCGTCAAGAAGGTTTCTGCCCTTTACTTCCATTCTGCCTTCGTTACCGTAGTCAATCGCAGAGCCGATTTTGATTTTGATTTCCTCGGCTGTACGCTCGCCGATAAGAAGGTTGTATTTCTTTTTGATGTACTGACTGATAGCACTGTCAAAATCATCACCTGCAACTCTGACAGAGCGTGAGGTAACAATATCACCAAGTGAAATAACAGCAACCTCGGCTGTACCGCCGCCGATATCAACTATCATGCTTCCCTTTGCTTCTTTTACGGGAAGACCTGCACCGATAGCGGCTGCCATAGGCTCTTCAATAAGGCTTACATATCTTGCACCTGCCTCGAGTGCAACGTCGTGAACATTTCTTCTTTCAACCTCAGTAACACCCGAAGGAATACAAATTACAACCCTGGCCTTTGCAAGAAATGATCCGCCAAGAGCCTTCTGGATAAATTTGCGGAGCATCTCCGTTGTAACATCAAAATCAGCAATAACACCGTTACGCAGCGGGCGCATTGCAGTAATCGAACCGGGAGTTCTTCCTATCATCTGCTTTGCCTCATTACCTACGGCAACAACCTTTGCAGGTCTTGAATTAACATTAATCGCAACAACAGAGGGCTCTCTTATAACAATGCCTTTACCCTTGACATAAACAATGGTGTTCGCTGTACCTAAATCAATACCGATATCCTGAGAAAATAACATAAGCTTTCTCCTTTCGTTAAGCCATTACATAAAATGGGCATTATAATACATTATAATCAATTTATTATACCTTAATTTTCTCTGTTACTCAAGAGGTAAGCGTAATTTTTTACATAATATCAGCAATTTTTTTCAGATTCAACCGCTTTACTTTACCTTCTGCAAAGTATATAATATAAACCGTAATCTAACTTTAAGAGGTGCAGTCAAATATGAAAATCACAGTACTTACCGACAACAAAGCAAAATCCCCTCTCAAGGGTGAATGGGGACTCTCACTTTATATTGAACATAATGGCGACAGAATACTTCTTGATACAGGCGCTTCTCCCCTCTTTGCAGAAAACGCAAAAAAGTGCGGCATCAGTCTGGAAAAAGTAAACCTTGCCTTTCTTTCCCACGCCCACTATGACCATAGCAACGGCTTCGGTGAATTTTTCAGAATCAACAAAAGTGCAAAACTCTATCTCAGTATCAACTGCAAGGAAAACTGCTATGGCAAGCGCTGGATTTTTTCAAAATACATAGGCATAAAAAAAGGCTATACCGACACCTACAGGGAAAGACTCATCCCCACAGATGGCTTCACTAAGGTTAAAGACGGAATTTATATTCTCCCTCACCGCGATGGCGACTACAGCATTTACGGCAAGAAAAACGGTCTTATTCAAAAAGAAAAAGGGAGTTTCAGATACGATTCCTTCAACCATGAACAAAGTCTCGTCATCCGCACAGAAAACGGACTTGTTATTTTCAATTCCTGTTGTCACACAGGTGCCGACAACATAATATCCGAAGTTACCGAAGCTTTTGAGGGTGAAAAGATCCTTGCACTCATAGGCGGATTCCACCTTTATAAGTCCTCTGCCGATGATGTACTTCAGCTTGCAGAAAACATAAGGGCAACCGGAATAAAAAGCATCTATACGGGACACTGCACAGGTGACAAGGCTTTTGCCATATTAAAAGAGCAGCTCGGTGAAACGGCAAACGAGCTTTTTGCAGGTATGGTAATCGAACTTTAAGCAGTGCTTATAATTTACTTTCGGGTTATACCGCCGGCGCTTCTAAGAAGCGCCGGCGGTATTGCGCGCAGAGGTGCCACGCGCTGCTGCGCCTCAGGTTCGGCACAGAAACAATTTCGGACAGCGCAAAAAAAATCCGTCGGGATTCGATGTCCCGGCGGATTTTACTGTTTATTTCATTAAGCGTCTGATTACTGCTTCGCAATCTGCCTTATCCATAATCTTAGGAACAGGATAAAGAGGATTGCCTTCCTTGAGAGCTCTTGCTACGATTGTAGGAATATCTTCTTCCTTAATCATATCAAAGCCGTCAGGAATGTTCATATTCTTATTGAGAGTCTTAATAGCCTCAATAAACGCCTCTGCCTTTTCCTTGTCTGTACCGTCAGTCTTAACGCCGGCAATTTCAGCAAGTCTTGCAAGCTTCTTGTGAGCTGAAGCACCGTAGTACTCAAGCACATAAGGAAGAATTACTGCATTGGCAAGACCGTGAGGAATGCCATAGAAGCCGCCGAGGTTGTGAGCAATTGCATGAACATAACCAACGTATGCTCTTGTAAATGCCATACCTGCATAATAGGATGCCCAGAGCATCTTGTCTCTTGCTTCAACGTTTTTACCGTCAGCATATGCAGTCTCGATGTTATCAAAAATCATCTTTGTTGCTTTTTCTGCATAAGCGATTGTGCTCTTGACATTACTGTTACCTATGTAAGCTTCAACAGCGTGTGTGAGAGCGTCCATACCGGTTGTTGAAGTTATGTGAGGAGGAAGACCGATTGTAAGCTCGGGATCAAGTACAGCATACTTGGGACGGAGCTTCGGGTCGTTGATAGCATTCTTTTCGTGTGTCTCGGGATCGCTTACAACTGCGGCAAGAGTAACCTCTGAGCCTGTACCTGCTGTTGTGGGAACTGCAAATAAGGGAGGAAGCTTGTGCCATACCTTAAGAACACCGCGCATCTTCTTTACAGGAGTCTTGGGATTGGTAACACGTGCTGCTGCAGCCTTTGCGCAGTCCATGGGTGAACCGCCGCCAAAAGCAATAACACCCTGACAAGCGTTGTCAAGATAAAGCTGACGTGCGTCTTCGATATTCTGAATTGAGGGATTGGGCTGAGTGCCGTCATATACAGTGTATTTTACACCTGCCTTGTCGAGCTCTTCAAAAAGGGAATCGAGAAGATGGATACCCATAAGACCCTTATCAGTTACAACAAGAACGTTGTCAAGTCCCTTTGACTTAATAAATTCAGGAAGCTTGCGGATTGCACCGGGGCCATCAATTACATAAGGCTCAGACCAATCGAAGAAAGGTGTGCACTGTGCAATGAAAAATGCCTTCTGATAGATTCTGCAATAAGCTTTTTTAATCTGCCACATTGTAAATCTTTCCTTTCAATATATACTTTTTGTATTCGTCCGGCTAATGCCGAAATTCAAGATATATTTTAACACATCCGCGAGGTATCGTCAAGCATATTGAGACATTTTTACATTTTCTGTTTTTTAACCTGTAACACAATTGTAATTATTCTATATTGTACATTTAAACCTGTTTTAAGTATGATGTTATATACTTCAAGTGAAAAGGAGGCTTGAAGCCATGAAAAATCAGAGGACAGTTCTTGTCTGTGTAACGGCACAGTCATCCTCAGAAAACCTTATCAGTGCAGGGAAGGCAATTGCTGAAAAGCACTCCGCCGAGCTTGAAATCGTTTCCGTTGTTCCTATTGAGAACAATGAAAGAGAGTTTGACCCTCAGGTGCTCGATAAACTGCACACCGCAGCCAGAAAGTATGGCGGTGAAATAGCCGTCTACTTCAGCGATGACCCGACTATGACAGTCTGTGCCCACATTGCAAAAAGAAAACCCGTAACCCTTGTTGTCGGCTTTCCCGGCGAAAAGAGTAACAACTTCATCTCACTCATACACCTGATACTCCCCGATGTCCCCATCAGTATGGTTGATGCAAAAGGCACAGTCTACAACATTCTTCCCAATGAAGCCACCCCAATAAAGATATAATTTTTCTCTCCTTTTAATCCCCCGCAAAAGCATCCGGCAGAGTTCTTAAGCTCTGCCGGATGTCTTTATTTTTATTTTTTCTTTTCAAATGTTATATCGGGGTTGCCCGGTATCATAAGTCGTTTTATCAGCACATAAGCAAGTGCGGTAACTTCATTTTTACTCATCTTATCATAATTAGCAAACCAATATCTGACAAGACCGTAAAAACCGTTTGACAGGAACATATAGAAGAAATCATAGTTTGTTCTGTCTTCACCGTTATGAAACTGCTTGAAATAATTGTAGTTAAAATCACAGAAGAGTCCGCTGAGTCTGCCTATAACCGTCGTTGATGCCTTATCGAAAAGCATAAGACAGGTATCCTTACGGCAGTCGAGAATATCTATAAGTCCTTCAACCGAAACATAAACATTCTTCGGGAATCCGATATCAGAAAGACTGTTGATAAGTTGCTCAACCTCTGCAACAAGACTGTTTTCAACATCTGAAACAAGGTCATTTATGTCCTTGTAATGAAAGTAAAAGGCGTTTCTGCTGAGTTGGGCTCTTTCGCAAAGAAGCTTTACAGTTATTTTGTTAAGAGGAAGTTCACTTGAAAGCTCAACCAGACTTCTTTCGAATGCCTTTTTAGTTTTTTTCACGCAACTGTACTCTTTTGTGGCCATAATTACTCCTCCTGACAATAAACTAAGGATACCATACCACAATACATAACAAAATTCTGCTAAATTCTGTTAATTAAATATTAAAAATTTATAACATCGCAATAAGCTCATCAATTTTGACAGCCTTTGCATCTGAGTTTATCTCTTTTGCATCAGCGTAAGCCGTTGCTCCGGATTCGAAAACAGCATACAGTGTATCCCCGTTTACGTCTATACCTTCCATAAGTGTTGGCATTTTCACCTTTGAAACAAGCGACCCGTCATCAGCAACACAAAGATGTACTGCTTCACCGTCAACAACCTTTCCGCCCTGAGTCCATTCGTCAAGAGGCTCATAGATATGAAGCGTCGAATCATAGAATCTTCCGTAGGATGTGCTGAAAATTATATTACCCCCGCTTGTTACTGCCATACCCTGTACCTTTTCAGGGATAGAAAGGATAAGGTCCGGTGCCTTTTCACTTCCGTCATATTCTTCCGGCTCAATAGGAAGCTCATATCCTACTGACCACGCCTTGTTATCGTTGCCGGGGAAACTATGGTCGGGATTTACGGGATAATCATCCTCTTCATAGAATTCAGCAACATAAAGTCTCTCACCGTCGCAGCATACAGTCGATGCTCTGACCTGAGTCTGAAATGAGCCGTCGAATACAATCTCAGCACCATCGTCTGCTTTGTCAAGCGCAGATGCCGAAAGGTGATATATAAAACCACCCTCTGTATCACTGCCACCTGCACAGACCCATACATCCTCACCGTCAGATGCGATGCCGCCCGCATGCTTTATAAAGTCCTTCAATACAATCTCTTTTGCCTCGCCGGTTTCCTTATTGATAAGGTAAATCCTTGAGTTTTCACCCTTTACGTAACCGCTTACGGCAAAGCAGTCAAGAATTTCAACATAGCAAATTCCCTGAGGAACAAACCCCTCGTCAAGTCCGGGAAGTTCAAAAGCATCAGTTGAGTAAACACTGTAATCGAGCTTAGAATATCTACCGTCAATAAGAATGCTTATGTTGCCGACAAAAATCAGAATTACCTTTTTGATTTTTGCAAAAAGCTCCTCAAAGAAGGCTGCCGGTCCATTTGAAGTTTCCTGCTGAGTGTCAGCTTCTGAAATCACTGTTGGTGCATTTTCGTCAGCGGCAAAAGTGCCGACACAAACACCAAAGGATGAGAAAATCATAAAAAGAGCCATCACTACACTTATAAGCTTTTTCATTACGTTATCCTCCTGAAAATAAATTTATCTGTCCGATGCAGTAATTATAACACAGACCCTTTTTATCAGTCAACATCCACAGGCACTGATGTAATATTTCATCTCAGGCTGTCATATGCTTGAGCGAGGAGGTATTATATGGAAAACAATGCTGATGAAAGGGCCGTTATTCTCGGCAGATACATAGTAAAACACAATGCCACAGTACGCAGTACGGCAAAGGCAAATTCAGTCAGCAAAAGTACAGTGCACAGTGATGTTGCCGTAAAGCTAAAAAAAATTGACGGGGACCTTTACGAGAAGGTTCGTGCCGTGCTTGACAAAAACAAACGCGAGCGTCATCTCAGAGGCGGAATAGCCACAAAGGAAAAATATAGCCGATCCCGTTAAAAGTGATAAATAACGCAAAAATTCGTCAGGACGTTTATCCCGACGAATTTTTTATTATTCAATTACATTTCTCTTTTCATATATTCATAAAATCTGTTAAAAAACAACCTGCAATACTTCATATCTTTTCTGAAAGCTTCCTCATTGTAATTATTAAGTCCGCTGACAAGAATATGAAGGTAACCTCTTGAAAAAATGTCGATTTCAGTCTTATACCTTTCCCACATTTCTTTTGAATAAAGTACATCGTTGCTTTTGTCACCATAATAGGAATCGGCAAGAAAAGCAAAATCTATAAATTTTGTCCCCTTTATCATATTGCCGAGAATAACCAGTTCATCATCGTCAAAAAGAAGATTCTCTTTTTTTACAGTTTTACTGAATTCACTCTCGTCACAAGAGAGAATAAGAGTTGCCTGCTTAAAGAACTTATCGATTATATATTTGTTGAGGCTTTTACAAAAAGATTCCATGTCCGAATAGTAAACATAAAAGGTTGCTCTGGCAACGCCAGCCTTTTCACAAAGATCGGTTACGTTGATTTTTCCGGATTCTTTTTTCAGAAAGCTGCTGTAAGCCTTTAACAGCTTACGGGAAATTGTTTTATCCAATTTATCCACCCGCCCTTTGTGATTCTGTCAGTATTCTCTTATATATTTCAATATTCTTTTCATCGAATATTTCATCGTCAAGGATGCTCTTAACATAGGTTCCCATACCGGAAAAAACAACGAATTTCAATGTGAACAATTCTTTTTCACTGAGCACCTTCTCAAACACAGAGAAATACGAAAAAGCTACTCTTATGCCGATTTCAAAAAACTTTATATCCCCGTTTCTTCCGCAAAGAAGTCTGGTATAATGCTTCTGACTTTCAAACTTTTCACAAAGAACATCAATCAGAACCGAGAGATCACCTGTCTTATCATTTTCAAAAGCAGCCACAATTGATTTCATAATTTCATCAATCATCAGTCCGCATACTTTATCGTACATGTCAAAAATGTCCTCGAACTGACGGTAAAAGGTAGTTCTGCTTACACCTGATCTTGAGATAAGCTCCGTTACGGTTATCTCACTGTAGTGTTTTTCTTCCAGCAACGAAAAAAAGCCTCTGATAAGCTTGTCGGCTGACTTATTGGTTAATCCATACATTTGAATATTCCTCGTAAGTAAAAGATTCTCAACGTTATGCTATCACATTATTTATTATTTAACAACCTCAATCTTACAAAAAACCACTATTTGTAACATTTTTTATAAAGAATCAGCGGCACGGAAAACCCGTACCGCTGAAATAATTTTATGTTTTTGTCAATCAGCCGTTAAGCATCTTGAAAACCTTCTTGTTAGCTGCATGAAGCTCTTTATAGGCAGCAAACATCTTATCATAAACAGGCTTATTGTCCTTGTTGGGAAGGAAGGTCTTGTCTGCAGTAATAAACTCGCCTACATTCTCGATACCCTCAATAACTCCGAGACCTACTGCAACAACAACCGCTGCACCTACTGCGCCGACGTTCTGAGGATTTGCAACTGTTTCAACTGTTCTGCCAAGACAGTCAGCAAGAATCTGGCTTGTTGAATCGTTGAGTGCACCGCCACCTACAAAACGGATAACCTCTGATGTCTTTGTCTTCTTTTCGTGAGTCTCAAGCATCCAGCGCATATGCATACATACACCTTCAACAACAGCTCTTATCATTTCGCTCTTGCCGCTTTCAATGCTGAGGTTGTAAAACATACCTCTTGCGTTGGGATCCTCAAAGGGACAACGGTTACCGTGAAGCCAGGGTGTGAAGATAACACCGTTTGAACCTGCGGGAACACCTTCAATAACAGTTGAAAGATACTGATAAAGGTTAGTGTATTCTGATTCCATGTCCTCTGCAACATCTGTCTTCTTGAGATAAATGCCGATTTCGTCAAGAGCAAGATGGTTCTTAACCCACTCAAGGCACTTGCCTGCAGTTTCAAGCTCTGCAAAGTAGTTGTAGTATCCGGGTCTTGCACCGACAACTGCAGCAATCATAGCTGAAGCGTCAACAATGCTCTTATCAACAACAGTTGAAACCCAACCTGATGTGCCCATATATACATGAGTTGCATTCATATCAACTGCACCTGCACCGACACCGATAAGTGAAGCATCCATACCGCCACCGAAAACAGGAGTACCCTCCTTGAGTCCGAGCTCAGCAGCAGCCTTTGCGGTAAGGTTGCCGGCAACATCTGTTGACTTAATGATTTTTGCAAGATGGCGCATATCAACCTTGAGAATCTTGCAGACCTCCTGACTCCAGCACTTCTTATGAATATCAAAAAGAAGTGTACCGAAGGCTGAGTCCTCAGTCATAACGAATTCACCTGTCATTCTTGCGATAAGTGATTCTTTTACGTCAAGCCACTTATGTATCTTTTCAAAATTTTCGGGCTCATTATTCTTGACCCAATTGTACTTGAAAACGGGGTCCTTTACGGATGCTGCAACAGCACCGGTCTTAGCAAGTGAAACGAGAAGCTTAGGAAGACTTGCGCCTGCAATCTGATGCAGGAAGCCGTGGTCCATAAGCTCTTTCTGTTCCTTACGTGCACGCTGGTCCATATAGCTGAATGCACGGCGTACAGGAAGACCTTCTTTATTTACAAGCACAAGGCCCTGAGCCTGTGAGCAGAAAGAAATACCGTCAATCTGTTCGGGTTTTACATCACATTTTCCGAAAAGCTCCTTTGTTGTTTTGCACATAGCGTCCCACCATTCATTGGGGTCCTGCTCTGCACCGCCGTCGGGATAAACATAAAGCTGATATCCCTCAATAGCATCAGCAAGAAGCTCAATTTTCTTGTCGATTGAGTAAAGACATGTTTTGACACCGGTGGTACCGATATCGTAAGCAAGTGCGTATTTCATAATGTTTTCTTCCTTTCAAATTTTCAATTCACTTTAAGTGCTGCTTTGATAAATCTTAATATATTCTGCACGGCAAATTCATCGTTCTGAAAAATGTCCTTACCGGCATATATTTCATATCTTTTTTTGTAATAATCGCAAGCGTATGAAAACTGGATATTCATAAGAAGATTATCCACAAGAAAAGCCGCCATACCGGGATCAATATCCATGCGTATTTCCCCTGCAAGCTGTCCTTCAAGAATTACCTTCCTGTAGGCCGCAGCAGTAACTGTTTCCATATCAGAAGCGATTCTGCCTGCAAGTTCGGAGTTGCTTTCACTTGTAACCTCGTTGTAAAGCTTTATAAGCACCGAATTGATTCTGGAAAACTCGATGGCGATGCGTACGATCTTCTCAAGTCTGCACATAACATCCTCATCAGAGTTTGTAACCGCATCGATTATCAACTTAAGACTGTCAATCCCGTAATTTACACTTGTAAGGAAAAGGTCTGTCTTTGTGTCAAAATACTTGTAAAGCGATCCGACGCTTACCTCTGCCTTTTTGGCAATTACATTGATGTTTGCATTTTCAAATCCGCAGTAAGCAAACTCTCTTACGGCAATCTCAAGGATTTTACGGCGTTTTTCTTCAGGGATATTTTCAAATGTGGGCTTACAGTAAAGCTTATAACCTTCCATTTCAGTCACCGTTTTCAACTTGTTTTTTACATTTTAACAATTTTTGATTTAAATTTCAAGTACTTACTCAAAATTACATTGCAGAGCTGTTCATCGCAAAGCGAAGAATGTTCATAGCACTTCTCTGGATTTCACCGCGAGTGATTCCCTCAGGCTTACCGAGAGTTTTGAGCAGTGTACCGTCAGGCTTTTTAATTATGCACACTCTGCCGCCGCCGGGCATAAGAAGATCAACCTGCGCGCGTACTCTGTATGCTTGGTCACACATTTCGGGAAACTCCTGACTCTTTGATTTCTTCATCCACCAGTCAGTCATAACATTGCCCTCGTAACCCCACTCCTCGCGAAGAATTCTTGTGCAAAGCTCGTAGTTATAATGTCCCCATACACCGTTTATAAGGTTGTAGGAGGTCATAATGTTTTTAGGCTGAGCTTCCTTTACGCAGATTTCAAAGCCCTTGAGATAAATCTCACGAAGGGCTCTTTCGGAAAGTCTCGAATCGTTACCTGCGCGGTTGAACTCCTGATTGTTACAGGCAAAGTGCTTGGGACAGGCTGATCTGCCACCGTGCTGAATACCCCTTACTGCTGCTGCAGCAATTTTACCGCAAAGATACGGGTCTTCGGAATAGTATTCAAAATTTCTGCCGCAAAGAGGATTACGGTGTATATTGATACCCGGCGCAAGAAGCACATCACTTCCCCTGTCGCCCATTTCCTTTGAAACTGCGGTGTACACCCTTTCAACAAGCTCATCATCAAAGCTGGACGCAAGGAGTGTTCCGATAGGAATAAGTGAGCAGCAGGCTGAAAGTCTGATTCCGGAAGGGCCGTCAGTTGTAGTAACTGCAGGCACACCCTTTTTACGAAGTGACGGAAGAACACCTGCAAAGCAGCCTGCGTTACCGGGTGCCCCCAAGGGGCTGCCCATAATATAAGCACCTCTTGTTATTGCTTCAAGCTCGGTTTCATCAAGCTGAGCAACAAACTCTTCCATAGTGTTTGTACCGTTTCTTACGTCGCTGAGCTTGATTCCTCTGTCACCCGTAAAAGGAATATCCTTGGGAAGATTGTCGGCAATTATCTTTTTAAGGTCGTACTGTCTTTTTACAACGTCTTCTCTTCTGATTTCGTATTTGCCCTCGTTTTTTACTGCAGTCACAATACGGAAGGACTGCTGAGGAGCAGAAACCTGCTTAAGCTGCTGCACAAGCTCGGTTTCGGCATACGTCTTTTTATAAAGACTCTTTGCATCGCGTACATTGTCACCGATTGCAAGTCCGTATTCGCCGTTTTCAATTACATAGGCAAACTGATAACCCGTAACACCCCTGTCATCATAACTTGCAAAGCTTGTAAAGGGAACAAAGAGCGTAACTCTTTCGCTTTCGCCTTTTTTAAGAAGCTTTGTCTTTTTATAGCAGACAAGCTCTCTTGCAGGGTTACCGAGCTTTCCGCAGGCCTTTTCGGCAAATACCTCAACAACGTGTCTGCCGGCATAAGGACCCTTGTTTGTTACAATGCAGACAATTTCAATGCCGTCTTTCTTTTCAGTAAAGGTTTCACCGTCAATAAGGAATTTACTGTAGGAAAGACCGTATCCGAACGGGTATTTCACACCCTCCTTATTGAAGGTTTCAAAATAACGGTATCCGACATAGATATCCTCAGTATAATTGTTATAATCCTTAGCTCCGAAATCCTTTGCCGAGGGGAAGTATTCGTAGCGCCTTGAAACAGTTGCCGTAAGCTTACCTGAGGGGTTAACCTTCCCTGTAAGAAGATCGCACACTGCATTACCGCTTTCCATACCGCCCTGCCATACAAGAAGCACTGCGGAAATCTTATCACCGAACTGCTCAAGCCAGGTAAGATCCATAATGCAGCCGATATTAAGAAGAATAACAACTCTGTCGTATCTGTCAGTGACCTTGGAAATCATTTCAATTTCTTCATCGGTAATGTAGTAGCTGCCCTTTTCAAGAGCGTTTTCTCTGTCCTCACCGCTTGAACGGCCTATTGTGATAACAGCAGTATCCCCTTCCTTCTTATCAAGGGCAACCATATTATCTGTAAGAGGCATTTCGGGATAGAATCTGGGCCACTGTCCCCACACACCGTGATCAACGGGATTTTTTGCACACCAGTCGGTGTAGGTCTTTGCCACTGACTCATTGAGCTTCAGACTGTCACAGGCTCTGACTGCATCAAGAAGATTTACTGCATAAGGCTTATTAACATCACCGCCCGAGCCGTATCCGGTATAGAACCAATCATTCTGCACTCTGCCAAAAAGTGCAACTCTGCTGTTTTCCGCAAGAGGAAGCACACCGTTATTCTCAAGAAGAATTGCACCCTGAGCTGCAGCGTCGCGGAGAATTTCCGGCATACCTTCGGTGACTACCTTGGGTGCCTTGCTTCTTGCCTGTTCAGCCTGAGAAAGACTGTTGAACTTATTGTAAACTGCAGCACCTGCAGAATAAATTTTTTCAAAAACCTTGTTCATATCGAATCTCTCCTTTTTAATCTACGTCAAAAATATGTTTGAACTTGTGTCTGTTGATTTCGTGTACGGCCACAGACACAAGAATGATACCTACTGCAAGTCCGCTGGCAATACGCAGAAGTGCAATAAACGAATCATAAAAATTTTCCATCTCACCGACAACAAAGTAATAGGTTGTGTAGTAGAGCTTTCCGCCGGGAACAAGAGGAATTATAGAGCAGGCAAGAATAGGCGTGGCCGGTGCCTTTGTCATTCGTGCCATTATCTCCGCATAAATAGTAGCCACAAGTGCCGGAAAAAGATTCTGCATCAGTTCATGGTCAAAATATACACAGGACAAAGCATATACAACACAGGTAAGAAGTCCTCCGAAAGATGAAATAATTACTCTGTTTTTGTTTGAACGGAAAAGAAGGGTAAAACCGAAGGTGCCTACAAAGCCTGAAATTGCCAAGCGTAAAAATTCCTGAAAATCCATCTCATACGCCTCCTTACAAAATCTTTCCCATGGTAATAATCGCAACTGCAAAGCCGCAGGCGATGGCAAGCGCAATCATAACAGACTCGAGAAGCCTCAGAAGACCCGACATAATATCTCCGCAAAGCATCTCTCTGACAGAGTTGACTATCATAAGTCCGGGAACAATCAGCATAATATCGCCTATCATTATCATATTGGCATTTTCACCAAAGCCTATATGCACAAAAAATATTGCAAGAAAGCCTGCTGCTGCCGACGAAAGTGCCGTAAAAAACAGACGGTTGACACCCGTTGACTTTACATAGGCGTTAATAAGATAAATAACCAGAGCAATCGGCGCCGATGCAACGGAATCAGCAAAGTTTCCTCCGAAAAACACTGTAAACGCCATTGCTGCGATTATATATCCGAGACACACCGTAGGACGGAACTTTTTCTTTTTTACAAATATGCTTTTAAGCTCAGCAGCCGCCTCTTCTATAGGAGGTCTCTCAGCGCAAATTTTTCTTGAAAGTGCATTGATCTGCTCAAGACGGTCAAAGTTGGGCGCATAAGAATATATGCGGCGCATCTGTGTGTTTGTTTTGCCGTTTTTTTCAATTACAGTAGCATAAACCATCGAGATAACGGAAAAAACCTGAGTCTTATGTATACCGTATGCAGAGCATATATGCCTTACGGTTTCCTCTACACGGTTAATCTCCGCACCACATTGCACCATACTTTTGCCCAGATCAAGTGCAAGGCTGAGTATTTTTTCCGAATTTTCGGGCAGATTGCTGTTTGTTTCGCTGTTACTAACTTGCATAATTTCCCCCTCAAAAGAAAACGGATTTTATACAGATTTACCCAATATACATATGTAATTATAATACCTTGAGGGGTTAAAAGTCAATAGCAGAGACACTTAAAATGGATTTTCAAAACCTATCTGATGTTATTTAACATTTATATCATATTTTCTTATATACTCCCCTGTTTTTTCATCCCTCACCACTGTCGCTTTATTCCCTGAAAGCAGCTTTACAAGGTTATATACATCAAGCCATATCTGATTTTCGCCTTCCTTCTGACTTTCATCGAAAATAAGCTGCATCCCCAGATGCAGATGAGGCACATTCATCCCGTTTACGTTTTCTTTTGTACTGTAGCCCGTCATACCTATATAACCTATTACCTGTCCGGGTTTTACGGTAACTCCCTTTTCTATACCCTCAGCATAGGGTCTGTCCTTTCGAAGATGAGCATAATAGTAGGACCGCTTTCCGTCGGTGCTACGTATTCCGAGCCTCCATCCGCCATATTGATTCCAGCCGATATTTTCCACCGTACCGCCCTCAACGGCAACAACCGGTGTGCCTATACTCCCCATAAGGTCATTGCCCAAATGGCTTCTTCTGTATCCGTAGCTTCTTGAATTCCCGAAATCGTCATAATGCGAATAAGAAAAGCCCTCAGCTATGGGACTGTATGCAACAAATCCGTATCCGCTGACAAGCTTTTTACCGCCGTTTCCGTCAGGTGCTTCCTTTTCATATATTCCCAGAATACCCGAAAGTGCGGCAGAAAAGACATCCTTATAGTGATTATAGTACTTGTTATCCTTCATAAGGTCATCGACTGTATATATTTCACCCAGCTTTTCAACCATCTCGTCAAGCTGGGTGCTTTTGTAAGCATTCCAAGTATCACCGTTTTTACACGCAAGGTAAGAAAGTGAATCAATCCAGCTTATATGCCTGAGCTTTCCATAGGTATCAATATCAAGCTGAGAGGTATCCTTCAACGCCTTCAGACTTACATTCATTTCTGCCCATTTTATGTAAGGCTTTTCTTCAGCTTCACTCTCTGCCTTCACGTTGGTATAAAGTGATACACCGACTGTTGCAAGTGCAAGTATCACCGACAGAAATGCTGCAATCTTTCTTTTATCTATTCTCAGAATCATTACATTACTCCTTCTGATACAATACTGTTATTTAAACTTATGTTTCAATATGGAGCGAGATTCTAACAAAGTAAAAATTATATTCCGAATCACAATCGGGGCTTACCACAATACAGGGAGGCAGAACGTGCGTCGCGCGTTCACACAGAGAAAATCCGGTTTCAATCAGCGGGAAACCGGATTTTCTCTGTGTCTTTGACTTTCTGCGGAAAGTCAAAGTGCCTCCCTGCAGCACAAATATAAAGTTTGTTCATATAAAAAGGGTGCCGTCACCGACACCCTTGATATGTTATTTCTTATTTCTGCTTGGAATACTTTACTCTGTAAATTACATTCATAAGTACACTGTCAAGTTTGCTGATTGCCTTGGGTGAACCGAAAAGCTCGCCTGCAACAATTGACTTACAGTTCTTTTCCATAACCATTTCAGCTGCTGATGCTTCATCCTTATTACTACCGCAGCAAACTGCACCGTTATCCTTAAGAAGAACAGCATTTGTACCCTTCTTGGCGATCTTCTTTGCAACCTTCTTTGAGGACTTGAGTGTATCGTTAGGATCAAACTCTGCACACTTTACGGTAACACCTACGATCTGTGCGAAGTCATCAAGAAGAGGTTTGAGAGTCTTGCCGATTTTTGATGAAGCAACAATTGCATCTTCTTTGGAGTGAATGATTGCACCGAGATCATCGCGCTTGAGATAAATAGCTCTGTGAAGGTCAGCCTCTGAAGGATATTTGTCACCGGTAATGAGCTCGTCCTTCTTACCGAAAAGACCTACTGTTGCAACAACAGCGCCTTCCTTGTCGGAAAGAACAACTGCATCATCGATTCTGATACTGTCATAAGCATTAAGCTCAGCTGCAGGAGCATCAGCTCTCTTTTTGAGATCAGCAACATAGTTGTATACATCCTTGAATGTATCTGTTGCCTTGCCTGTAACTTCCGCATACTTGTTATAGATGAATTCAGCACAAACCTTTTCTACTTCGTTTGCAACCTTAAATGCATCGTCATAATCAGCACCGAGGCAAACAGCACCGTGGTGGCGCATAATAACTGCCTTTGAGTCTGAACGCTTGAGAGCACCTACAACACCCTTGCGGAGCTTGCCGGTACCGGGAAGACCGTATGCAGCAACAGGTATATTGTCGCCGATGATTTCCTTGCTGTAGCCTGTGATGCCGTTGACATCACAGCCTATTGCTGAAACAATGGAAGCATTTGCCTGATGAGTGTGAATAACAAAGTTACAATCCTTTCGAAGAATGTAACACTGTGCGTGAAGGCCCTTTTCGCTTGAGGGCTTGATGTCGCCTTCGTAGGTGAGATCATCAAGGTTGACAACAACAATGTCATCAGGAGTAAGGCTGAGATAATCTCTGCCTGAGGGAGTAATTACAAACTGTGTATCACTGATACGGCAACTCACGTTACCCCATGTACGTGCAATAAGACCTGTTGCAACAAGCTGTTTACCTGCTTCAACAACAATTTCTTTAGCCTGTAAAAGATCCATTGATTTACCTGCCTTTCATCAATTCAAGAATAAGGCAGGCTCGCAAAAACCTGCCTTAGATTTATGTAGGTTGATTATTCAACGATTGAGATGTTTGAGAATACTCTGTCAAAACGAGCAAGAGCATCGTCGATCATTGCTTCGTCGTATGCTGCTGAAGTGTAAAGTCTTGATCCTGCAAGAGTTACAAGACCTTCAGCCATGTAAGCAGCACCCATATGGGTCATTTCCTTCTTACGCTTATCAGTTTCCTTGATTACGCCGGGAATTGTCCAAGGCTTGCTCCAGTCAATTGAGAAGTGCATTGTGGCAACTGTTTCCATGTGGCAAACTGAGCCCTGGTTGAATGCTACGAAGGGAAGGTTGTACTTGTCGATAATCTGATTGAGACCTGCAGTGATTCTGTCACCCATGAGGCCTGCCTTCTGGCAAGCGTTCTGCTTGTCGATTTCTTCAAGAGTGTAATAACCTGCAACGCATGAAAGAGGAGTAGCAGCCATTGTACCGCCGCAGAATGCCTTCTTAATCTTCATACCGCTTGCATCAAGACCTGCGCCCATGTACTTCATGTATTCTCTCTTACCGCCGATACCGCCTGCACCGGGATATCCGCCTGCGATTACCTTACCGAAGATGGTGAGGTCGGGCTCTACGCCGAAGTAGCCCTGAGCACCTGCCATACCGATACGGAAGCCTGTAACAACCTCATCGAAGATAAGGAGTGCGCCATACTTACGGCAAAGTCTTTCAACGCCCTTATTGAAGTCGATGTCAAGAGGACGTGTACCACTTTCGGGACCAATGGGCTCCATAAATACAGCAGCTGTACCGCCGTTGAGCTGATTTCTTCTGAGCTTCTTCTCGAGATCGTTAAGATCACCGGGGAAGAATTCCTGTGTATCTCTCATAAGACGGATGGGAACACCGTTTGCCTGAGTGAACTTTGAACCGGGAACACGGATACCGTAACCAAGCTGATCTGACCAACCGTGGTATGCGCCACCCATCTTGAGGATGTGCTTTTTCTTTGTAGCAAGTCTTGCAACACGGCAAGCTACCATACAAGCCTCTGTACCTGAACCGAGCATACGGAACATGTCAACTGTGGGAACAGAGTCGGAGATCTTCTTTGCAAGCTTGTATTCAAACTCGTGGAAAAGACCTGTTGAAGGACCGCAAGTGTTAAGAAGGTCGATAACCTGGTCGCGTACAACCTTGGGATTTGAACCGAGAACTGTGGGACCGCCTGCCTGAAGGAAGTCATAGTACTCGTTGCCGTCGATATCGTAAAGCTTTGCACCGTCAGCCTTTGTGAAAACAAGGGGGAACGGATAGTTAAAAGCAAGGTTATGCTGAACACCGCCGGGAATGATCTGCTTTGCTTCGTCGATCATAGCCTTTGACTTCTGGCACTTTGCTTCGAAGTATTCTTCTTCATACTTCTTGAGAACATCAGGGTTGATTGAGTGCATGGGCTGCTGAATAAGGTAGTCAAGCTTTTTGGTAACAGCAGCAGCGTCGGGATACTGTGAAATTGCAAATCTTGTGTCCATATTTAACATCTCCTGAAAAAATTATTTCGGGTGAGCTGTCACTCACCGATATTTCCCTATAATTATACAATATTTAGGCAACGGTTGTCAACTGTTACCGTTTATGAAAAATGTTAAATATTTTTATACATAATACATAAATCCGATAAATAAAAATTAAAAGAAAGGCAGGCGGCAAAGTGATGAACGAAAATTGTAACTCTTATATAAAAGAAAATGAGCCTCCATGCGAAAAGATTTACCCAAAGGGAGACTACCGTGTCACAGACACCTCTCTGCTCGATGTAAGGACAGGACCCGGCAGAGAGTTCAGAAAAAAATGCTACAGGGAGCTCACCCGCGATGCCCGACGAAAGACCTATGAGCTGTTACGCTTCAAGGCCGACGGTTACGCAATGGGTGTGGAATTCACCGTACACAAAACCAGCGGCAGTTGGGGAAAAACGCCTTCAGGCTGGGTTTATCTTGACTATTGCACTAAAATATAGTTGAAAAGCACCTTGCAATATGTTATACTGCGGTTAAAACAAAGGACTACGAGGTATTCTCATGAATATTCTGAAAAAAAGACTTTCCTCTTTTGAGCTTAAGGACGTAAGCTTATACGGCTATGAGGCAGATTGCTTTAAGCTGGAAATAAAATATCTGCTGTCGCTTAACGAAAACAGACTTCTCAGAGGCTTTTGCGATATTGCAGAAATAAGCTGTGACTCGCCCCTTTACGGCGGTTGGGAAACCTCAGCCATTCAGGGACATACCATGGGACATTATCTTACCGCACTGTCTCAGGCTTATGCATCTGCAGGCGATGTCAGACTCCTTACAAAAATCAGACGCATCCTCTCTGTACTCGGCAAATGTCAGAATAAAGAATCAGGCTACCTTGCCGCAATCCCCGAAGAGCATTACATAAAGCTGGAAAAAGGCGATATTTCAGACACCTGGGTACCCTGGTATTCCATGCACAAAATTTTATCGGGACTCATCAGTGCTTATGAACTCACTAGTGAAGCCGATGCCCTTGAAATCGCCTCTCGTCTCGGCGACTGGGTTTATTCAAGAACATCCGCTTGGACACCTGAAATCCAGAAAACCGTTCTCAACATTGAATACGGCGGAATGAACGACTGCCTTTACAGACTTTACAGTCACACAAAGTCACCAAATCACCTGTCTGCGGCACACGCCTTTGACGAGCTCCCCCTCTTCGAGGCTCTTTACCGCAACGAGGACATTCTTGACGGCAAGCACGCCAACACTACCATACCGAAATTTCTCGGTGCTTTAAGGCGATACCTTGTGCTCGGAAAAGGTGAAGAATTCTATCTTGAAGCTGCCGCTAATTTTTGGAATACAGTCACAGAAAACCACACCTATGCCACCGGTGGTAACAGTGAGTGGGAACACTTCGGGAAAAGCCGCATTCTTGATGCAGAGCGCACCGAATGTAACTGTGAAACCTGTAACACCTACAATATGCTCAAGCTTACACGTGAGCTTTTCGCGGTAACCGGTGACAAAAAATATGCCGACTACTACGAAACTGCATTTATCAACGCAATTCTCTCCTCACAGAATCCGGAAACAGGTATGACCACCTATTTCCAGCCTATGGCAACGGGCTTCTTCAAGGTTTACAGTACACCCTTCGATCACTTCTGGTGCTGCACCGGCTCAGGTATGGAAAGCTTTACAAAGCTCGGTGACAGTATATATTTCAAGGACAGCTCCTCAGTTTATGTTTTACGGTACACCGATTCCGAAGTCAACATAGACGGCAGCTTCTGCTTAAAACAAAAATTCACAGACGGACTTACGCCGTCAGTAAAGCTCACTGTATACGGAAATGCTGACAAAGACATCCTTCTTCGAGTCCCCCACTGGTGCACAAAGGCTCCTGTTATAACTCTCAACGGAGAAACGTCAGTCTACAGTGAAAGTAACGGCTTTATCCGCCTTTCAGCTTCCTGGAATGACGGTGACGAAATAAACTGTCAGTTCTTCACAGAAATTAAAATCCACCGTATGCCCGACAACGAAAACGCTGTAGCTTTCTCCTACGGACAGTATCTTCTCAGTGCAGATCTGGGAAAAAGCAACATGAACACAGGCGTTACCGGTGTCAATGTCACAATCCCCCTTGCCGATAAAAACGAAAGCGGTGAAATCCTCATTGAAGGCTGCATTGAAGACTGGTTGAAAAACATCAGTGACAATCTTATTCCCGTTGACGGCAATCTTGAATTTGAACTCAAAAACGCTGACCGAAAATTGATTTTCACCCCCCATTTCCGCCAGCACAAAAACAGATACGGAATTTATTTCAGAATCAAAAATTAATTGAATAACCCGAAAGGATCCACCCGACAGAAAGCAGATATTTTTAGTGATTCTACTGAAAATATCTGCCTTGTATTTAATTATGTCAGATTTACGGTACTTCATAAAATACGACTTTGACTTTTCGGGCTTTTTATGCGCGAAGATGCGTCAACGCCGAGGGCGTTGACGTCGGAGCACCGCCGCAATCCCTTCCCCCGAAAGAACAAAAAGCCGACCTCTTACCTTCGTTCCAAAACATATGCGGCGGCGCTCCGCTTTTTGACTTTCACAGAAAGTCAAAAAATCTTCGCGCTTCCCGGCACTTTCAGATAGCACAAAAAATCAGCACGGATTTTCTCCGTGCTGATTACTTAATTCCGGTTACCGAATTTCTTATTCGGCTGTACTTTCCTCGTCGTCTGTCAGATCAACACTTCCGTCACGGTGCTTTTTTGTCATAAAGTAGCCCATAACAGAGAATGCCGCAAGAAGGCTTGAAGGTACTGCAACAACCTCGGGGCTCTCCTTGACAGTCTCAACAGCCTTTTCGATAAAGCTTTCCTCGTTACCGTTTTCACTGTCAAACAGGGAATCTGTAGTAACAATATTACCGTTTGCATCGGTGACATACATTCCGTCTATAAGCTGCTCGAGGTAGTTGAAGTCGAATCTGTCGCCGGTGCCTGTAGTAGTTGCCGCAGTCGTGCTTACCTGATAGGTTGTGCTTTCAACCTTATATGTAGTTGCTTCTGCGCCGTAGGTTGTGAGAAGATTCTCAGCAATGTCTGAAGCTGCCTGAGAAACGGCATTGTCAATGGAATTGAAAATCTGGTCAACCTTTTCATTGGCTACAGTGTTACTGTTAGGAATGATTGTTCCGATGAACTGCTCAACCTGACCTACCATATCATTTTCCGCAACCGGCTTGTTCTGTTCCTCAAGAACGGCACTTTTGATAACCTCGAAGCTGTAAACAGTTGTCTCTGCAGGATTCGTTCCGTCATCGTAAACGGACTTGATTTCAACAGTTTCCTGAGCCTTTTTTGTGTCAAGATCCACACTTACAGTTGAGTTCGGAGCCATTTCTGCTCCGTTGAGGAAAATTTTCAGATATGCGTCGTCACCGCCTTCAAGCTGTGAAGCAAGACTGAATGGTGTAAACCACACTCTTTCACAGGAAGCAGGAACTGTAAGCTCGTAGAAAAAGATATCCGTATAAAACTCCTCTTCAAGAGCAAAATATCCGTTTTTGCATGCAAGATCAAAAAGCTCCTCGCAGGTCATTGAGTCTGTATAAGCAACATTCTTTTCATTGAGCATTGATTTAAGAATGAAGCGCTGAAGGGCATTATCCTCACTGCTCTGCATGGCAATTACAAGATAAACGGGATCAACATTTATATCGTAAAGTGTGTTGATAATCGAAGCATAGTAAAGATAGTCTACATATTCCTTCTGAGCTCTTGTTGCCTCGTCAAACGAAGCAAGGGGCACCTGATAACCGTTTTCGGCAGCAGTGATAATCTTTGCCCAGTGAAGCACCTCGTCAGCCTCAGGGTTTTCACTTATGGGAAGCTGTCTGAACTGCTCGACATAATTTTTGATTGTAAGCACACCAAAACCTGAATAACTGTCAATACCGGAAGGAAGTGTAACACCTACAAGAGCTGCCAAAATTGCAATAAGCGCCTGGTCAACGGTTGTGCCGACAGGAATTTCAACATTCTTTTCATAAAGCACATAAACCGCATTATACTTGAGTGCAGCATAAACTACGGCAACTGCCATTGAATTGTCAACGGCATTATTTCTTGAAAGGCTGATGCCCTGACTCCGGATGTAATCGCACATGGTCTGATAGTCCGTTGTAAAGCCCATAAGGGTAACGGCATAATAAATAAGCGATGATACCTCATAATAAGCGTCGCCTACGGTTTCCTCATCAAGCTTGAAAAGAAGACTGTAGTTGTTTACATCCGTTACGAACTCTTCAAAAGTGCACTCATAACCGTAATCGTCGGGAACGGGTGTAAAAGCAGCTGATGTAACTGCACTCGGATCTGAACGCACAAGAATATTGTCAAGCCATGAATAACTGTATTCAGGCTTGTCCGCGCGGGGGTTACCCGGGTTGTTGATATTGATATCCGCAGTATAAAAAACCTCGAGAGGACTTGCCAGTGCAGGCAGAGTCATCGCCCAAAGCATTACAAGCACCATAAACAGAGCTGAAATCTTCTTCATTCTTAAATGCTCCTCCTTAATTTTTTTGTCGGGACATAACTATCCAATTATCCTTATTATACATAGTATATGATACAACTTTATTTTCCCGTTGTCAACAAAAAGTGTGATTATTCAAAAAAACTTTTCACTTGTATACGCTTTTTCAGACTGCTACTTGAAAAAATAAAGATTATATGCAATAATTAAATCAATTCAAGGAGGGATACTATGGCAATTTTCTTACTTATAACCTTACTTGTGGCCTTCGTCGGCATGAAAGCTGCAAAGCCGGGAGAGTTTCACAAAGACTATATTTCAATAAATCAGACCACATCAATCAACGGTCTTTTCACTCTTCTGGTGTTCTGGAGTCACGTCTGCACTTATATAAGCCTTGACGGCAGCTTTGACAAGCCCTACACCGTCTTCAAAAGCTACCTTCTGCAGATGGTCGTTGTCCCCTTCCTCTTTTACTCGGGCTACGGCATTATGGAATCAATAAAGAAAAAGGGTACTGCCTACGTAAAGGACATACCTAAAAACCGCTTTTTCAAGGTGCTTTTGCATCTTGACATAGCCGTTGTACTTTTTCTTATTGTAAATTTTGTTTTCGGCAAAACTTACCCTGTAAAGAGAATTCTGCTTTCTTTTATCGGATACTCAGCCGTAGGTAACAGTAACTGGTATATTTTTGCAGTCTTAGGTCTTTATGCCGTCGTTTTCATAGCCTTTATGATTGCAAGAAAAAACAATATCCTCGGTGTCATTCTTGCTACAATGCTTTCCGTCGGCTTCGTCTATGCACAGATTCTTCTTAAAAGAGACTCCTGGTGCTACGATACAATTATCCTCTTCCCCGTGGGTATGATTTTCTCAATTGTGAAAGAGCCTCTGGAGAAGCTTATCACAAAGCACGACTGCATTTACTTTACCGCCTTCGGACTTGCCTTTCTTGCCTACACCCTGTTTTACTTCAAACGTGATGACGGCATTGAGTTTTACTCAATGTGGGGCATACTGTTTATGGCACTTGTTGTCCTTGCAACTATGAAGGTAAAAATCGGCAACGGAATCCTCGACTTTTTCGGCTCCCATGTTTTCAGCGTATATATTCTGCAAAGAATTCCTATGATAATTTTAAGTAAGCTCGGTCTTGCCGCAAGTCACAAGTACGTTTTCGTGGTGCTTTGCTTCGTCTGCACCGTAGTGATGGCAGTCCTCTTCGACTTCTTCACAGGAAAGCTTGACAGTTTACTGTTTAAAAAGCGCATTAAAGAGGCCCATTAATACTTTATTGAAAAACGCCCGAAAAATATAAAAATATATTCAAAAGTTTCAGAAAAGCTCTTGACAACTTCTTTTGTTTATGGTAATATTATCGGGCATTCAAACGGAGAGATACCGAAGTGGTCATAACGGAACGGTCTTGAAAACCGTCGTACGTCCTGCGTACCGTGGGTTCGAATCCCACTCTCTCCGCCATTTTTTATTTAATAGTCGTTTTTTAACGGCACCAATGGAGAAGTACTCAAGTTGGTGACGAGGCGCCCCTGCTAAGGGCGTAGGTCGGGTAACCGGCGCAGGAGTTCGAGTCTCCTCTTCTCCGCCACAAAAAAAGAGTCTTTTGTCTACCAGACAAAAGGCTCTCTTTTTTCGAACTAAGTGTGCCTTGCGGCACGATAAGCGATGCTAACGCATCGTGAAGTTGCTGCGCAGTGAAGTGCCTGCGGACGTGGGTGGCACACTTAACTTCACATTGTGCGAAGCACAACGCTTCACAGCGGCATTGCCGCTGCTTCACTTGGGCATTGCCCAAACTTCACTAAATATTGAAGAACAACACAAATTATGTTATAATTAGATGGAACGGAGGTGCCATTATGTCAGAAAGCAAATTGAGAACGCAATCCATGGATTTCGCTGTATCCATCATAAATCTTGTAAAATATTTGAAGGAAAAACGGGAATCCATTGTTTCCAATCAAATCGGCAGAAGTGGTACTTCTATCGGTGCAAATATCCGTGAAGCACAATATGCTCACGGCAAAGCTGATTTTATTGCTAAATTGCAGATCGCTCTTA
>SVPE01000005.1 GCA_015066015.1 Oscillospiraceae bacterium
TTTGAAAAGTACTTTTAAAACTCTTCGTTTGATGGTCCTTAAACCATCGAAATCTCGGGTTCCTTTTCTTATCTCGTTGTTTAATTTTCAAGGTCCAATTCGCTGCCTTTTTTCGAGACAGCTCAAAGAGTATACCATATCGTACACCCTTTGTCAAGACTTTTTCTAAACTTTTTTAAGTTTTTTCTAAGCCTTTTTTCGCACCCCTCTTTGGCTTTCCTAGCTCCATCGCTCTCGCCTCTACGAAGAATGCTTGCATATATTATCACTTATCCCCGTCCTTGTCAACAGTTTTTGACAATCTTTTTTGGCTGTTTTTACTAATCTCTTTCCTTTTTGTATACTGCCCCGGGTGTGTTTGTGGAGCATCCGCTAAAAGCACACTATATGTTGGGTTGGATTCTACTTTTACATCCTTTTGTCTATATGTGGGCAAAAATATATCAGCACCCCATATGGAGTGCTGATATATTTTTATATTGTATGTCATATATTATCAATTGTAATTATTCCGTTTTCAGAATCCACATTTACTTCAATGCCGCCAAAACCTTTGGCAAGATAATACCTGAAAGAATCCGTATCGATTATCAGGTCATCCACAGTGAGCAATCTTGTTCCACCGATAGTTCCTGGAAGAATAGGCAATCCAAAATCCCTCTGCGTGGTATCAAACCATCGGTAGTCGCTGTTATATTTTATAACAACCATTTTTCCTACCGACTTAACATCAGCTCCCAATTCCTTAAAAACAGCAAGCACAGGCAATTCGGCATTTTCTGCTTCATAGTTAATTCTGACATAGGTACTGTCTGAAATATCTTTTCCGTTTACAATCAAGGTACAATTGTTTTCCCCGTCAGCTTTTGAGGCTTCCCGATGAATACTGTTACACAAAGAGCAATCAAATCCAAACGAACTATAGATTGAACCCACCATACTGTGCAACATATCTTTCATAAAATAAATACAATATTCAACCGCTGTTGTTTCTTCATTTCCGACTGCCGAAACAGGCACAGATATCATTGTAAAAACCAAGACAAACGATATTATCAATGTCACTGTTTTTTTCATTCTACTTTCCTTCTTTCTCCTCTTTTAATTAATTATATCACCCCCCAAAAAAAGTCAAGCATATATTAATAGTATGCAAAAAGACCTTACAGCTTTTTGTCACTGTAAGGTCTTTGATTCTTAATTAGTTCTTTTTATCCCCTAATATCGGGCGCTCTTTCTCGTAAGAAATAACGAAAGAACCTCTACTTTTTTATATTATATATAATAGTACAGCAATTTTATTTTGCAAGAGCACCAATCTCAAGCATAAATCCGCCGATCTGTGCACCGAACTCAGGACCGCCGTCCATAACAAGACGACCTGCCTTTGTAGCCTCAAGCATATCGTCAATACTCATAAGGATACCGAGTGCGCTGTCAAGATTGTTGAAGCGAAGAGTAAAGAAAGGCATAGCTCTCTTATATTCGCCACGGCCTGCACGGGATTTACCTGCTTTAATTCTGATGAAAGCTGAAACCTGAGGATAGTTGTCAACCGCAAAAGCATAAACACGGTCGGGGCTCTTCAAGGTCCAGTCATGAATTTCAGGATGTCCCATTTTGTTAAGCTGGCTGATACCGCTTGAAAGAAGATAGAAGTAGCACTTAACAAGAAGTTCCTTTGTCTCTTCATCCTTCGGAGGCTCAGTTGCACCGAGAAGGTTTGCCATTTTAAGAAGAACCATAACAAAGGAAACAAGTGTTCCTGCGTGTTTGATACCCTTGATCTTGGGAATACCGCCAAGTGAAATGTTGCCCTTGAAGAAATCGTTGAGAGCCTCTACGCTCTTGAATTCAAGCTCAATGTGGGGATCCTCTGTAAGACAGGTGTGAACAAGCCATTCACCTGAATTAACAACAAAGTGCATACCCTGCTTGCCGCCTTCAACATCGGGATCAAGACAGCTTACCTGAATAACTGCATGAGCATTTTCAAACTTCTTCTTAAGGGAGGGAACATCGTTTGCAATAACCTTTACAAGCGGCAAAGCAGCATTGAGAAAGATTTTATTTGAATATAAGGCTTCTGTAGTATGAGCCATATCGTTTGCCTCCTTGTTAATATTAGAACTCGTCGTCCCAGTTATCGTCTTCTTCAAAGTCAGCGTTCATTGTTTCACGAACTGCAGCGATAATGCCGTTAGCGTCAATACCTGCATCTGACATGATGTCTTCGTGAAGACCGATCATAGCGAAGCTCTTGTGACCGAGCATCTTGAATGCGCAGCCCTTACCGTACTGAGCCATAACTTCAGCAACCGCTGAACCTAAGCCGCCGGTAACAAGGTGGTCTTCAACTGTAACAATTCTTCTTGTGTCGGAAATAGCCTTCTGAATAGCCTCAACGTCAATGGGGCTGATTGTATGCATATTAAGAACGCGAACTGAAAGTCCGTCTGAATTCTTAAGGAACTTAGCCGCTTCACGAGCCTGGAATACACATGAACCGCAAGCGATAACTGTGATATCTGTACCTTCGTGAACTTCAACTGCCTTACCAACCTCAAAGCCGTAATCCTGGTTCTCATAAAGAACACGGTCAAAGCCACGGTTGATACGGATATAGTAAGGACCAAAGTTTTCGTAAGCTGCGTTAACAGCATTTGCTGTTTCAAAGCCGTCAGCAGGAACGATAACTGTAAGATTGGGCATTGCTCTTGTGATTGCAAGGTCAGTGATAGCATGGTGAGTTGAACCTGCCTGACCGAAGGATGTACCTGAATGAGTAGCAATAATCTTTGCATTTACATTCTGATAGCAGATGTCTGTGTGAAGCTGATCACAAGCACGCATCGATGTGAAAGCAGAGAAGCCTGAAAGGAAAGGAATCATGCCTGCTCTTGCCATACCTGCAGCAACACCGAACATATCCTGTTCAGCGATACCTACATTGATAACTCTTTCGGGGCAAACCTTAAGAACGTCGCCGAGCTTTGTTGATTTTGCAAGGTCAGCTGTGATCGCAACAACCTTGGGGTCTTTTAAGATAATGTCAGCAAGAGCCTTACCGTAAATTTCAGCTGTGGAAATCTCAGTCTGGTCAACTGCTGTATAAACAAATCCGCCTGCCATAATTATTTGCCCTCCTTTTCTGCACGTGCGCAACGAGCCTTGTAGTCCTCATCAAGCTCTTTGTTGAACTTTTCAAAGCGTGCATCATCGATTGCACCGTAGTGCCATGTGTAGTCACCTTCGATTGACTTGATACCTGCGCCCTTCTTTGTATCCATAAGAATACATGTGGGTGCACACTTTTCCTTTGAGCGTTCAATAGCTACATCAATAGCATTGCAAAGCTCACCGATGTTGTTACCGTCAACAACGATTGTGTTGAAGCCGAATGCTTTCATCTTGTCAGCAAGAGGCTCAAGCTTCATAATATCTTCGGTGTTACCGTCGATCATGTTGTGGTTTCTGTCGATGAATACGATACAGTTGGAAAGCTGATAGTGGTTGATTGTCATAAAGCCTTCCCAGCATGAGCCTTCACCGAGCTCACCGTCACCGGTAACTACATATGTAAGATAATCCTTGCCGAGGAGTCTTGCTGCAAGAGCAGTACCTGCTGCAATTGAGGGGCCGTGACCGAGTGAACCGGTTGAAGCGTCAACACCTACAACCTTATTTGAGTCAAGGTGCATACCCATCTTTGATCCTGAAAGGTTGAATGATTTAAGCATTTCCACGTCGTTGAAGCCCTTGTCGCAGAGCACGGGAGCATAAGAAATAGCTGCGTGACCCTTTGAAAGGATGAAGCGGTCTCTGTCTTCCCACTTGGGGTCGTCAACTTTGATGTTGAGATATTTGTGATAGAGAACAGTGAGAAGATCAAGGACGCTCAGACCGCCGCCGAAATGTCCGCTGCCTGCCCATACAGTTGTCTGAACTGTAAGCTTACGAAGCTCGTAAGCCTTTTTTTCAAGAGCAAGCCATTCCTGTTTTGAAAGTGGCATAATGTTTTCCTCCAATTATAAATTAATATTTACTCTCCCTTCAGGCGTTGCCCTGAACAGCAACGCCTGTGTCGGGGGGATTTACATAATTTGTTTATCAGCCGAAAATTTCAGGATGATTCTTTGCTACAATACCGAAAGCCTCTTCAGCAACTGCGATTGTGTGCTTGATATCCTTATCGGAAAGGGCAGCATTGATGAAGTGATTGTGATGTGAAGCAAAGAAGATTCCTCTTGCAACCATTTCAGCAATCCATTCCTGATGAAGAAGCATGCTGTCGTCGTTTGCAATTCTGAGATAGAAGAGTGCCGGAGGACCTGAAGCAATAAGGTTGAATCCGTGTTCAGCGCCTGCCTTTATAAGACCGTCACAGAGCTTTTCGCCCTTCTGTCTGAACATTGTGGGGATATCAAGCTCTTTCATCTTATTGATGTTTGCAATACATGCTGCAAAAGGAACAGCTGAAAGCCAGTAGGAGCCTGTGTATGCAAGAGAGCTCATTGCATTCTTAAGGAAGTCCTTACCGCAGATAGCTGACATATTGTAGCCGTTTGCAAGTGCCTTACAGAAGCAGATAAGGTCTGCTTCAAAGCCGAAATAATGGTCTGAGCCCTTAAGGTCAAGACGGAAGCCTGCACGAACGTCGTCTACGATAAGAACAATGTCATTCTTTGTACAGATTTCTCTTACCTTCGGCCAGAAGCCTTCTTCGGGAAGAGCATTGTCATGGAAATTACCGTGGTCATAGGGCTGAGCTATGATACATGCGATTTCGTTCTTGTTTTCCTCGATTGTCTTTTCGAGAAGGGGAATATCGTTCCAGGGAATCATGATGTTGTTTGCAACATCCTCGGGAAGTACGCCCGGATAGTCAATCTTCTGACACCAGGGTGAAACGCCGTGATAATAGCCGTGGAACATAATAACCTTTTTTCTGTGGGTATGCGCTCTTGCACACATAATTGCGCCCTGAGTAGCATCGTTACCGTTCTTTGCAAAGAAAGCCCAGTCAGCAGTTGCAACGGTGTCAACAAGAAGCTCTGCACATTCAACCATTACCTTACCGGGCTGGGTTGTACAGTTACCGAGTGCAATCTGCTTTGCAGCAGCAGCGTCAACGTCGGGGTCACAATAACCGAGAACGTTGGGACCGTATGCACACATATAGTCGATATATTTGTTGCCGTCTACGTCCCATACATATGTACCCTTTGCCTTTTCAGCAAACATGGGCCATTTTGCAACGGGGATGAACTGACCCTCTGCAGGGCCGAGGTGACCGTAGATACCTGAAGGCACTACCTTTGTGGCTCTGTTGAACCATTCTGTACTCTTATCGTGTTTATATACAGGGAAACTCATTGTAATACCTCCTTATGCAAGATAGAGTGCTACTCTGTCGAGTATTCTGTTTACGTTGTCGATCATATTGATCTGACCGTGCATTGCAATTGTACCCTCACCGATGCAGGCAATTGAGTTAACCTTACCGTCAAAAAGATCTCTTGCAAGACGGATGTTATCGAATTCCATCTGTGAACGGAAGGATTCGGGCTTCTGCTTGATTGTTACCATATGGTGATTCTTCACACGGATGGTAGCACCTACGCAGTCCTTGATTGAAACATCAATTATACCGTCGGGGATAAAGGAAGCACTGAACTTACCGATTTCATCGTTGTTACCGATCTGTGAAAGTGCAACGGTGATAACGTAGAACATAAGCTTTGTGCTGATTTCAAAGAACTTGTCATCCTTGAGGTCTTCCTCTGAAGCACGGAGATACTTTGAAAGGATATCCGTAAGGGGAATAAATCTCTTGAGAAGGAAGCCTACCTTTGAAAATCCCTTTGAAGGAAGTGCTGAACCGCTTCCGTCAACCATTGCGTTGAATTTCTCAGGTGTTGAGAAGGGGAGAAGAACGTCACAGTTCTTTGTGCCCTGCTCCATTCTGCATCTGCCGTTTTTGAAGAAGAGAGTTGCGCTGGGGCCGCCCTTAACCTCAAGACCGACAGAAACGGGCTTCTTGGTCTTTACAAGCTCGCTTGCTTTTTCGTCGAGCTCACAAAGATTTTCAATAGCACCGAGAACGGCATACATATTTATATATGCCAAGGTTTTTGCATCTGTCATAATATATCCTCCTTTGTCGTCAACGGCAGTTACCTACCATTGCATGATTTAGACAGAGTTATTTTATCAAAATTTAATCTCCGTGTCAATCGCTTATGTGCATTTATAACATTTTTTTAAAAAAATTTCTTCTAAAAATGTTGAATCTATATCTCAATAAAAGCAAAAAACTGCTCTTACACTTCAAAAGCAAAGAACAGTTTTCTTTTATTCTTATAAAATTATCACAAGTACAACCGTAGCGATCAGCGTGCTTAAAAAAGTTACGTTGTATCTTTCAAGATATGAACCTATATAAAGGAATGCAAAACCGGGAGCATAAATTATTTTCTGAAAAATGTTACCCTCGACAAAAATCTTTACCATCATATTCTTTGCATCCTCAATAAGGCTGTAGCTGTTGATGTAAAGAGAGCATGCAAGCCAGTATGAAACCGCACAAAGAAGAGTGAGCAGTACATCTGTAGTCTCATAAACAAAAACATAAGCAACCGGAAGCACTGCCAACATCAATGCACCTATAGCATTGAAAAATGCCGGTACAAAGCAAATGGCAAATGCCGATGAAGCCGTAGGGGCCAGCTCGTGATCAATATGACCGCTGAGCTCATCGCCTCTTAAATATCTGTTATCCTCAACGGGGATTCCGCATATTCTGCAGACTATCTGCTCCCAAAAGCATCTGACATAGGCTCCGGGAAAAGTAAGAAGTCTTGTTAATTCATATAAAGCTGTCATCCTATGTCACCTCTCTTATCTGCAATTACCTCAGCCAGAGACATTTCACCGTTTTTATACATTTCAACTGTTTCGCCCATTGCATAGCCCGATCCTTCAAGAGTTGCCTTCATTGTTTCGTAGGTTTCAGTCTGTCCGCAATAAAGAGCACAAAGTGCATACAGATTACAGTCAGAAACACTGTAGCGGTATGTGGACATATACTGCTGCATCGTATCGTAAGCGAGGCTTCCCTGCTCTTTTATGAGATATGCAATTGCAAGAATGGGATAATAGCTCTTGTCACCGTTATAGGCATTCTCTTCAGCTTTTTCGCAGATTTCAATCATGGCGTCTGCATCGGGAGTCTCAAGATAACGGAAGCTGTTGGCATAAGCCTTGTATGCAAGCATATCCTCGCTGTTCTTTTCCATCATTCTGTTGAAATACTCCTCAGCAAGCTCAGTTTCACCGAGTATACCTGAAAGCTCACAAAGGGGAGCAAGATAAATCCAGTGATATATTCCTGTTTCATCGCCGGCCTCAGCAGCTCTGAGCATATCAAACTGGTCTTTTGCATCCTTATCCTTAATTTTCATAAGCTCATACTTATAATAATCTGTAAGAATAGACTCATGCTTTATTCCCTTTTCCTCGTCAATATAGCTTTCTGCAATCGCATCAAGCTCAGCAACAAGCTTATCATAATCGAAATCAGCACCTCTGAAAGCACTGTAAACTATGCCCTCGGTTGCCTGCTGAGTTGCAATGAATCTTTCGGTTATTTCGGCAATCTCTTTGTACTTTTTGTTTGAAGGCTTTTCAAGCTCTCCTGCGGTAAAGCTGTTCTGGATGTACTGATAAGCATCACTGAGGTAACCGGCATTACAGAAAGAATCAACAAGAAGCTCTGTTATTTTTGCAGAATCATTATCCTTGTCAGACATATAACCGTAAAGCTCAGAAATAGCAGAAAGTGCTTTTCCTTCGTCGGCAAGTATCTTCGCATCGAGCACATCAATTGTCTTTTCGAAATTATCCATTCCGTAAAAAACAGTAAGACCGAATATAAGTATCATTGCAATAATTGCAACAACTCCTCTTTTTCTGAGAGGATAATGCTTCATAAGCTCACGGCAATCATCACAATAAGGATAATCCTCACCGTGATTTTTGCTTACAGGCTTTTCATTACAGCATTCGCAAGCCGTATATTCTTCGTCCTCTTCCGATGAACCGTCATAATCAATTTCCTGAATAGGCTGTCCGTCGGCTTCGTCATTTGCGGGATTATTAAGCTCCCGTTGAAACATACTGCGGATTTCTTCAAGCTCCTGTGCAAGGTCATCCTTAGGCTCTTCGCCGTTGAAATCTCTTTTTTCTTCTTCGTTCAAAATAAAACCTCCTATGGGTAAATTATTACCTGATAGTCATACGCTGATAATTTTAACACTCTTTAAGATAAAAATCAACTGTAAAATTGAGTCACAATACAACAATTATAATGATAAATAAAAGAATTTAAAACTACTTTAAAGGAAAACTTGAGAAAATCCATCCGTTGTGATAAAATATAGTCAACGGAGGTGAACCTATGGAAAATCTTCAGAAAAGCCTTGAAAAAATAATTGAGCAAAACAAAAAAGACGGAATCCGACCAAAGCTGCTTCTCCACGCCTGCTGTGCACCCTGCAGCAGCTACTGCATTGAATATCTCAACGAACATTTTGATATAACTCTTTTCTTTTATAATCCCAACATTCACCCCGCAGAGGAATATTCACACAGAGTAAGTGAGCTGAAAAGACTTGTCAGTGAAATGGGACTTGATATTCCCGTACTTGAAGCGGAAAACGATACTGAAAGCTTTTATGCCCTTGCAAAAGGCAGAGAGGATGTACGCGAAGGGGGAGTACGGTGCTTCGACTGCTACCGTCTCAGGCTTGAAAAAACCGCTATGCTTGCCAAAGAAAAAAACTTTGACTTTTTCACAACTACGCTTTCAATAAGTCCCCTTAAGAATTCTGCAAAGCTCAGAGAAATAGGACTTGAGCTTGAAGAAAAATACGGTGTTAAAAATCTGCCCTCCGACTTCAAAAAGAAGGAAGGGTATAAAAGAAGTATAGAACTTTCAAAGAGATACAACCTTTATCGACAGAATTACTGTGGCTGTGAATTTTCAAAAAAGGATATATAAAGCGAAAAGTATTTTCGACAAGCTGTCGGACTGTTAAGAAAGGTGCAAGATGTCTTTTTCTTCGCCCCGAAGGCGTACAGTGGTACTCCGAGAGGGCGAAAAAATGGCAAAACAATGCAAAAATGGTCGGGATTCGATGTCCTGACCATTTTTCTTTGTAGTTTTGTTTTTAATTTTTTATCGACGTTCTTTAAGTGTTTCTGTGCATTGTTGTTCTTGTGACTTTATCGACAGTCTGTCGGACTGTTGAGAAAGGTGCAAGATGCCCTTTTCTTCGCCCCGAAGGCGTACAGTGGTACTCCGAGAGGGCGAAAAAATGGCAAAACAATGCAAAAATGGTCGGGATTCGATGTCCTGACCATTTTTCTTTGTAGTTTTGTTTTTAATTTTTTATCGACGTTCTTTAAGTGTTTCTGTGCATTGTTGTTCTTGTGACTTTATCGACAGTCTGAAAAGCAGATGCCGACTGACGGCATCTGCTTTTTCATTCATTAGTATAGTTATGCTTTCTTTTCTTTTCTGAGCTTTAATGTAAGCTTATCAATGAGTTTTTCAAAGTAAGGATAAACAAGCTTTACAATCATAAAGCCGATGAATGCATAAACGAGGCCTACAACTGCACCTGCGATAACGTCTGTGCAGTAATGAACTTCAACATAAATTCTTGAGAAGCCCATAAGTGCTGCAAATACAGTCATAGGAATACCGATCTTCTTATTATAGAAGAGAATTGCAAATGCTGCAGCAAATGCAGATGATGTATGACCTGAGGGGAATGAGTAGCTTGTGTGGTAGTGTACAAGGTGGGGGAAGAAATACTTTGCATTCTCGCCGCCCCAGAGTGCATAAGCTTCAGGATCAACACCATAGAGCATGTAGGGTCTGGGTCTTGCCACAAGCTCCTTGAGGACAAGGTTGTTGCAGATGGTCATAACGCCGAGAGCGATAAGCATAGCAAAGCCTATCTTGCGGTACTTCTTGGTAAAAAGGAAGATAATTGCAATAGCAATAAAGATAATACCCTCATCACCGAGAGTTGTGATTGTAACAAAAATTGCGGTAAGGGCCTTATTCTGTATACCCTGTACCCATTCAAATACTGAAAGGTCAAAGCCGAGGAACTTATCGAAAAGTCCGTGATTTTTGTAGAACTGCTCTACTCTTAAGGTGTATTCGGTGCCAATAGGAGCATTGCTCTCATCAGCAGCAACAACCTTTACTGTGTATGTACCGTTAACAGGGCAGGAGGCAAAGAACTTCCAGTTAGGGAGCTCGCCCTCTTCATCGAGAACTGCGTCAGTTGAGCGAAGAAGTTTGCCTTCAGCATCATAGATTTCAACAGTCCAGCCGCCTTTTACTGTTTCAGCGTTTTCGTCAGCTTCAATGGCAAAGCATACATAGCCCTTGTCACCTTCATTTGTGTAGGTGAAGGTGTCAGCTGTGTCATTCTCTGTGAACATGCCACTGTACTTCATACCAAGAGCAAGTACAGCATCAAGATTTGCGTCTCCGGCTGTCACAACAGCGGAAGCTTCAACATCGGGTACAGGGATAACATCACCGTCAGTAACGGCTGATGCACCAAAGCTGAACACAAGGGAAAGCATCATAATGATTGCAAGAAAAACAGACATTTTTCTTTTCATAAAAAATTCCTTCTTTCTGTAATATTTTTACTTTAAGCCTTACGGCATTATTACCTTATTTATCAGTTATAGCAATTTTTGTTTTCAACAGTAAAGCTACCCTTACTGAACTCTATAACACAATAGTGTCCGTCACATAAAGCCCCCGGGTTAAGAGCAACGATTCCCGAAGCAGGGTCCGTAACCTGATTTCTCACATGAGTGTGTCCGTAAAGTGCAAGGTCGGCTTTTACCGAGGCAGCTTTTCTGAAAACCTGCGACAGGGTACTTCTTACCGAGTAAACATCGCCGTGGCAGGCAAACACAGTAACTCCGTCGAAATATCTGTAGGCCTCCGAGCTGAGGGTGAAGTCGCGGTCATTATTTCCTCTCACACAGGTGAATTTTTTATCGGGATGAAAATTCTTTACCCAATCGACGTCCCCGATTCCGTCACCGAGAAAAATAACTTCTTTGCAATCGGGCTCTTTTGAAAGCATACGGTCAAGGAGTTCTTTTCTTCCGTGGGAATCCGAAAACACAAGAACCTTCATTCATAAAAACCTACCCTTCACCATATTTATTTACCATACAAGTTATATTATCATAAGTCAGGTGATTTTTCAATGCAAAATGAAGCAAAACTTTCCGCAGAAAAAATAAAATCCTTAATTTCCATGCTGAATCAGGGCAACTCCGACAGTATAGAAAGTCAGATAAAATCGAATCTTAACGAAAATCAACGTCAGAAAATAAACAGTATACTTTCCGACCCTCAAAAGCTCAGAGATATTCTTTCCTCACCTCAGGCACAGGAGCTGATGAAAAAATTCGGCAGAAACCGACAGGGAGAAAACGCCGATGGATCCCCCTGATTTTGATCTTGGCGAAATTCTCGCAAATATTTCCGACGAGGATATGGAGAAAATAAGCTCCCTTGCACAAGGCTTTTCGGGTAATTCAGATGGCAGCACAAATAAAAGCAATAATCAGAAAAGTGAGGACCCGTCTTTTCCTTTTGACCCGGAAATGCTTTTCAGAATATCCGAGATTCTGGAAAGGCTCAACAACAGCAATAATGATCCCCGCTGCAATCTTATTTCAGCTCTCAAGCCCTTACTTTCACCTACACGTCGCGAAAAAGCGGACAGAGCAATTGAACTTCTCAGGCTTATGAGCCTTCTTTCAATGGGAGATATTTTCGATATGAGGTGATAAAAACGGACAGTGATTTTCTGCTGGTTTTAACAGTATTAATGATTGTTTCGAGCGAAAAAAATGACACCGCCCTCACTATTGCCCTTTTATATATTCTGACTTGACAAAATACCTGTTTTAAACTATCATAATTGACACAACGACAAGAAAGGATGTAAAACTATGGAATATACTTTTATCCCAAGAGGCGTCTGCTCAAGAAAGATAACCTTCGAGCTTAATGACGGCATTGTTTCAAAGGTGCGCTTCTCCGGCGGATGCTCAGGTAATACACAGGGCCTTTCAGCTCTCGCCGAAGGAATGAAGGCTGAAGACCTTATCAAAAGACTTTCAGGTATCCGCTGCGGCTTCAAGGGCACTTCCTGTCCCGATCAGATGGCAAAGGCTATTGCTCAGGCATTAAACGAATAATAAACGAAAAATCGGCCACTTCAAGCGACCGATTTTTTTATTTGAGATAATTTCTGACGAACAGCTTTATGTTTCTGCGCGAATATTATCAGCAGTAATAAACCTTCAACGTGTCAAGACACACTGCCGCGAGCCTTCCTCCGAATGCCGCTGCGCAATCAATAGCAAGATGTCTCTTTTTTGCATAAACCTTACCCGCAAACTCTTTACCTATGGTAACAGTGGGGGTATGACCCGTAACGAGATAAGCGTCCTTGAAATAAATTCTGTCATAGTCTGCTTTCTCGAAAATAAAATCTTCCGGACTGTAGCCGTCAAGTGCCTTTTCACCGTCAAAGCCTCTGATTCCCGCATGGCAGAGCACGAAGCTTTTGCCTTTGCAGGAGATTTCCTCATAAGGCACAAACTCCTCAAGATAATCAAGAACAGATTCCCTGTCTTCCTCAGAAAGACTTAGAAAATCATTTACTGTTTTTTCGCAACCAAGCTCATTCCATTTTGTAAGAAGCTCCTTTTTATCTCCGTCAAGCTCTTCAAGAGCCTTTTCAAGGCTTCCGCAATCTGCTATATCACCAAGGAGTTTTCTTGCATAGTACTCTCTTTCACCGAGAATAGGATAAATGTTTGCACAATACATCATTTCTCTGAGGATTTCCATACCGTCTTCACCGACATCGAGCACATCACCAAGCACAAAAACAGCATCATGCTCACCGGGTGAAAGCTTACGGAGCATCTCTGAATATTTTTCCTTGCACCCGTGAATATCACCTATTACATATATCATAAGTTATCTCCTGTACTTTATTTTGTAATAAGAAGCTCATTATTCTCAAGGAATTCATCATAGGTTTCCTTACGGTCATACAGTCCGTCAGGACGGATTTCGATAATTCTGTCAGCAATCGACTGAACAAACTGGTGGTCATGCGAAGTAAAAAGAAGAGCTCCCTTAAACTTTATAAGTGCGTTATTCAGTGCTGTGATTGATTCAAGGTCAAGATGGTTTGTAGGCTCATCAAGAATCAGCACGTTAGCACCCGAAAGCATCATTTTACAAAGCATACAACGGACTCTTTCACCGCCCGAAAGCACCTTCGCCTTTTTTGTAGCTTCTTCACCCGAGAACATAAGTCTTCCGAGCCAGCCTCTTACATCAGTTTCAAACTGAAGATCTGAATATCTTCTTACCCAATCAATGAGGCTGTCCTCAACATCGTCAAAGAACGCAGAGTTATCTGCCGGGAAATATGCCTGCGAGGTAGTTACACCCCATTTGAATGTACCCTCATCCGGCTCAAGCTCACCCATAAGAATTTTGAAAAGCGTTGTCTTGGCAAGAGCATCGGTACCTACAAATGCAACCTTTTCGTTAGGTCTTATTGTAAACGATATATTATCAAGCACCTTTCTGTCTCCGACGGTTTTCGATATACCCTCAATTGTGAGAAGATCGTTACCTATTTCTCTGTCGGGCTTGAATTCAACAAACGGGAAACGTCTTGAAGAAACCGGCATATCCTCAAGAACAAGATTGTCAAGAAGCTTTTTACGGCTTGTTGCCTGCTTTGATTTTGAAGCATTAGCACTGAAGCGTGCGATAAACTCCTGAAGCTCCTTCATCTTGGCTTCAGTCTTTTTATTCTGTTCACGTAACTGTCTTTGTGCCATCTGCGTATACTCGTACCAAAAGTCATAGTTGCCTACGTACATTGTAATTTTTCCGAAATCACAGTCAGCAATATGAGTACATACCTTATTAAGGAAATGTCTGTCGTGACTGACAACAATAACGGTATTTTCAAAATTGAGAAGAAACTCTTCAAGCCAGTTGATAGCTGCAACATCAAGATGGTTAGTCGGCTCGTCAAGGAGAAGTATATCGGGATTTCCGAAAAGAGCCTGAGCTAAAAGCACCTTAACCTTCTGTTCACCGCTTAATTCCTTCATAAGCATATAGTGAAATTCATTATGAATACCCAGGGCATTAAGAAGAATTTCTGCATCGCTTTCAGCGCTCCATCCGTCCATTTCCGCAAATTCTTCTTCAAGCTCACTGATTCTGATTCCGTCTTCCTCGGTAAACTCCTCTTTTGAATAAAGCTCCTCCTTTGCATCCATAATTTCAACGAGCTTGGGATTTCCCATAAGCACCGTTCTTATAACATCATATTCATCAAAAGCATAGTGGTCCTGCTTTAAAACAGAAAGCCTCTCTCCCGGAGTAATTGTAACATAGCCCTTATTCGGCTCAATTTCTCCGGAAAGAATCTTCAAGAATGTGCTTTTTCCTGCACCGTTTGCGCCGATAAGTCCGTAGCAGTTTCCCTTTGTGAAGTTGATGGAAACACTCTTGAAAAGCTCTCTGCCACCATACTGCAGAGTTACATTGTTTGTACTGATCATATTTCTCTACTTTTCCTTTCTTCTTTTACATACAGAGTGTATTTTACCATATTATTCCCGTTTATGGAAAGGTAAGAAAGAAGTAAATCGCAGTTTTAACAGATTGTTAACAAAGAATATTCACCTTCATTATCAAATCCACAGAATAATCCAATTTTAAATTGACAAAACTTTCTTTAAATGTTATCATTTATCCAAATAGAGAGACATCTCTAATTAAATTCAAGGAGGACTTACTATGAATCTCAAAGGAACAAAAACAGAAAAAAACCTTATGGAGGCCTTCGCAGGTGAATCCCAGGCAAGAAATAAGTATACTTATTTTGCTTCCGTAGCAAAGAAGGAGGGGTATCAGCAGATCGCCGCTATCTTCGAGGCAACGGCAAACAACGAAAAGGAGCACGCTAAGCTGTGGTTCAAGGCTCTCGGTGAGCTCGGCGACACAGCTGCTAACCTTGCAGCAGCTGCCGCAGGCGAAAACTACGAATGGACCGATATGTATGCAAAATTCGCTGACGAAGCTGAAGAAGAAGGCTTCACAGATCTTGCAGCAAAATTCAGAATGGTTGCAGCAATCGAAAAGACCCACGAAGAAAGATACCGCGCACTTCTCAACAATGTTGAAATGAAGGCTGTATTTGAAAAGAGCGAGGAAACAATGTGGGAATGCCGCAACTGCGGACATCTCGTAATGGGCAAAAAGGCTCCCGAAATCTGCCCCGTATGTGCTCATCCTCAGAGCTACTTCGAAGTAAGGAAAGAAAACTATTAATTCGCTTATAATTGATAAAGGTGCCCGGCGGGCACCTTTCAGCTTGTCGAAAAAGCATTTTCGACAAGCTGGCAGACTGCCGAGAATGTTGCAAGATGCCCTTTTCTTCACTCCGAAGGCGTACACAGGTACTCCGAGAGGGTGAAAAAAGGGCAAATATATGCGAAAATCCGGGGGAATTCGATGTTCCTCCGGATTTTGTTGGCAATATTGTTATTATCTTTGCTTTAATTTATATGTATATATATTATTCCGCATATATGTTCTTGCGACTTTATCGACAGTCTGAAAGGTGCCCGCCGGGCACCTTTTTTGATGTGTGAAATGCTATTTTATATGTAATTTTGCAGGTTAGCCGCAACAAGGCGCAGAAGCCGGTGTCCGCGTGTGGACACCGGACTTCATTTTCGCAGAAAACGAAGTAATGCAACGCTCCGTGTTGCATTACTTCTGCGCCGCACATATATTGTTTTGCCTCAGGCAAAACAATAGCCGCGGACATAGTCCGCGGCACAAATGCACCTTATTCTGCATTAAGAGCATCAAGCGATTGCTTCTTAAGATAAGCGTTGATGAATCCGTCAATATCACCGTCCATAACAGCGTTGATATTTCCCATTTCAAAGCCTGTTCTGTGATCCTTTGCAAGAGTATATGGCATAAATACATAAGAACGGATCTGACTGCCCCAACCGATTTCCTTCTGTTCGCCCTTAATATCCTCAATCTTGTCAAGATGCTCTCTTTCCTTGATCTCAATAAGCTTTGATTTGAGCATTCTCATACAAACCTCACGGTTCTGATGCTGACTTCTTTCAACCTGACAGGATACAACAATGCCTGTGGGCTCGTGAATAAGACGTACGGCTGATGAGGTCTTGTTGACCTTCTGTCCGCCGGCACCTGATGCACGGTAAACCTCCATCTTGATATCCTCTTCACGGATTTCAACGTCTACGGTATCGTCAATTTCCGGCATTACTTCAAGTGAAGCAAAGGATGTGTGACGGCGTCCCGATGAGTCAAAGGGAGAAACACGGACAAGACGGTGAACCCCCATTTCGCTCTTGAGGTAGCCATAGGCGTTTTCGCCTTCAATAACCACAGTAGCAGATTTAAGTCCTGCTTCGTCACCATCAAGGAAGTCAACGGTTGTAAACTTGAAGCCGTGCTTTGTAGCCCACTGACCGTACATTCTGAAAAGCATCTGACACCAATCCTGAGCCTCCGTGCCGCCTGCGCCTGCGTGGAAGTTAAGAATAGCGTTGTTATTATCATATTCACCGGAAAGAAGAGTCGCAAGAGTCTGCTTGTCAAGCTCATCCTCTACAGCCTTTACGCTTTCCTCACATTCAGGAAGAAGGTCAAGGTCACCCTCCTCATCGGAAAGCTCTATCATAACAAGTGCATCGTCAAAGGATGTGCTGAGATCCTCGTATGCCTTGATTTTATTTTTGAGTGCAGCAATTCTCTGAAGCACCTTCTGTGAATTTGCAAGGTCGCCCCAGAAATCCTCGGCAGCGGTCTGCTCCTCAAGGGCAGCAACCTCCTTTGCCATCTCGTCGAGGCCTAAAGCAGCAGCAAGCTCCTTCAGAGGCTTTTCACTTTCGAGAAGTCTTAATCTTAATTCTTCAAACTGAACCATCATATGATTTTTATCCTTTCAAACGATTAAGTTATTTTTAATGTTTATACTTCAGAATTGTTTATATAAAGTTATCCTTTTACATTATACACATTTATTTGTAAAGGGCAACACCTTTAATAAATTTTTTTCTTTCACTTTTAATTTTTAAACAGTTGCATTTCAATAATAAAAGTAGTATTATTTTTAATATTATTGCTTAAACTATTTTTAAAGGAGAAATCTATGGATTATACAGGAAATCTCTGCGCCGGCTGCAACCTTACCTTTGAACCTGACGACGATGTTGTTGTCTGTCCCGAATGCGGCACTCCCCAGCACAGAGAATGCTATGAAAAAGAAAACAAATGCGTCAACAGCCACAAACACGCTGACAGCTTCATCTGGCATGATGTAACAGTCAAAAAAGCTCCTGCAGAAGCTCCGAAAAGAGAAACTGTTGCCTGCCCCAATTGCGGCAATGAAAATCCAAAGGGCTCAGATGTATGTAACAGCTGCGGAATGAAATTCACTCTTTTCGGTATGAATGTTGTTGATGCTATGCACGAAAACGAAAGCAACCGCGGAAACACCAACAGCGACATTCCCGACTATAAAGCACCCTTTACCCTTGGTGAAGGTGAAGGCTTTGAAGATCGTGAGCAGAAGATGAACGACGCTGCTGAAGCAATGAAAACATTATTTACTGATATTCTTCTCGAAAATGAAGAAAACAAGTCTCAGGGTGACGGAAGAATAAATCTCGGCGGGCCCTTTCCGCTTGATGACGAAATAGACGGTGTAAGAACAAACACAATCGGCAATTTCATAGGATCAAATGCACTCGGTTACATCTCAAAATTCAGAAGAATTCAGGCGGGCAGTAAGATAAGCTTCAACTTCGCCGCATTCTTTCTGAATCCTTACTGGTTTTTCTTCAGGAAGCTTTATAAAGCCGGGATTATTTTTATGACGCTGTCACTTGCCCTCGGCATTCTTTGTGTGCCCTCAGCAATTTCTCTTATGGATTATATTGAATCTCTTGCCGTAACACTTCCGGAAACAGTCGACAGTCTTACAGAGGCTCAGATGGCTGAAATTACCAACAACACGCTTGAGGCAATGGCGCCCTTTGCTTCCTTCTTTTTTGCAAATATTCTGCTCCATTTCGTCTGCGGTTTTTCCGCCAATCATATATATAAGAAATATGTAATAGAAAATGCCGGGAAAGCAGAAAAAATGCCCGACAAAAAGTCAGCAGTTACACATATAGTAAAGTATGGCGGCTCCTCTATACTTATCGCAGGCGGCGCATACCTTGCTCAGGAGCTTCTGATGATGCTCGTGTCAAATCTTCTTTAATAAAAGCAGCAGATATTTTCGTCAGTGAAAATATCCGCTGCTTTTTATTTACGGTCTGAAAACCTCACGGAAAATGGAAAGGTCAGCAATCTCAAGCACCTTACTGGCAAGACGTGAGCAGGTAGTGCCGAGAAGCTTATTTCCTATGCTCATAGCGTGAGCATCCATGCCGAATACCATATCGGCTCTCTTTTTCCATATACCCTTTTCAATAAGGTCAACCATTTTGTCGCAGTCAGTGCTTACCATATTAAGAGCTTTCTGGGTTTTGTCAGAGCTTTTTCCCTGGTTGCGGAAAATGTCGGTTTTTGTAAATCCGGGACAGACAAGACCTACATAGCAATTCTTTCTGTGCTCTTCGCGAAGAGCATCGGTAAAGCTCTTAAGGGCACTTTTACTTGCAGAATAAATTGTTGTACCCGCAAGAGAGCAAAGTGCCGCAGAGGAAGCAATGTTGACAATACCGGGAGTTTTTGACTGAAGAATTGTGGGGAGAAGGGCGTTTATCGAATAAATTGCAGAGTAAAAATTAATCTGCATTGTGTTGTTGACATCATCAACAGTTATTTTTGAAAAACGGTTAAACTTAGGCAATATACCTGCATTGTTAATCAGAATATCCGGCTGAATACCGTCTTTTTTAAGCTGCTGAGCAAATTTTTCCCAGTTTTCCTTGACAGAAACATCGAAGGGATAATATGTAAAATAATGAGACTTGTTGCCAAGCTCTTCCTTGAAAGCCTGAAGCTTTGATTCCGTACGGGCAACACCTATAACCTGACAGTTGTGGTCACGGATAAGCCTTTCTGCAAGACCCTTGCCCATACCGCTTGACGCGCCTGTGATTATTACTGTTTTGTAGTCAAACCAACATCTGTTCATTTTATTTTCTCCTTTTTACAGCCTTTACTTTATACGATGTCTTTTACAATGAAGTATAACAGAAACTGTTTTATTTTGCAACAAGATTGTTTTATTTCACAACTTCCGCAAGAAATTCATTCCCAAAAAAGTAGTATAACGGTTCGTAGAAGAAAATAAGAAAAGTAAATATGATATGTCAATCGTTTCATAAGGAACAGATATCATAAAAAAAGCCCCTTTTTATCGGCAGACAAAAGGGACCTTTCTTGGAGCTGGTAGTCGGACTCGAACCGACGACCTACGCATTACGAATGCGTTGCTCTACCAACTGAGCTATACCAGCGAGGTATAACAGATTATACCTCAAAATTTTTTTAAAATCAATAGTTTTTTATTCTTTTATCAAAGATAATTTTTAAGCTCCTTTGCCAGCTTTTCCTCGCAATTGATAAGCCTTTTGGCAAGTCTCTTTGATTTGTCATCGGCGCTGTCATATTCATTAAGATAAGCACTCAGCTGTTTTACACCCATATTGCAGCCGTCAAGCATGAGAGCGGCTATCGTCTTATCATCGCCCTTTTCCAACATCTTAAAATTGATTTTCATCCAGGACATTACCCTTGCCATAGGATTCGGATCTTTGCCGTGACCTCCCATTTCTCTGAGTGTTTCCGCAATCTCGTTTCCGATGTCCTCGTGCTCGTGAAGCACCTCGGTAAGAAGCGTAAGAAGATTTTCGCTTTTTACATTATCCAACACTTCTTTTATAGAGTTTACTGCTGTCTTTGTTCCTGCATCGCATTCCTTTAAAAGATTGATTGTATTTTCCAACGTATTCTCCCTTTCTGCTGATTTTCACATTTATATTTTGTATATAAAAAAAGAAAATATACTGTTTTTTGTAAATAAAAATGTATAAATATTCTTTGTGGTTATTGACTTTTTAATTTCTTTGTTCTATTATTACTGTACAAATAAATATGAGGAGGATTACATATGATTTCTTCAATTCTCGGTTCAGTTATTGCTGTTATCAGCAATATTCTCACAATCATCTTTACATTTACCGGTGCTTTCGGCGGTCTTCCTACCGTTTCAACCGAAGCTCCAATCAAATTCCAGAATCCCGAAAACTGCAACCTTGCTTTTGTAGCTTTGGCAGACACTCACAACAGAGACACTGCTTTCCAGCCTTATCTTTTTGAGCGCGGACTTCAGGACATCGACAATTCAGAAGATGAATTCGATGCTCTTGTTATCGCAGGTGACATATCCGAATTCGGTGACGGCCCTTCATACGATGTTACATGGAACGCACTTGCAAACAGCGAAATAGGCAAAAAACCTGTTCTTCTTGCAACCGGTAACCATGACATCCGCCTTGCTTATGAATATCAGACAGATTTTGTTATGTCTAAGGCTTCCGAATATCTCAACATGGAGATTGACAAGGCATACTATTCATATGAAATCAACGGATACACCTTCATTGTAATGGGTTCAGACGAATGGCAGTTTGAAAAGGCAGTCATTTCTGACGAACAGCTTGCTTTCATTGACGCTGAGCTCGAAAAAGCAAACGGCAAGCCCGCATTTGTTATCTGCCATCAGCCTCTTGCAAACACTCACGGACTTCCTGAGGTATGGAAGAACGGTGACCTTGGTGAAGATTCTGCAGCAGTTAAAGAAGTTCTCATGAAGCACAGCAATGTTTTCTATCTCAACGGTCACCTTCACGACGGTGTATACGAAAAATCACTTGAGATCTTTGACGCAGAAAAGGGTGTTTACTCCATCAACCTTCCCGCTTTCGGCAAGGACAACGACTACGGCAAGTTCGCTCAGGTAGGTCTCGGCACATACGTTGAAGTATATGATGATACAGTTGTATTTACTGCAAGAGATTTTGGTGCAGGTCAGCCTCTTGAAGGATACACCTACACATTCGACATAAAATAATTTTTAACTATTCATTCTTAAAATACCGCAGCATTCCGCTGCGGTATTTTTTATAAAAACATTTATAGACAAAAAGCTGCATTCATTATAGTATATTTTTTCCATTGACTTGATATATGCTTTATGCTAAAATATATATGTACAATTCAGCACTCTGTGCTGTTTTTTATTTATACAACGTTCCTTTACGGAAGGAAAGAGGATAAAATAATGAAAGAGTTTTTTGACAGTGAGCTCTTTAAGAATATACAAAGATTTTTTAAAGACGCTGCCGAAAGAATCGGCAACATTTCCGAACCCGGCAAACCCGTTATAATAAAAGCCTTCGCTGCACTCATCACCTTGCTTACGACCTTATCGCTCGGTATGATAGTCATCGATTCTCTTGAGAACAAGCCACAGGAACAAACAACAACCGTTGTTGAAGGCGACACCACGACAACTGCTCCTATTGAAACAACAACCATGCCTGTACAACAGCTTCAGACAAACATTCTTTTTTGCCTTGATAACGAAAACAACAACATTCATTTCCTTGCGCTTGCAAATGTTGACACATCCTCCCGTAAGGTCAAGCTTTTCTTCATTGAACCCACATCAGTATGTCAGGCAAACGAAACTATCGGCAATATGAATTATCACCTCCAGACCGGAGGCGTCACTCAGCTGACAAACGCCGTAAGTGTATACACCGGCACGGATGTAAGTAAATACCTTGTCGGTGACGAAAAAGCTTTCATAAATCTTGTGAAGTACTTGGGCGACCTTGAGATTAACGTTGAAAATACTATTTCTTACAATCACGGCGGTCTCAGCTACATTATAGATAAAGGTGTTCAGACCATGACATCTGACATACTGCTCAAATATTTCCTTTATCTCAGCAGCAACACAACTGAAAATGCAGAAAAAATAAAAGAGCTTGCTTCTCTCTTTGCAAAAACGCTTTTCGCATTTGAAAACTCACAACAGGCTCAGGATAACTTCGGCAGCGTTATCGGCTTTTTTGAAACAAATATTTCAGCAATGGATTTTTCAGAAAACAAGTTTGCCGTCATAAATCTCTCCGGTGACCTGATGCCATCTCTTGAGGCTTATAACTCGCTTGCCGAATTCAAGGGAATCGTAACAGAAGAAAAAGAACAATAATTAATACTAAGCTTCCCGGCCGCGACGTAAAGTCGCGGCCGGAATTTATTATACAGCATCTTCGGCTTGCATCTCTTAATGTAAATCCGGAGTGTATTTACGCGGCGAGGCCCTTTGACCGAAGTCAAAGGCGGAGGGGGGAGTGCTTCTCTGCAAAATCCGGACAGACTGACCGCCGGGCGACGGTCCTTTCAGCGAAACAGTGCACCCCCTCCGGCAATGCGAAGCATTGCGCCTCGCCGCTTATTCAACTGAGCCTCTTATTGAAAAAAATCACCTAAAAAGCAAGCCGATTGAAAGCCCTGTAAGAATACCGGCAAGAAGAAGTGCACCGGCCTTAAGATATTCATTTATGCGACTTTTCCGCAGTTTAGTCGGCGGAGGTGAAGTAGCAATCTTTGTCACAAGTCCGGCTCTTTCACGTATTTTACCTTCACTGAGACCCACATATTCCGGTTTTATGAAAAACAGTATCTTTTCAAAACAGTCATTTCCTGTATCTTTAACCTCAACAACCTGACGGTTGATACCTTTGATCATAGGATTTCTCACACCTTTCAGTTTCTTCTTTTTTATTTTTGTTTTCATTTCAATTTTATATACTTTGGAAAAATATAAATGTGGTAATTACATCATATGATATAATTACTTTATTAAATTAGTAGAACTTGAATTGAAATTTTTGTACTCTTTGTATAGGGCCTTTTTTCACGTTTTCCACATGTTTTTGCGCTATAAAATGTTGATAACTATGTGGAAAACGTGGAAAACCCCCTTAAAATCAAGGTTTTTCATCTCATAATACCGTTGAAAACTGTGTCTGTTCTATGTTGAAAACTTACAAAAGAAGGACTTTTAATGCCTTGTAAAGCAAAAAATATGAGTTGTTAGGATTAAAATTTTAAGAAATTTTGGTTATTTTTACTCTTTTCTGATAAATTTTCTTCATTTGGTGTTGATTTTTTGTTTAAAATGGTGTAAAATAAGCCTACAGATTACCCAGAGGCAAAATTTATAATGAATGATTTTGGAGGTTTACTTATGAATTATGCACTTTCCAGGAAACAGGCAAAGGATTTAATCACCGGAAAGCTTTCCCATTATTTCGGTGTAAATCCCGAAGAAGCTACAAATGAACAATACTATAAAAGTGTTGCAATGATCGTAAAAGATCTTATGCACGACGGCCTTCGCGAATTCAGAGAAGATGCTGATAAAGCTGCTGACTCAAAGAAGATTTACTACCTCAGCATGGAATTCCTCATGGGTCGTTCACTTAAAAACAATCTTTATAATCTTAATCTTACAAGCACATTTTCCGCCGCACTCAAGGATATGGGCATAAAGCTCGAAAAGCTTTATGACTGTGAACCTGATGCGGGTCTCGGCAACGGCGGTCTCGGTAGACTTGCCGCCTGCTACCTTGACGGACTTGCAACTCAGGGCTTTTACGGTATGGGCTACAGCATTCTTTATGAGGCCGGTATTTTCAAGCAGAAGCTTGTTGACGGTTGGCAAACAGAGCTTCCCGACTTCTGGCTTCCCGGCGGCGAAGTATGGCTCAGAGCAAAGGAAAAGGACACCGTAGAGGTTCGCTTCGGCGGTGAAATAATTGACAAATGGGACAATCACTACCATAGCGTAGAACACATCAACGCCCAGACAATTATGGCTGTTCCCTACGACATGTATGTCAGCGGCAAGGACGGCAGAGGCATTTCAGTTCTCCGTCTGTGGAAGAGCGTTGCACCCTCTCTTGATATGAAGCTTTTTGACCAGGGCCAGCATCTCAAGGCAGTTGAGCAACAGGCAAATGCTGAAATCATCAGCAAAATTCTTTACCCCTCAGACAACCACTACGAAGGAAAGTGTCTGCGTCTCAAGCAGCAGTATTTCCTCGTATCTGCTTCAATTCAGGATATCGTTGCAAGACATCTTCGCCACGAACCTTCAATGGAAAACTTCGCAGAGAAGAACGCCATTCACATCAACGATACCCATCCCACACTTTCAATCCCCGAGCTCATGCGTATTCTTCTTGACGAATGCGGTTACGGCTGGGACGAAGCCTGGGCAATCGTTACAAAGGCCACAGCATATACAAACCACACTGTTATGAAGGAAGCTCTCGAGTGCTGGTCAGAAGATCTCTTCAAAAGCTTTCTTCCCAGAATTTATACAATCGTAAAGGAAATCGACAACCGTTACCGTGCACACATCTGGGAGCAGACCCACGATGCAGGCAAGGTTGAAGAAATGGCTGTTATTTCCGGCGGCATTATCAGAATGGCTAACCTTTGCGTTGCAACCTGTCACAGCGTAAACGGCGTTTCAGCTCTTCACTCACAGATTCTTAAGGACAGTCTCTTCAACAGCTACTACAAGCTTACTCCCGACAAGTTCAAAAACGTAACAAACGGTATTGCCCACAGACGCTGGCTCTGTCAGGCTAACCCCGAGCTCACTTCTTATCTTACAGAGCTTATAGGTGACGGCTTCATCTATAACGGTGACGAGCTTGCAAAGCTCCGCGATTTTGCAAATGACAAAAAGGTACTTAAGAAAATCGGCGACATCAAATACAACAACAAAAAAGCCTTTGCCGCTCACGTAAAAAAGACAATGGGAATCGAGCTCAATCCCGATTCAATCTTTGACGTTCAGGTAAAAAGACTTCACGAATATAAACGCCAGCATCTCAACGCATTTCAGATCATTGCAAGATACCTTGAAATCAAGGACAATCCCGACGGCGACTATGTTCCTCACACATATATTTTCGGTGCAAAGGCTGCATCAGGCTACTTTATGGCAAAGAAAATCATTCAGATGATCTGCTCACTCGCAAACGTTATCAACAATGACCCCGATATGCGCGGCAGACTCAAGGTAGTTTTCCTTGAAGACTATAACGTAACAATGGCTGAAAAGCTTATGCCCGCTGCTGACATCAGTGAACAGATTTCCCTTGCAGGTACAGAAGCAAGCGGTACCGGAAATATGAAGCTTATGATCAACGGTGCTCTCACTCTCGGCACACTCGACGGTGCCAACGTTGAAATCAACGAAGCAGTTACCGATGATAATATGTTCCTCTTCGGCATGAAGACTCCTGAGGTTAACGAGCTTAAGCGCAGCAACTATCAACCCATCAATTACTATAACAACAATGCTGAGCTCCGCAGAGTCATTGAATTCATCCAGAAAGGCTTTGACGGAAAGCAGTTCCCCGAAATCGGCAACACAATCATTTATCACGACCCCTACATGGTACTTGCTGACTTTGCCGATTACAGAAGAGCACAGAAGAAGATTGACGAAGTATGGCGCGACAGAGATAAGTGGAATAAAATGTCCCTTCTTAATACTGCAGGTGCAGGCCGTTTCGCAACAGACAGAGCAATCCTCGACTATGCAAGAGACATCTGGCACACACAGCCCGTAAGATAACACAAAAACACCGCCGTGAGACTAACCTCCCGGCGGTGTTTTTTATAGCGTCACGCTGTCGTGCTCTCAATTTTTCCGAGTATCAGCTTTTTGTAGCTTATAAACCCGTCATCGGTAACCTCACCGATATTTCTCGGCTTAGGCAAATCAATTTTTATCTCATCAGTGATTCTTCCCGGCACTCCCGAAAGAATGTAAACCCTGTCGGAAAGAAGAATCGCTTCATCGATATCATGGGTGATAAGCACTGTTGACAGACCTATCTCCTTTATGATATTGAGATACCAGCTATGCATTGCACTTTTCGTTATCGTATCAAGGGCGCTGAAAGGCTCATCAAGAAGCACAACGTCATTTCCCGTAAGATAGGTGCGCATAAGTGCCGCACGCTGTCTCATACCGCCGGAAAGCTCAGAGGGATACTTCTTTTCGCAATTTTCCAGACCGAAAAGGCTGAAATACCCACCGGCTTTTTTTCTCGCCTCTTTTTTCTTTTCTCCCTTCATCACAAGCGGAAGAGACACATTGTCGATAACAGTATAATGAGGCAGAAGCAAATCCTTCTGCAGCATATAGCTGACCTTGCCCGTCTTTCCTGTTATATCCTCACCGTCAAGGTAAACCTTACCCTCATCAACCGGTCTGAGTCCTGCAACAGCATTGAAAAATGTTGTTTTTCCACAGCCGCTTGCACCGAGAATTGAAACAATTTCTCCCTTTTCAAGGCTGAGATTTATATTTTCAATTACAGGTTCATTATCATAGGTTACGGTAACATTTTCCGCTTTTAGCTTAAGCATTGAATCAATCCTTTAAAAATTCATTTGTAAAGCCGAAGTTTTCGGGAATTTCATTTTCAATAAGACCTTCACTGTAAACCCAACTGTAATACGCGTTCCATCTGTCAGCGTCAAATACACCCCAACTTTCAGCGTCGTCGATGTATTTTTCACTTATCCACTTCTGGCTTGCAGTTACAAAATCAAGTGAATCGTTAAGTGAGCCTGTAGTGTCACCCTCAACAAGGATTTTTGCCGCTTCTTCCGGATTTGTTACAGCGTATTCGTAGCCCTTTTTGGTTGCACTGAGAAAAGCCTTTGCAGTTTCGGTATTTTCACTAAGAAAAGCATTGTTTGCAACAATTACGGGAGTATAATAGTCAAAGACCTTGTCAATATCAGTAAAGGCAAAATAATCGAAATCAAGCCCTGCCTTTTCACAGGCAACACCTGCCCATGCATAATAAATCCATATTGCATCGGTATCATTATTTCTGAGCGCTTCAGCTTCATTTGTCACAACATTGGGAATCAGCTGAAGCTTGCTGAAATCGGCGCCTTCCTTTTCCATAACATATTTCACTGTTGCCTGCTCAATTGGCCAGTCCCAAGTGGAATAGCGTTTGCCTTCAAGCCCCTTCGGAGAGGTAATGCCTTCACCCTTGCGGGAAATTATACCTGAAGTATTATGCTGTAAAATTGCAGCAACGCTTGTTATTTCAGGGGGATTTTCAGTTGAAAATAAATCGGCAAGTGTATCCTGGAAGGAAATGCCGAACTGTGCCTGACCTGACGCCGTCATCAGCTCTGCACCGTTTTCGGGAGGCTGAACGATTGAAACCTTGATTCCTGCTTCCTCATAATAACCGAGCTTATCGGCAACAAAAAAGCCTGTGTGGTTGGTGTTGGGTGTCCAGTCAAGGCAAATTGTAATTTCAGTAAGTCCGTCACCGTCCTTTTCTGCATTGCCACAAGCAGAAAAAGTAAAAAGAAGTGCGAGTGAAAGAATTAAGCAGATTATTTTTTTCATTTTAAAACCTCTTTCTTAAGAACGTTTTTTATAACGCAGAACGTAATTTCTCATCACATTTATAAATGCCATAAGCAAAAGAGAAAGAGCTGAAATCAGTATAATAACGGCAAACATCTTGTCAAAGGCGTATGCCTTTTTTACCCTTGTCATATATACACCGAGCCCCTCAAAGCCACCGAGCCATTCGGAAATCACTGCACCTACAACGCTGTAGGAAGCAGACACCTTAAGTCCTGAAAAAAACTGCTCTGCCGCTGCAGGAAGCTTCACGTGGCGAAAAACCTGAAATCTGTTTCCTCCCATGGAGCGCACAAGATTGATCTCGTCTCTGTCGGCACTTTTAAAGCCGTCAAGAAGGGAAACCGTAACCGGAAAAAAGGTAGTCAATACAACAAGAGTGATCTTAGGGGCCATTGAAAATCCCATCCACAGAACAAGAAGCGGAGCGATTGCAATTGTGGGGATGGTCTGGCTTATTACGAGAAGGGGATAGAATGCCTTATAAAGAAAATCGAATCTGTCCATTAAAACCGCAATAATAAAACCGATTGCAGTACCCGTGATAAGGCCGTAAAGAGCCTCCTGCACCGTCACAACAGCGTGAGTGAAAAGAATCTCAACATCTGAAAAGAAAGCCTTCACAACCTCAAAAGGTGACGGAAGCATATAGGCAGGAACAATTTCTCCTTCGCTTAAGACAAGCCACAGTAAAATAACTGCAATAACAGAAATAACCGGAGCCAGCTTATTTGTGATGTTTTGAAACTTTTTTGTCAATGGTAAGTACACCGCCTTCCGGCTTAAAACAGATCTTCACATAAGCAGAAACTGCTTTACAACCTGCATTTACTGCGACCTTCTGACAGTTTTTCACAATCTCCATAAGGTCGTCATAGCTGTCTCCCTCAATTGTTGTTTCAAAAGGTCCTACATAATAGTTATAGCCTGTAGAAGCTATATATGCGATTACCTCGTCAACAATACGGATAAGCTCTTCGTCGTCATGCACATCGGGTAAAACCTGAATTGCTACACTTGCGTTCATAAAAAACACTCCTTTATGATATTTCAACATATCAATACAACCTTTGGAGATTTCGTGAGTTTCTTTTCAGCGCGCATAAAAAGAAAAATCCACCCCTTGATACTACGGGTGGAAAAGCTCATTACTTAGCCTACGTCGGTATTATCCGAATCAGGTTATGGGTATAATCTCAGCCGAAAAATTCAGCACCCCCAGTAATATTCATATGTCGGTTGTATTATAGCACCGTGAAAAGGATTTTGTCAAGTGGTGAAATAATATCAGTCGGCAGTAAATTGCCTGAATTTCACACTCCGTATTCTCTTGATTTCTTCACACTTTCATACTAGAATAATATACATACCAGAGCAAAGGAATGATAACTATGTATAAAGCAGTAATTTTTGACCTTGACGGCACACTTCTTAATACACTGGGTGACCTTCACGCTGCAGTCAATCATGCGCTTCGTTCTTTTTCATTTCCGGAAAGAAGTATTGACGAGGTGCGCAACTTTATCGGCAACGGTGTAGTAAAACTTATGGAAAGATCAACCCCGGAAAACACCGATAAAAAAACAAACAGTGATTGTCTTGATGTTTTCAGGGCATACTATCTTATGCATATGCAGGATATGACAGCTCCCTACGAAGGCGTGTGCGAGCTGATTGAGACACTGCGTGAAAAGGGGATAAAAACAGCCGTTGTATCAAACAAGCTTCATCAGGCAGTTTATGAGCTCTGTCTTGACTTTTTTCCCGGTCTTATCGATGAAGCAATCGGTGTCAGTGATGAAAGCGAGCGCAAGCCGTCACCCGTAAATGTATATAAAGCCCTTCAGGAGCTCGGCGTATCTGCCGAAGAATGCATCTACATCGGTGACAGTGAGATTGATGTGCAAACCGCCCACAACGCAGGCATAAAATGCATAGGTGTAACCTGGGGTTACCGCGACCGATGCGAGCTTGAGAAGGCAGGAGCAGATTTAATAGCTGATACCTGTGACAAAGTTTTATCACTTTTTTTTAATTGACTTTAAATTTGTTCCAATATATAATAAAAGGGATAAATTAAAAAAGGAGATACGGATATGAGAACAATTCTTAACCTTAATAAGAGCTGGCTTTTCAAAAAGCCTTCCGAAGAAGCTGTCGCAGTTGACCTTCCCCATTCATGGAATGCTGTCGACGGTCAGGACGGCGGCGCAGACTATTTCAGAGGTACCTGCCGCTACACAAAAACCCTTAAGAAATCAGAACTTCCCGAAAGCGATTGCTATTACCTAGAAATCCGCGGTGCAAACTCCTCTGCCGATGTTTTTGTCGGCGGTGAAAAGCTCGCACACCATGACGGCGGATACAGCACCTGGAGAGTTGACATCTCAAAGCATATCGCTGATGAAACATTAATAGAAATTGATGTTGATAACTCTCCAAATGACAGAGTTTATCCACAGATGGCAGACTTCACCTTCTACGGCGGTCTTTACCGTGATGTGAACCTTATCTGCGTACCCGAAAGTCACTTTGACCTCGATTATTTCGGCACACCGGGCCTTAAGGTTACACCTGAAATCAAGGGCAAGGATGCAGAAATCGAAATCGACGCCTATATCACAAACAAAAAGGACGGACAGCTTCTGCGCTATACCATATTCGATGCAGACGGCGCAGTTGTTGCAACAAAGACAACCGATGACGATGACGAGGAATTTGATATCAAAAATGTGCACCTCTGGCACGGCAGAAAGGATCCTTATCTTTATTCTGCAAAGGTTGAGCTTCTTGACGGAGACACCGTTCTTGACGAGGTAAGTGCACGCTTTGGTTGCCGTACCTTTAAGATCGACCCTGAGGAGGGCTTCTTCCTCAACGGAGAGAAATATCCCCTTCACGGTGTTTCACGTCATCAGGACCGTCTCGGAATCGGTAACGCTCTTCTTCCCGAGCACCACAGAGAGGATATGGAGCTTATCTGCGAAGTAGGTGCAAACACAATCAGACTTGCTCACTATCAGCACGACCAGTATTTCTATGACCTTTGCGATGAAAAGGGTATGGTTATCTGGGCAGAAATTCCCTATATCTCACAGCATATGGCTACAGGCCGCGAAAACACTATCTCACAGATGAAGGAGCTTGTCACTCAGAACTACAATCACGCTTCAATCGTTGTGTGGGGTCTTTCAAATGAAATTACCATGCACGGTGCAGCCGATCCTGATCTTATAGAAAACCATAAGATTCTTAACGATCTGTGCCATAAAATGGACAAAACAAGACTTACGACAATTGCCTGTCTTACAATGTGCGATCCCGACAGTGAATATGTGAAAATTCCCGATGTTGTCTCCTACAACCACTATTTCGGTTGGTACGGCGGAGAGGCTTCCATGAACGGTCCTTGGTTTGATAAGTTCCATAAGAATCATCCCAACATTCCCATCGGCTGCAGTGAGTACGGCTGCGAAGCTCTCAACTGGCACACCTCAAAGCCTCAGCAGGGCGACTATACCGAAGAATATCAGGCATACTATCACGAGGAGCTTATCAAGCAGCTTTTCACAAGAGAGTACATCTGGTCAACTCATGTATGGAATATGTTCGACTTCGGTGCCGACGCACGTCAGGAGGGCGGCGAAAACGGACAGAATCACAAAGGTCTTGTCACAATGGACAGAAAATATAAGAAGGATTCATTCTATGCTTACAAAGCATGGCTTTCCGACGAGCCCTTCGTGCATCTCTGCGGCAAGAGATATATCGACAGAGTTGAAGATGTTACCAGGGTAACCGTTTACTCAAATCTTCCCGAGGTAGAGCTTTTTGCGAACGGCAAGTCTCTCGGCAAAAAATCAGCCTCAGACCACTTCTTCTACTTTGATGTACCCAACGAGGGCGAAACAAAGCTCGAAGCCGTTGCAGGCGACTTCAGGGATGAAAGCGTAATAAGAAAAGTAGACGAAATCAATGAGGAATACGTTTTCAAGGAGAAGGGTGCAATTCTTAACTGGTTTGATATCACCACACCCGAAGGCTACCTCAACATCAACGATAAATTCTCAACAATCTGCAAGACCTTCAAGGGCAAGCTGACAACCGTTTCCTTCGTGCTTATGCTTCTTAAAAAGTTCAAGGCAACCAAAAAAGGCGACGGTGAAAATAAGAAGGAAGGCGGCGGACTTCCCGGCGGTATGAAGCCTTCAAAGGAGCTGCTTCAGATGGCAGGTGCCTTCACGCCTCTCCGTATTGCAAACCTTATCGGTGCTATGGAGGTTAAATTCACAAAGGAAGAGCTTCTCGCACTCAATGCAAAGCTCAACAAGATAAAGGCTCCTAAGGAGTAATAAGCTATAAAAACAAACGGGACACGGCTTCGCCGTGTCCTTGCTTTTTTGAAATTTTAATTTGTAAAAAGCCCTTTTAAGCTTTGCTTTCTTCTCTGTACTTTTCCGCCTGCAGGTTAAACATTCTGGCATAAGTGCCGCCTTTTTTCATTAATTCATCGTGGCTGCCGCACTCAATGATTCTGCCTTTTTCCATAACGTAAATTCTGTCAGCGTGTACTGTGGTGGAAAGTCTGTGAGAAATGAAAATAACAGTTTTATTGTCTGCCGCCTCAGTCATTGCCCGGTTAAGATTATACTCTGCAACAGGGTCAAGATTTGCCGACGGCTCATCGAGTATTACATAAGGACAGTCCTTATAAAAGGCCCTTGCAATTGCTATTTTCTGGCTTTCGCCTCCGGAAAGCATTACACCCTCATCGTCAAATTCTCTGAGAAGCTCTGTTTCTGTACCGTTTTTCAGTTTTTTCCCGAATCCGCTGTGTGAAAGCGCCTCCATTACCTTTTCACTGTCATATTCCTTATCAAGGGCTACGTTTTCGCCTACATTGAGAGAGAAAAGTCTGAAATCCTGAAAAACAGCCGCGAAACGGTCACGGTGAGAATCAACAGTTGCGTCTCTTATATCTTCTCCGTCAATGAGAATCGCCCCTTCTGTAGGGTCGTAAAGACGAAGCAAGAGATTAGTCAGCGTAGTTTTTCCGGCGCCGTTATAGCCTACAAGAGCAATTTTTTCATATGGCTTTATTGTGAGGCTGATATTTTCCAGCGTAGGTTCACTGTTTCCGGGATAAGTAAAGGAAAGATTTTCTATTTTTATTTCCTTGGGCTTGCCCTTTTCTGCCTTGTTTTTACCGTCGCTGATTCTGAAATCCGTCTTTAAAAATTCACGGTATTTTTCAATCATTTTTCCTCTTTCAGAGAAAACGGCAACTGCCCACACAGTAAGAAAATTAATCGATGACGCAATGGAAAAGGCACCGTTGAAGGCTGCAACAAATTCACCGGGAGAAAGACTGTTTTTGACAAGCACACAGTAACCGAGATAAAGAGGCAACACAAACATAAAGCCCAATATCTGAATTCCGCTTTCCTGAATCATATAAAAGCCGGAAATCCTCTTCCAGTAGTATTTCTGGTTTTTTACAACATCGGTAGCCGCGTCGTTATATCTTTCAATAAGCAGGGGAGAGATTTCATTCATTCTTACCTCCTTGCAATAATCCTGGAGATAAAAAATGCGTTGGAAATAGTCACTTCTGCGATGAAACCTTGTATTGTCAACCCTTCGTTGCATCTGGAGGTTGCCTATTTTTTTGCTTAAGGGTGAAAAAACACCGATGAAAAACAGAATTATCACAAGACAGACGGGATCAATGGTAAGAAGCACGGATCCGATTGAAAAAAGCAGAATAATGTTACCGACATAGTTTCTCACAAGACCGAGAAGATTCTGTATATTGTCCGAAGAGGACTCTATTGTAAGAATGAAGTTATTATAAAAATCCGGATTGTCGTAGCTTTCCTCATCGAGCTGCCTTGCTTTATCATAAAGCTTTTTATTAAGCCCGTAATAAACTCTTTCCCTTTCCATATTCCAGAAAAATTCTCTGAAAATCCAGGTAAATACATTACTGACAACAATAATAAGAGCAATTATGCCGACTGCCGCAAAGATTCTTTCAAGCCTTTCACCTTCTGAAACAACGTCAATTATATACTTTACACCTATTACGCTGATAAGCCTCGGAGGTACATGCATAAGAATACCCCATGCGAATTCTCCTATTACAAGCATCGGCGAAACTTCGAAAAGGAGCTTTATAAAAAACATTATATTGGAGAACATTGAATGGGCAGTTTTTTCCTTATTCTTTTTCATTCCTGCACCTCCGTTTCTCCCTTGTAGCTGGATGCCTGAAGTGTAAACATTTCACTGTATATGCCACCTTTTTGCATCAGCTCTTCATGTGTACCATCCTCAGCAATTCTCTTGCCGTCAAGGACGAGAATTCTATCGGAAAGCACTGCACTTGAAAGTCGGTGGGAAATATAAAGCACGGTTTTGCCCGCCGTTACATTTATAAGACTCTCGTACATTTTATATTCAGCAACGGGGTCAAGGGCAGAAGAAGGCTCATCGAGCACCGCAAAGGAAAAATCCTTTGCAAAAAGTCTTGCCACAGAGAGCTTCTGGTTTTCGCCGCCCGAAAGACCGACACCGTCCTTGTCAAACTCTCTTGTAAGCACGGTATCTCCTTTTTCGGGAAGAGAAGCTATCTTATCCCATACACCGCTTTGCTTAAGGGCTGTTTCAGCTCTGAGCTTATCCTCCCCGTCACATTCGTGACAGATGATGTTTTCATACACGGAAATTGCAAAGTTGGTGTAATCCTGAAAAACCGCACCGAATATACTTCTTAATGAGGCCAGAGTATAAGCCCTGATGTTTTTGCCGTTGAGTATAATCTCTCCCTCGGTGACATCGTAAAAGCGTAAAAAAAGCTTCACAAGGGTGGATTTACCCGCACCGTTGACACCGACGAGAGCAAGAGTCTCACCCTTATCTATACGGAAGCTGACATTTTCGAGCGTACATCCTTCTGCTGACGGATATTTAAAAGAAACGTTTCTGAATTCCAGACTTTCAAAATCACCGCAGATTTCCTCGCCGTCCTTCACATTGCTTTCAAAATCCAAAAACTCTCTCATATTCTGAAAATAGAAGGCAAAGCGGCTCATACCCTCAAAGTTGTTTGCCATTCTCAGCGTTGCCTGCTGAACGGAATTGATGGATGAGATAACTACGGAAAATGCAGAAACGGTGAGTGTCCCCGTAAAAACAAACTGATAGCCCGCAAGAGCATATGTACCGATTATGGGAATAAATTCACTGAAAAGAGTGCTTACTGCACTGAAAAGAAAAAGCTTCATTCCGTATGAGCGGAGAATCTCAACATTGGAATCAATTGCATCCCTGAACCTTATCATAAGGGCAGAGAAAACATTTGATGTTCTCATGTCCTTTGAGAAATCCTTAAGGAAAACCGTTCTCTGAATGTATGCCTTCACGCGGTTGTTTGTGGTCATCTCCTTGTCTCTTTTATAGACAAGCTTCGCCTTGAAGTTTTCCACGGGGAAAACAAGAATAAGCGGAGAAAGGAATATAAGGTATGCGGGGTCAACGGTAAAGACTGTACCAATTACAAGCATAAGAGCTATAACCGAAGCTATCATTGCCGTAACAGCGGCACAGGCAGAGTCAAAAAGCCCCCAGGCAAGCACGTCTGTGGCCCTCTGATACTTATCGTAAAAAGCCGGATCCTCGTAACAGGCAACGTCAAGGGAGACAGCTTTTCTGAAAATTTTGTTGTTTACCTGCTTGAGCACATTTTTTGTTGCTGTCTGGCGAAGGTAGGTGGTATACCAGTTTACCCCCTTGAGAACAAGGGACAAAGCAAGAAAAATCACAAGGTTTTTTATGTACTCATTAAAGCTGCCTTCAGCATCTATTATACCGAGCAAAACACGCAGAAAAAGGATATTCTGCACATAAAGGGAGAAAACCTCATCGGCAATCATACTTGCAAGATAACCGAGAAAAAGTCTTTTATCAGCTTCCCAGCCAAGCTTTACCGCAAAAAGTATGTTCTTTGTGACGGGAACACGCTTGTGATCCTTCTGGTAAACTCTCGCCATATGCACCATCTCCTTTTTTATAATTTCGAAAAACAGTATACTATTTTAACCGGTCAAAAGCAAGTCTTGTAATAATATTTATTTTATGATATAATTTTTATTGAAGATAGGACAGTCAGGGGCTGTCCGCACTCAGCGGTGAAGTGCAATGCTTTGCATTGCCGGAGCCGGGAAAAATCTGTTTCCCGAAAACGAAACAGACTTTTCCCGGCTACGCCTTTGACCAAAGTCAAAGGACTTCACCGCGTACCGTCACTCCATATTTATATCCGGTCAAAGCTTTAACCCCCGTCAGGATTCGATGTCCTGACGGGGGTATGTTAATTATCAATAGTTAATTGTATAGTCCTTTTCAAATGAGAGAACAACCTTTGCATCAACGGTTGTAACAACTACGCTTACCAAAGCATCAATTGCAAGCGGTGTAAGGTAGTTTGCCCAGGTAACGTGCTTTGTTTCCTTGTCAATTTTACATTTTACAACACAGCCGCTGTAAGTAATGGTGAATTCCTTGAGGATTGCGGAAACCGCACCGTTTGATGTGACCTGATCTGCTTCAATAACGTCACATACTGCACCAACACCCGTTCCTGTTACAGGATTTACGCTTGAGTTGAGGTTGAGAGTAACCTCGTATTCACTGCCGTTATCAACACAGGTTGCGCTTGCAACATCTGCTGCAGTAAGCTGACTTGAATATGCCTGTCCGGGCACCTGATAGTTTGCTATGATATCATCCTTTGTTGCATATTCAATGGGATCTGTATCATCTCCGAGATACTGATCCATAAGGCTTGACGCAAGAGAGTTAAGCGCTGACGGAACAACAGACTGCTCTGCATCATAGTCGCGCATCTCAAAATTTTTTGTAATCTTTGTTGCATCTGTCTTGATCTTGTTTGCAGCTTCATTGAAAAGTGCGAGAATTTCCTCTGTTGTATATGCTCCTGTTGAAGGCATTGCCGGAGCTGTTGTCTGTGGCTGGTCGGCTACGGGAGCAGTTGTCTGTACAGGTGCAGTTGTTGCTACTGTGTTTACTGCGGGGGTCTGCATCGTACGGTCAACAGAAGCCGCCGCATTAAAAACGGGGATTGTTCCGTTTGCCGTGATTTTTGTCAGTGAGCCGACAAAGTTACCCGAAGCAAAAACAAGAATAACTACAAGTGCAATACAAATACCTTTTCTTGTTGATTCTTCAATACTGTTCCAAAATTCTTTTAAATTGTTCATTTTCGATCCCTTTCTATATGTGTTTTGAATTAACCTCGGTTATTATATTACATTTTTTCCTTTCGTGCAATATAAAATTCAAAATTCTCTGTCAATGCACCAACAAATTTTTTATAAAAGCAAGAGAGCCCCAGGTAATTGAAGACCGTGGATGCATATACACTTAACCGTTATGCACACTTGACTTTCTCACCCTTTTGTATTATCATATACTGAACAGTTGAAGGCAGTTGCCTTATCTGAAAATTTCTTCTTACCACGCCGAAGCCATCGGTGAAAGGGAGAAGACTGAAAGGAAGTATTTATATGCTTAAAAACACAGACAAATCAATGGAAAAGCTCGTCGCTCTCTGTAAGGGCAGAGGCTTCGTTTATGCAGGCAGTGAAATTTACGGCGGCCTTGCAAACACATGGGATTACGGTCCTCTCGGCGTAGAGCTTAAAAACAACATCAAGAAAGCCTGGCTCAAGAAGTTCGTTCAGGAAAACCCCTATAATGTAGGTCTTGACTCAGCAATTCTTATGAATCCTCAGACATGGGTTGCTTCAGGTCACCTTGGCGGCTTTTCCGACCCTCTTATGGACTGTAAGGAATGCAAAACCCGCCACAGAGCCGATAACCTCATCGAAAATTTTGACGGCACAAATGTTGCAGGCTGGTCAAACGATGAAATGAAAAATTACATAGATGAAAAGAACATTCCCTGTCCCGATTGCGGCAAACATAATTTTACCGACATCAGACAGTTCAATCTTATGTTCAAAACATTCCAGGGCGTTACCGAGGACAGCAAAAATGAGCTTTATCTCCGCCCCGAAACCGCTCAGGGTATCTTCGTAAACTTCGCAAACATCCAAAGAACAACAAGAAGAAAGGTTCCTTTCGGTGTTGCACAGATAGGCAAATCCTTCCGTAACGAAATCACACCGGGTAATTTTATCTTCCGTGTCCGTGAATTCGAGCAGATGGAGCTTGAATTCTTCTGCAAGCCCGGTACAGACCTTGAATGGTTTGACTACTGGAGAGCATACTGCCGTGACTGGCTCTATTCTCTTAATATCAAGGAAGAAAATCTCCGCCTTCGTGACCACGATGCTGACGAACTGTGCTTCTACTCAAAGGCTACAACCGACTTTGAGTATCTCTTCCCCTTCGGTTGGGGCGAGCTCTGGGGCGTTGCCGACAGAACAGACTATGACCTTACACAGCACATCAACACATCAGGCAAGGCTCTCGACTACTTTGATCCCACCACAAACGAAAGATATATTCCCTACGTTATCGAGCCATCTCTCGGCGTAGAAAGACTCTTCCTTGCCGTTATGACCGAGGCTTATGACGAAGAGGTTGTAGACGCAGAAAAGAACGACTCAAGAGTAGTGCTTCACTTCCATCCCGCACTTGCTCCCATTAAGGCAGCAGTTCTGCCGCTTTCAAAGAAGCTCAATGCTGAAGCTGAGGAAGTTTACCATATGCTTCAGAAAAAGTTTATGACGGAATTCGACGACGCAGGCTCAATCGGCAAGAGATACCGCCGTCAGGATGAAATCGGCACACCGTTCTGCATTACCTATGACTTCGAATCGGCAGAGGACGGCTGTGTAACAGTACGTGACCGTGACACAATGCAGCAGGAGAGAGTCAAGATTGACGAGCTTGTTGCTTACATTGAAAAGAAGCTTGAGTTCTGATAACTGACATCAGATTAGATATATCAAAACAGTATGGGGTTGTTGCATTAAGATGCAGAAGGCGTTTTCTTCATCCCCGAAGGCGTACTAAGGTACTCCGAGTGGGTGAAAAAACGTCTAAAAAAGCAAAATTATGTTTTATGCAACACTTAAAAGTTACTTTCAATAGCATTAAAGCAGATATTTTCAGTAGATTTACTACTCAAATACCTGCTTTTTTGTTTTGCTTTTTGGTCTGCGCTTAATGCAACACCCCCGTTTTTTCGTTTTATTCAGGACATAGGATATCCGCCGTCATCATACTCAAAGCTTTTTCTTTCGTCCGTATTGAAAGCATTATCGTCAAAATTTCCTGTTATAATTTCGTGTAAACGGTATTTATAAGGGTGGTATTTTGTACTGCCTACTGTTATGGTGCTGCCATGCATAACAGTACCGATGTAATCAGCGGTATTTTTATAATTAAAGAGGACAAACCAACATTGTCTTATCGTTGCAGCACATAAGCTTACCCTATCGTAAAAATTTGTCACACCGATCTGTGTTGCATAATATACCCGCTGCCCCTTTTCCTCCCTATACTCAAAGCCTTTAGGATAGGTCGTAATGTTTTCGTCAGCAAGATTGTATGTAAAGAAGGGCTCAGCGTTATATTTTTTCCCGTTTTCATCGGTAACAATGCTGATAAACGAACCATTGAGTTTGTCCTCAAGGTTAAGTGGGAAAATACCGTTTCCCCAGGGCATATAGTAAAAACCCTTACGGTAAAATCCTTTTACACTGTCGGCATAATTACTTTCGATATAGCAAAGTAATCTTACGTCATAGTTTCCTTCGTATTCTTTATCGGGTATAAAGAACCAATAATACCATACGGTACTGTCCGCACCGAAAGCAGGGGTTGATCCTCCCATACTTCCGCCGTCGGCACCCCAGGTTACGAACTCTGCGTCCTTGTAGTTTAAAACCTCACTGTCGGGCAGGTCTTCAACTATCTGTGCATCCACATCCCACTCAAGCATTTTTTGACGGATTTCGTCGGCTTGTTTCTGTTCATCTGCGGTAACATCGTGAATAACAAGCTCCGTTTTCACGCTCTCACGTGTTGAAGAAAGGTAGTTAAATCCTAAAACAGTCACAGCGCAGGCAACAAGAACTCCGGCATATATACGAAAATGCTTTTTGTCTGCCGGCAGAATCCCGTACTCTCCGTCGGCATCCCACAGGATTTTTCGCATACGTACAAGCTGAACAATAACGAAAAAGAACATAAATGCGATGAAAACCGGCATAACAAATGAGGGCACCGTAACTCCCTCTCCCTCAGAAAGAATAAGTATAAATCCGCTGAAAAATGACATAAGTAAATGATAAACACCACATAAATAAAGATGAGGCTTTTTTCTTTCTTCAGTTATATAAGGTTCACAAAAACGGTGAAGTCCCGTGAAAAGGAAAAACCAGAAAAGTCCCTGTAATATACTTTCCGCCGCAATTACTGCTCCTTCAATTTCAAAAGGTAATATTCTGCCAAGTCCAAGACAATAAAGAGAAAATCTTGAAATAACAAAAAAATTGAAAAAGTGAAACGACTTTTCTATGGTCGCGTTCATTTTTCGCATTCTGATAAGCGCTGATAACATAATGGGTATGCCACAAAGAAACAGAATTTCTTTTACAGTACTTGTCAGTAAAAATTTCATTGACACAAATGCAATCATCAGTGTTATAAACGCCGAGCTCATTTCCTTTAACGGTGAATAAGAATGAACTGCCGCAAGTCGGTAGGAGAGAGTTTCGCTGTCACCCATTTTACCGATAGCATCTTTCTTTGCTTCATCCTCACTCATACCAACAGCGAGATTTCTCTCATAGCTTGCCTCAAGGTGACAAAGCAACTCTTCCATGATTTCCTCACGCTTCGGGCGGCTTTTTATACCCCTGCATATGTTTTCGAGATAATCAGAAAAGTCAGGTTGTAGCATGGGCTGCACCTCCCAACACTCTGGAAACAGCTGTGGAATACTCCTTCCATTCTTTTTTCTGCGAGGCGAGCTCTTTAAGACCCTTCTGCGTAATTTTATAATACTTTCTGCGCCTTACGGTTTCGGTAGGTTCACTCCAGTAGGATTCGAGAAAACCGTTTTTTTCAAGGGAATGAAGAATCGGATAAAGAGTGCCCTCATTCATCTGAAAAACATCTTCTGAAAGATTTGCTACAGTACGGATTATCTGATAGCCGTACAGATCTTCTTTAGACAGCACACTTAAGACCATTAAAGCCGTACTTCCCTTTGAAAGCTCCTTGCTGATATTCATATTCATACCTCCTGTTTGCCTAGATTCACGATACATTGAGTATCTAGGTATAAGATAGCATAAACTGCGACCTTTGTCAATAGGGGGAGTTTATATCTTGTTTACTATACAACAAAAACGGCAAAAGCTCCTGCAATTGCCGTTTTTATATTAAATCAAAAATTTTATAAACCAATGCTTTTTCTGTCGGTGAATAATTTTTGCTTTCTATTAAGCTGTCAACACGGTTTGTGTTGAGTAATTCATATTTTCCGTTATTGAACACTTCTTTTATCTCGTCAATATGTTTTAAAGTTTCCTCTGAAGATAAATTATCAAAACTGTGTTCATAAAAAACATATTTATGGTTTCCGTCAATAAAAGTCAGTTCAATATGATAGGTATATGATTTGTGTGCTTTGTAAATCTTTATAACAAGCTTTTCGGCATTCTCAACATTTACACTGTGTGTAACTCTGTTAAAAGAGTTATAGGTTTTTAATATGTTCTCATTATCCAGAGTATCCCTCGGAGAAAAACCCAAAGGCATAATTATAAGACTGATAATCAAAAGAACAGAAACAAAAACAACTGTTTTTTTAATTTTTTCCTTCTGTTCTTCAGCCAGATTCTTTTTGAAATCCCTTGAAAATAAAGGATAAACCTTTAACACCGGTTCAAACATACGTGGCTTGAATTTTTTGTTTCCGAATATCGGCTGTCTTCTTTTCAGTCCTGCACTTCCCATCAGAATAAGTGTCTGTGACAATAATAAAGTAATAGGTAAAAAACAAAAGATCGCTTTATCATCTGTCTGCGAAGCAATAATGGATGAATCGGAATATGCAATATGCTTCGGAATTACTACATACAACAGGAAAGACAAACCAAAAATAAGAAAAAACGCTGAAAACAGAATCAATATGTAAATAAAACTATCTGCATGAGACAGCGGAGGCCTTTTTGCTTTCAACTTTTTCTTATTCATCTTTCATCATCCTTAAAGTCCGTATTTCTCAACCAGCCTTTCATACTCTTCATCAGTTATTGACATAACTGAGCCGTGGCGGGGAGAAAAATCCATCTGATAGTCCTCTCTTGCAACAGGCAAATAGTCGCGGAAATTCTCCGTCTGCTGCATAAAGAAACGGCCTTTTCCATACTCGTCCATAATAAGAAGGTATGTATCTGTACCGTTGATACGATAAATCTGGCTACCCTCAACACCGCTTGGTGCAAGCGATACCACAACAGGCTTGTCTTCATAGGGTCCGTTAAGATTTTTGCTTGTTACATAAGCAATAGTCTGATCCTCATCGTGCTTGAAAAAAAGAAAGTAAAGCTTTTCCTTCTCACTGTAGATTATATCGCCGTCAATGGTTTGTATATCGCGACAATAAAGAGGCTTCGGCTCGGTAATAAGCGTTTTCATATCCTTAGTGTAGGCATAGTACATGCCTGCTGTATTGTGTTCTTTTGTTGAATGAGCCCAGTAAAGCATATATGCCTTTTCTTTTTCATCCCACATTGCCTGAGGAGCCCAGGCTCTTGTGGTGTTTTTATATTTTTCACCGAGAGATTTTATATCGATAATGGTTTCGTCTGTCCAGTCAGTAAGGTTTTCAGATTGCCAGGTAATGAGGGCGTGATTTGACTCCCAGCCCTCTTCACATCTCATATCTGTGCCGACAATGTAAGTTTTTCCGTCCTGTCCTCTGAAAATAAAGGGGTCCCGTACACATTTTTTCCCCTTTGTCTGAGTAATAATGGCCTTATTGTTATTAAGAGGTTTAAAATCATAGCCGTTTTCACTGACGGCAAAATGAAGTCTTTCTTCGCCTTCACCGTTACCGACAAAATATACAAAAAGATATTTTCCGTACCGGCTTTTAACCTTTACTGCTGTTTCCATATTTTATCTCCCTTGATTTAACCGCGTTTAGCCATTGCTTTGAAAACCTCATCCTTTTCAACAAACGGGATGTTTTCTCCGCAGATTTTCATGGTTTCCTCATGACCTTTACCTGCAAGAATGATAATGTCGCCCTTTTGTGCATTCATTATTGCATATTCGATAGCCTCCGCTCTGTCGGGAATAATGACATATTCACCACCCTGCGCCTTACAGCTTTCTGCAATTTCTTCACAGATGTTGCGCGGGTCTTCAAAATTCGGATCATCGCTTGTAATTATCGAAAGATCGGAAAGAGCTCCCGAAACGCTGCCGAGCTCCTGTCTGCGACATTCTGTTCTTCCGCCTACAGATCCGAAAAGTGTAATAACTCTGTTATGCTCATAAGCCTTTGCAGTATCAATTATGCTTTTAAGACTTACGCCGTTGTGTGCATAGTCAATAATCACGGTAAAATCACTGTCAAGGCTGAGCATTTCACCTCTGCCTTTTACAAAAACTGATTCAAGACCCTTCGTCTTGCCCTCCTGACCTATACCGAAGAAATCGGCTACAGCAAGAGCAACAAGAGCATTTGAAGCGTTTACATCACCGGGAAGTGAAATTCTGTTTTTATTTTCTTTACCGGAATGAAGACAGGTAAAGCTCATACCTAACTTGTTGTTGAATTTTATTTTTTCACAGGAAACCAGTCTGTAATCGGCATTTTCGCATTCACCGTAGGTTATAGTCTCTCCTTTACAGTTCTGTATAATCACGGGAGCAAAAGGATCGTCTGCGTTGACAATTGCCGTCTGACACAAGGGGAAAAGACGGGTTTTCCAATAGGCGTATTCTTCAAAGCTTTCATGCTCATTTGTGCCGATATGATCAGGATAAAGATTTGTAAAGATACCTAAAGTAAATTCTGTACCGTCGGTACGGTGAGATTTGAGACCGAGAGACGATACCTCGATTGCTACTGCCTTGCAGCCACCGTCAACCATCTGTCGGAACATTTTCTGCAACTCATAGCTTTCGGGAGTTGTGTTTACTGTAGGAAGAACTATATCGCCGAATCTTGCACCCACAGTACCAATTATTCCGGTCATCATACCACCGCAGTCAAGCACACTTTTTACAATATGGGCAACTGTTGTTTTACCTTTTGTACCCGTTATACCGATGACAGCCAGCTCCTTTGACGGATGACGGAAGAAATTACAGCTTACTTCAGCAAGACATGCTCTTGTATCTTCAACAGTGATAATAACTGAGTCGTCACCGACATCAATTTCATCACTGCATATGAAAACACGGCTTCCTTTTTCATAGGCGCTTGCTGCGTATTTGTGACCGTCAGCAAAGGCACCCTTGAGACATACAAAAATTATACCGTCTCCCGCTTTTCTTGAATCATAAGCTATATCGTTAATTTCTAAGTCAATAAAGCTGTTGCACTTATATTCAACACCTTTTAAAATCTCGCTTAAAATCATTGCTCTTCCCTTTCTTTCATTTTCTGAAGTTCCTTTTCTCTTTTAACTTCTGCTCTTTCCTTACGGTAAGCTTCTCTTCTTTCTTTTTTTCCTTTACCGAATAAGCCAACCTTGCGGAAAGCCTCTATAAACATTGCCGCAAGGCAACCGCCCGAGCCAAGCATGAGGTCAACCATTGTATCGGTGAGACCTTCAGAATATGGTTTTTGTCCGTGCTGCATTAAAAAACCGTAGAGCCTGTCCATAGTAAATTCGTAATATTCCCAGCCTACCAGCAGCATAACACCGCAGCCCATTGCAAAAAGTGCCTGAACGGAAACCTTTATGGGATGCTTTTCACCCTGCATAATACCCGAAAGCACAAAAGCACCGGTAGTTGCAAGATAACCTGCAAAAATATGCTCAGGAATGTCTATGCCTTCAAAATCCGTACGGGTATTGAGAGTTGTACCGACTACACAGGCAAGGCAGATAAAAACATTAAGCATTGTCTGAAGATAGTATGGCACCTTGGTGATAAAGGATTTTCCCCCGAGAAGCTGAAAAAGATCCCAAAGGTGAGTGAAAATAATTGCAGCTGTTGCCTGAACAAATTCAGAAGTATATCCGTGAAGCATACCCCATACACCCCAGATGAAAAGAGCCAGCCTGCACGCCCACCAGATATATTGGGTTGCCTTGGGTAAATCAGGTATGGGATTGAGTTTTTTCTTTTTTATATTCATTATATTTTTTCCTTTCAAGACTTAACTGATACATTATATCATAGCTTTTATTTTTTTTCCACATCAAAAGCAAATTTATGCCGGACAAAAGCTTCAAAATATAAAATTTTCTCAATCGGTATACATTCTGCACATTCAAGACCTTTTTTTAATTTCAGCTTTTTAATTTCTCTTGTAAAATCTCTCACATTGTGATATCCTTTTATCAATAAAACAAAAGGAGAAAAAATATGAGCTCAAAAGAAAAAAAGAAAGCTTCCGGCTTTAAAATGTGGTCTCTCATCTGGGGACTCGGCCTTGCGGGTCAGATTTGCTGGAATATGGAAAACCAGTGGTTCAACACCTTTGTTTACACAAAAATTGCAAAAGATCCCTCTATCGTAACGGGCATGCTCATCTGTAGTGCCCTTGCAACAACCTTTGCAACCTTTTTCTTCGGCACATGGGCTGACAGAACCGGTAAAAGACGCCGCTTTATTTCAACAGGATATATCCTCTGGGGTATTTTTACGATTGCCTTCGGTCTTACCGAATTTATCAGCAAGGATATGTATATGCTCGCTGCAGTCAGCGTTGTTGTTGCCGATACGGTTATGAGCTTTTTCGGCTCAATGGGTAACGATGCAGGCTTCAATACATGGACAACCGATATCCTCACAGATAAAAACAGAGGTCAGATAGGTGCCGCGCTTGCAACCCAGCCGGTTCTCGGCACAATTCTCGGCACTGTTGTCGGCGGTCTTATTGTCGGTGAAAACGACAATTATATGAGACTTTTCATCGTAATGGGTGTTGCCGTTATCATTTTCGGTCTTGTTTCCATGGTTTTCCTTACTGAAGCTGATGACGTTGAGCCTTACAAAAACGGCTCTTTCTTCAAACAGTTCCTTTCAGTTTTCAATTTCAAAGATTTCATTAAACAAAAGGAGCTTCTTCTTGTTTCAATCGGTGTTATGATTTTCTTTATCGGATTTAACGTATATTTTGCATATATAGGTAATTACATCATCTACTATCTCGGCTACACCGCTGATCAGATGGGTATTATTGAGGCTGTTCCCCTTGTGCTTTCAATGACACTTGCAATTCCTGCATCTATGCTTATTAACCGTAACAAGCATCACCTTGTTTCTGTTGTTGCAATTATTCTTAATGTTATAGGACTTGCAATTCTTGCACCGATCACGCCGGATATGATTGATACTTCTAATATTTTCAATCTCAGAATCTGGATCGGCATATTCTTTGTAGGTGCAGGATATATTACTATTCTTCAGACAACAAAGGTGTGGTCAAAGCAGCTTTTCCCAAAGACAAGCAAGGGACAGTTTGAGGGCATATGGATTCTCTTTTTCGTACTTTTCCCGATGATAGGCGGATCACTTGTAGGCGAAGCCGTTGTCAAGCAGACCGGTGAAACCTTCATCAATGAATTAAGCGGAAAAGCTGAATATATACCGAACGGAAACATTTACCTTTACGGTATAATTTTTGTTGTGCTTTCAGTTATACCATTCCTTCTGACAAGAAAAGATTTCAAAAAAAGACTTGACTCGGAAAAAAATAAAAATGAACTATAAATCATAAAAAATCACGGAAAATCCTGATTGATTTTCCGTGATTTTTATTATTTTCTGTTTTTACACCATTCAGCCATACAGCACTTATCACACTGCGGTCTTCTTGCAATGCATACTGCTCTTCCGTGAAGTACTGCTCTGTGACAGAAATCGTTACTCTTTTCCGGGGCAATGATGTTTTTCAGTTCAAGCTCAACTTTTTTAGGATCCTTAGTATTTACAAGACCTAAAAGATTCGTAATTCTGATAAGATGTGTGTCCGCAACAATCGCAGGTTTACCGTAAACATCACCCATAATAAGGTTTGCCGTCTTTCTTCCTATTCCCGGAAGAGAAGTGAGCTTTTCGATTGAATCAGGCACTTTTCCGCCAAATTCATCTCTTATTTTTATTGCAAGACCTTTTATGTCACTTGCCTTCTGACGGTAAAATCCGCAGGAAAAAATGATTTTTTCTATATCCTTTTCGTCAGCTTCACAGTAGCTTTCAAGAGCAGGGTACTTACTGAAAAGGGCAGGTGTTACTTTGTTTACCCTTTCATCGGTGCACTGTGCCGAGAGCCTCGTTGCAATGAGTAATTCAAGAGGATTTGAAGCATTCAGTGAACAAAGCGCATCGGGATATTCCTTTTCAAGAGCCTCAACACAAAAGGCTGCTCTTTGCTTTTTTGTCATCTTTTATCACTCCTTCCGGTTTCTTCTCCAATGGAAAAGATATTGTTGTGCTATTCCTTCATTTCCCTTAAAAAATTCGGGCAATCCTTCCGGATACATTTCTGACATTATTCTTTTTACCCACACATCAACGGGAAAAGCTTCTACTCTGCCAAAACCATATAGAAGGGTACATTCTGCGACCTTTGCACCGACACCTTTTATTTTACAAAGCTCAGTACGTGCCTGCTCAATAGGCATTTTTTCTATTTCTTCAAGAGATATTTCTCCGTTATTTAGCTTTTCAACCGCATCTGCAATGTATTTTCCTCTGAATCCGGCTCTCAGCGGGGCAAGCTCTTCAGCAGTCACGCCCTTAAGCGACTTATAAGTAGGAAAAGTATAATTTTCATCGTCAAGTCTTTCACCGAAGGTACGGCAAAATCTGTCAATAATTCCCATTATTCTCGGAATATTATTATTCTGCGAAATAATAAACGAGCACAGAGCCTCCCAGGAATCCTGCCTTAAAATTCTTATTCCATTATATTCTCTGTATGCAGTTTGAAAGCTTTTATCACGGCTTAATTCCTCACATATTTTTTTGTAATCTCTGTTTAAATCAAAATATATTTCTATGAGATTTTTTGTTTCTTCATCATTTGCATCAAGAAAAATAATCTCATTTTCATTCTGCCTGATTTTTATAATTTTGTTTTTAACAACTGCTGTATAAATTCCGTTTTCTGTCTTTTTCCAACGAAAAGCCTGACCGCAGAAAAGTGTATTTTCAAGATCAAAGCAACTAACTTCTTTTAAAACCAGATTTTTATCTATTTTTTTCATTTTTATCCCTATTTTCTATTTTACTTGTAAAACTATTATAATACATTTACAAAGCAAAATCAACTTATAGGGTATATTTTGGCGATTTTATTATCAAAAAGCACTTGAAAGAAATATTTTTTTGTGTTAGAATTGTAGGGTGTAATATTATGTTTTTATATATGTAATTTTATATTATTATTTAAATATATTAAGAGCGTTACTTTACAGTCAGTATAAAATAAAGAAATTAAGATAAAAACAGGAGGTAAAATATGGAATCTTTTGAAGAAATATGGCAACTGGTAAAACAGGAACTTAAAAAACAGGTAACAGAAGTTGCTTACAACGTATGGCTCAGTCCTCTTGAATTTGTTAAGTTTGAGAATAATACAGTTTTTCTTTCTATCAGCGAATTCAAGAAAAACATTATCGCTGATAAATTTATGCAGCCTATAAACAATGCCTTTGAAAATATTCTCGGATTTTCCGTTCAGGTTGTTTTTGTTATTCCCGGCGACGTCAAAACAAAAACAGAAAATACTGATGACGGAGTTTCACAGTCCTTTGAACATGATTATACATTTGATAATTTTATTACGGGTCCTTCAAACAGATTTGCTCATGCTGCTGCACTCAATGTTGCAAACAATCCCGGTCTTACTTATAATCCTCTTTTTATTTACGGTCATTCCGGACTTGGTAAAACTCACCTTCTTCTTGCAATAATGAACGAAATAAAGCAGAAAAATCCAAAAGCAGAAATAATTTACACAAGCGGTGAGCTTTTTACAAATGAATTCATTTATTACATCGGAAATCACAATACCTATGCTTTTCATGAAAAGTACAGAAAGTGCGATGTTCTTCTTGTAGACGATATTCAGTTTATTGCAAAAACCGAAACAACCCAGGAAGAATTCTTCCACACTTTCAACGCTCTTAAAAATAACGGAAGTCAGATTGTTCTTACCTCTGACCGTCCACCGAGAGAAATGATGACTCTTGAAGAGCGTTTGCGTACCAGATTTGAAATGGGGCTTATTGCAGATGTCCAACCTCCCACACTCGAAACCAGAATGGCAATCGTAAAAAAGAAATCCGATGATCTTAATATTATTCTTAGTGATGATGTTATCAAATTTATCGCTGAAAACATCAAGAAGAATATCCGTCAGCTTGAAGGTATAGTCAAGAAAATCAGCGCATATCGCGATGTTGAAGGAGCTTCACCCAGTATTGCTGTTGCAAAAAGAGCAATAAGTGATATCATCAACGACAGTCAGCCTCTTCCGGTTACTGTTGAAAATATTATAAACGAAGTTGCAAGAACCTTTGACGTTTCTGCGACGGATATACGTTCATCAAAGAAAAATGCAAATATTTCTCTTGCAAGGCAAGTTGCTATTTATATCGTTGACCGTATTACAGGTCTTTCACTCAAGGCTATCGGTAATGAATTCGGTAACAAACACCATTCAACCATTATTTATTCACTTAAAGAATGTAAGGCAAAAATTGAAAAAGATGTTGCTTTAAAAGCTACTATTGATGACATTATCAAAAATATAAACGAACAATAAGTTTTCCACAAACTAACTCACATTCAACACACATTTATCCACATTATACACACAGTGGATTTTTACATTGTTTAATACTCTTTTTATTCAACATTTTTTCTCACATTACAAATTTCTTACATTCCCAGTATTTACAAGGAATAAAAAGTCATTTAACAAATTCCGCATATACTACTGCTACTACTATTAAAATCATTTGCTTTATACGCGAAAAAAGAAAGGATGAGTTTTTATGAAAATAATTTGCGATAGCGCCGAACTTGCAAAAGCAGCCTTCAGTGTCCAGAGAACTGTTTCAAATAAATCAACAATCCCTTCACTTGAAGGTATTCTTGTTGAAGCATTTGAAAATAAAATAAAGCTTACAGGATATGATCTTGAAGTAGGTTCAACAATTGTTATCGATGCAGATGTAAGAACAGAAGGTAAGATTGTTCTTAATGCAAAAAATTTCTGCGATATTTTAAGAATGGTTCCCGATGACAGTATTTCTATCGAAACCGATGACAGAAATATTGCAAAAATTAAAAGTGGTGAGGCAGAATATTCAATTATTGCAACAAATGCAGATGATTATCCTGAGCTTCCCTCTCTTAATAAATTTTCACCGGTTGTTGTTGATCTCGGTCTTATCAAGGATATGATTAAAAAGACTATTTTCTCAGTTTCAACCGGAGAAAGAAATCCCGTTCACAACGGCGTAAAGTTTGAAATAAGTGAAGATAAGCTTGTTCTTGTTGCTGTTGACGGAGCAAGACTTGCCGTAAGAAGAGAAGAAATCAATTATGATGAAGAAGCAAACGGTCAGCTTAATTTTGTTGTACCTGCAAAGACTCTCGGTGAAATTCAGAAGAATACAAACGATGATTCTACTGATGTAGAAATCAGAGTCGGTGACAGACATATAATTTTCAAAATAGGGGAGTATCAGATAATTTCAAGACTTCTTGAAGGTAATTTTCTTAATTATAAATCAGCAATTCCTCTTAATTTTGAAACAAAGATTATTGTTGATACAAAAAAGCTTATTGAAAGTATTGAAAGAACATCACTTATTATCACAGATAAATCAAGTCCCTTAAGACTTATTGTTGAAAACGGTATAATTAAATTTTCTTCAGTAACGGCACTCGGCACTGCAAGCGACAAGATGACTGCTGATATTGAAGGAAAAAATATTGAAATCGGATTCAATAACCGTTTTGTCCTCGACTGTCTCAAGGTATGTGATGTTGAAAATATAAAGATTGAGATGATAAGTGCAAATCAGCCTATTACTTTCTCACCGCTGCAAGGAGATCATTTCTTCTATCTTATCCTTCCGGTAAGAATATAAAATAAATACTCAGAGATGATTTAAATGATAATTTCAGTAAAAGTTAAAAAGAAAAAAGAAAATGATATATTCATTGTAACAGAAAATATTCCTCTTGATAAAGCTCTTAAGTTTTCGGGTATTGCAGGTACCGGAGGACAGGCAAAAATGTTGATTCAGGACGGTCTTGTAAAGGTAAACGGTGAGGTTTGTCTTTCAAGAGGAAAAAAACTCAAGGATAAGGATTACTTTGAGTTTGAAAATGTGATTTACAATATCAAGAAAAACTGATTTTTTGGAGAAAGAGAAATGCTTGTAAAACAGCTTGAAGTTAAAAAGTTCAGAAATATAGAATATACAGGCATTACTCCCTGTGACGGTGTAAATATTATTTACGGAGAAAATGCTCAGGGAAAAACGAACCTTCTTGAAAGCATATGGCTTTTTACAGGATGCCGGTCATTCAGAGGCTCAAAGGATAATGAAATAATTAATTTCAACAGTCAGAAAGCAAATCTTTATATGGACTTTTTTGCTTTTGACAGACAGCAGAGTGCATCTTTAGAAATATGTGAAGGTAGGAAATTTATTCTCAACGGAGTAAAAATGAAATCTTCTTCACAGATAATGGGAGAATTTCTTTGCGTTGTGTTTTCACCGGTCCATCTTTCTCTTGTAAAGGAAGGTCCTTATGAAAGAAGACGTTTTCTTGATGTGGCTATAAGTCAGCTGAAGCCGAAATACGGTGTTACTCTTTCTCAGTATAATAAAGCTGTTGCACAGAGAAATATTCTTCTTAAGGATGTTGCATATCACAGTGAGTTATATGATACTCTCGATATATGGGAAGACAGAATTGCTTTTTTCGGTTCAGAAATAATAAGACAGAGACTCGGATATATAAACAAGCTTTCTCTTTATACTGATGAGATTTATTTCGGGCTTTCAAATGAAAAAGAAAAGCTTGATATTTCCTATATTCAGCAGTCAATAGTTTTCGGTGATAATAAACAGGAATTATATGAAAATCTGAAAGCTCAGCTTTATGCGTCAAGAAAAAATGATCTTATTACGGGCTCAACCTCTGTTGGTCCTCACAGAGATGATCTTTCAATAAAAATCGACGGACTTTCAGCAAGAAGCTTCGGTTCTCAGGGTCAGCAGCGTTCTGCGGCACTCGCTCTTAAATTAGGTGAAGCAGCTGTTATAAGAAGCTTCAGCGGGGAGCAGCCTGTTGCTCTTCTTGATGATGTAATGAGTGAGCTCGACACAAACAGACAGAATTATATTCTTAATCATATAAAGGATTGGCAGGTGTTTATTACCTGTTGCGATCCTGAAAGTGTAAAGCAACTGAAAAACGGAAAAAGATTTCTTATGAAAAATGGTGTTGCAGAGTAATTCTAAGTCAGATATGTATTCAGATAGTTTATACTGATTTGTGATTACAAAAAAAAGGAGAAACTGTATGTATCTTCATCTTGGGAATAAAACAGTAATAAACAGTAATGAAATTATAGGAATATTTGATCTTGATACTACTACTGTTTCAAAAAGAACAAGAGATTTTCTTAATAAAAATGAAAAAATGAACAACATAGTGAATGTTTCACATGAAATTCCGATTTCGTTTGTTGTTTGTAACAACAAAGAAAATGAAACTAAAATTTATTTTTCTCCTGTTTCAAGTATTACTCTCAATAAAAGAACAGAAGAAAATTACAAATAAAAAAGAAAGTTATATATAAAGAGAAACGGAGGTATTAGCCATGGATGAAATCAGGGCTAACGCTGAAAATCAGGAAACACGGGTAAGCGAAGAAGTTATCGAAATTATGGATACTGCTGTTACCGAGGAATATAATGCCGATGCTATTCAGGTTCTTGAGGGACTTGAAGCCGTAAGAAAGCGTCCCGGTATGTATATCGGTTCAACAGGACCCAGAGGTCTTCATCACCTTGTTTATGAAATTGTAGACAACTCAATAGACGAAGCACTTGCAGGATACTGTACTCACATTGAGGTCGAAATTCTTCCGGGAGATGTTATTACAGTAAGAGATAACGGCCGAGGAATTCCCGTAGGTATAAATGAGCAACAAGGTCTTCCTGCTGTTACCGTTGTTCTTACAGTTCTTCATGCCGGCGGTAAATTCGGAGGAAGCGGTTATAAGGTTTCCGGCGGTCTTCACGGTGTTGGTTCGTCTGTTGTTAATGCTCTTTCTGAGTGGATGGAGGTTGAAGTTTCACAAAACGGTCACATTCATCATCAGAGATTTGAAAGAGGTAATATTAAAACTGACCTTACTGTTATCGGTGATACAGAAGAAACAGGTACATTTATCCGTTTCAAGCCTGACTCACTTATTTTCCAGGAAACAACAGTATATGACTATGAAACATTGAAAACTCACCTTCGTGAATCTGCTTTCCTTAATGCAGGTCTTTCAATTACTCTTACAGACAGACGTGACGAAGAAAATGTGGTTGAAGATGTATTTTGCTATCAGGGAGGTCTCGGATCATTTGTCGAACATATCGGTGAAAGCTACGGTCTCACTCCCGTGCATGAAAAGGTTATTCATTTTTCTGCAGTAGACGGAGACAGAAGTGCGGAAATCGCTCTTATGTACAATGACGGATACAAGGAAAGAATTTTTTCATATGCAAATAACGTTAATACTGTAGACGGCGGTACACATGAAACAGGCTTTAAGACAGCTCTTACAAAGGTGTTCAACGAATACGGTAAGAAGTACGGCTACATAAAGGATGCCGATACAAAGCTTACCGGTGAGGACTGCCGTGAGGGACTTGTTGCAGTTATCTCAGTAAAGCTTACAGAAGCGCAGTTTGAAGGACAGACAAAGGGTAAGCTCGGTAATACAGAAATCACAAAGCTTGTATCAAATACAGTTTATACAAAGCTTACAGATTATTTTGAAGAAAATCCTGCAGTTGCAAAGGCTATTGTTTCAAAGTCACTTGATGCTTCAAGAGCAAGAGAGGCTGCAAGACGTGCAAGAGAAGCTGCAAGAAGAAAGTCACCGCTTGAATCAAACTCACTTCCCGGTAAGCTTGCCGACTGTACTGAAAAAGACCCCACAAAGACAGAAATTTACATCGTAGAGGGTGACTCTGCGGGCGGTTCTGCAAAGGAAGGCAGAGACAGAACAATTCAGGCAATTCTTCCTCTTTGGGGTAAAATGCTTAATGTTGAAAAATCAAGACCTGATAAGGTAATTTCCAACGAAAAGCTTCTTCCTGTTGTTACAGCTCTTGGTGCAGGTTTCAATGAGGATTTTGATGTTGAAAAGTTGCGTTACCATAAAGTTGTTATTATGGCCGATGCCGACGTCGACGGTGCTCACATCAGAACACTTCTTCTTACATTTTTCTTCAGATATATGCGTCCTCTTATTGACGGCGGGTTTGTTTATATTGCTCAGCCTCCTCTTTACAAGCTCAGCAAGGGTAAAAAACATGAGTATGCATATTCCGATGAAGAAAGAGACGAAAAACTACTCGAAATGCCCGGTGCAGATATTCAGCGCTATAAAGGTCTTGGTGAAATGGATCCTGAGCAGCTCTGGGAAACAACAATGAACCCGGAAAACAGAATTATGCTCAGAGTTACTCTTGAAGATGCTATTGCAGCAGATGAAACCTTTTCAATTCTTATGGGTGATAAGGTTGAACCAAGACGTGAATTTATAGAAAAGAACGCTAAATACGTTCAGAATCTCGACGTTTAATAAAAGGATCTGTTTATATGTTACCTTATGGAGTTATTATAAGAGAAAACAGACTTACAATGCAGCAAGCTTTTTTAGTATGGCAAAAAAAGTTCGGTATTCTTAATGCGAAAAAGTTTATTTCAAGCTCAGCCCTTCCTCTTCTCTTTCTGACAGTGGTTTATTTTGTCGGAACAATGCTTCTTGATAAAAAGCCTGTGGCTGAAATTGCATTGTATTCTGCAATTATTTACGGAATTTTTCTCGGTATCTTTATGTACACCTCTGCAATGAAAACAGTAAGAGATTTTTCTGTCAGCGCAAAAGAAAGACGCGTGCAGCTTGTCCTTAAAGAAGAAACCGTTGAAATCGTTACGGATTTCTCAAAAGAAATAATTTATTATGATGAAATTGAGCTTTGTTATGAAAAAAATTTTCTTGTAACTCTGATTTTCGATAAAGGAAATTTTCCTCTTTCAATTTCAAAAGTAAATTTTGAAAAAGGCGATTACGATATTTTCGTTTCACTTTTAAAATCAAAAATTCCCGGCAAATATGAAAAGAGAGGGGAGAATTAAAATGAAATATTTTTCCCTTTCATTCAGGCTTCAGAAAGAAGATTATGCTGCATATTATAAAGATTTCAGAAAAGCACAGATAGTAAATCTTATAAAAAAATCTGTCTTTATGGCAATATTCAGTATGATTATTCTGTTTACTTTTGTTACAGCAGATACTCTTTCATATGTTATTCCGGTAGTTTCTGTTTTTCTGGTTTCGGTTTTGTTCCCTTATTTTTATTCGAAAAAAATTTCTACGTCCTTTTATAAATCAAAGCAGGGAAGAAAAGAAGCAATTTATGATTTTTACGGTGACCATATTGAAATCCACATAAATGCAGATGAAAACTGCAGACAGACTACGGAAAAGCACCTTAAAATGAACGGTTTTACCAATATTATGGAAAGCAGCAAGAATTTTTATTTTTCATATATGAATGAGAAAATGCTTATTATTCCGAAGAGAGCCCTGAATGAAGAAACATACGGAATGATAAAGAATCTTATCGGAAACTATTTCTCAGATGTCTATATGAATATTTAAAAAAGCAAGATAAAATTTTGCATTGTGCGCTCAGCGTTATGCATTATCAAAGATGGTGATAAAATGGAAAATTTAAATTACGAAAATCAAACAATAATTGATGTTGACCTTAACAGGGAAATGAGAAAATCCTTCCTTGACTATTCAATGTCAGTTATTACTGCCCGTGCACTTCCCGATGTAAGAGACGGTCTCAAGCCTGTTCATCGCCGTATACTCTATACAATGCACGAAAACGGACTTTATCCTGAAAAGGCATACCGTAAGTGTGCAGATACAGTCGGTTCCGTGCTTGGTTCATATCATCCTCACGGTGACGCATCAGTTTATGATGCAATGGTAAGACTTGCACAGAAATTCTCGACAAGATACGTGCTTGTTGACGGTCACGGTAACTTCGGTTCAGTTGACGGTGACCCCCCTGCTGCTTACCGATACACAGAAAGTAAAATGAGTAAAATCTCGATGGAGATGCTTACTGATATTGATAAGGATACTGTTGATTTTGCTCCTAACTATGACGACCGTCTTAAGGAGCCTACAGTTCTTCCTTCAAGATTTCCTAACCTTCTTGTAAACGGATCTACAGGTATTGCTGTCGGTATGGCAACAAACATTCCTCCTCACAATCTTAAAGAGGTTATTGACGGAATGTGCTATTACATTGATAATCCCGAGGCAGAGCTTGATGATCTTATGCAGTTTATCAAGGGACCTGACTTCCCTACAGCAGGTATTGTTATGGGAAGAAGCGGTATCAGAGCTGCTTACGGTACAGGCCGCGGAAAAATTATTGTAAGAGCAAGAACAGAAATTGTCGAAAATAAAAACGGTAGATTTCAGATTGTTGTAACAGAGCTTCCATATCAGGTAAACAAGCGCCGCCTTATTGAGGCAATGGCAGACCTTGTAAAGGATAAGAAAATTGAAGGTATTGCAGATATCAACGACTATTCAAGCCGAGAGGGTATGAGACTTGTTGTTGACCTTAAGAGGGATGCAAATCCTCAGGTTGTACTGAATCAGCTTTTCTCATTCACACAGCTTCAGATTTCCTACGGTATTATTCTTCTTGCTCTTGTTGACGGCGTGCCCAGAATCCTTACACTCAAGCAGATTCTTGAGCATTATATCAATTTCCAGAAGGAAGTAATTGTAAGAAGAACACGCTTTGATCTTAAAAAGGCTCAGGAAAGAGCTCACATTTTAGAGGGTCTTAAAATTGCTCTTGATTTTATTGATGAGGTTATTGCTATTCTCCGTGGATCAAAGGATCAGGCATCCGGTAAGTTAAAGCTTATTGAAAGATTCGGTCTTACCGAGGTTCAGGCAGATGCTATTGTCAAGATGAGACTCGGACAGCTCACCGGTCTTGAAAGAGAAAAGATTGAAGAAGAACTGAAGGTTCTCAAAGAAAAAATTGCCGAGTTTATGGAAATTCTTGCAAACGAAGGTAAGGTTCTTGAAATTATAAAGACTGAAGCTACTGCAATCGGTGATAAGTTCAGCGATGAAAGACGAACAGAAATTGCTGCAATTACCGGTGAGGTTGATATTGAAGACCTTATTCCCGAAGAAGAATGTGTATATACACTCACAACCATGGGTTATATCAAACGTCAGCCTGTTGAAACCTATACGCTTCAGAGAAGAGGCGGAAAGGGTATCAAGGGCATGACAAGAAGAGAAGAAGATGTGGCAGAAACAATGTTCACATGTTCAAGCCACGATTATATTATGTTTTTTACCACTAAGGGCAAGGTTTACCGTCTTAAGGGCTATGAAATTCCCGAAGGCAGCCGTCAGAGTAAGGGCATGAATGTAGTAAACCTTCTTCCTCTTGAAGGTGACGAAAAGATAAGCTCAATGATAAGAGTTCCCGATTTTGGTGGCGAAGAGATAAAGTATCTCTGTATGGTTACAAGAAAGGGTATTATAAAGAGAACTGACCTTGAGCAGTACAGAAATCTCAGAAAGAGCGGTATTATTGCAATTAATCTTGATGAGGGCGATGAGCTTTCATGGGTATGGCTTACTGACGGTAATGACGATATCATCGTTGCAACAAGACTCGGTATGAGCATTCGCTTCAACGAAAAAGATTGCCGCCCAATAGGCAGAACAGCAAGAGGTGTCAAGGCAATTGAGCTTAAGGAAGACGATGAGGTTATCGGTATGTGTGTAATCGGGGAAAACGAAACCGATGAGAAGAAGGTACTTACCATTGCCGAAACAGGTCTTGGCAGACTCAGTGAGCACAGCGAATACAGACTTCAATCAAGAGCAGGTAAGGGCGTTCTCAATTACCACACAGAAAAATACGGTAATGTTGCTTCTGTTGCTCTTGTTTCTCCTGAGGATGATATTATTATGATTTCCTCCGATGGTATTCTTATAAGAATACCTGCTTCACAGATTAATATTGTTTCACGTACATCAAAGGGTGTAAGAGTTATGCGCCTTGCAGACGGAGAGAGGGTCGTTTCTGCAATCGCTATAAAGGAAACAGAAAAGAAGGATGAATCTACAGATGAGGAAAATGCTGAAGATGCATCTGATGAAGCTGAAATCAAGGAATAAATCGGACAAATTGAATTCAAGGGATGTGTGAATTTATGAAAAAGGAGAAAAGGTCTGTTTCAGACTTTCTGTGGAAAGATAAAAAGCGCAGAGCTAAAAACTTTTACTTTCTGCTTACCTTTTTTCTTGTATTTGTTACTGTTGTTTTTGGTTTCTTAAACAGTAAGCTTGATAAAATTCAGCTTGACAGTGGTAATAAAAACAATAATAAAGTGACTTCCGGAAACATAAGCTCTGAGAGCACCCAGCCTATCTATGACGAAAAGGACTTTGCGCTCATGCAGGCAATAAGTAAGGCAGGTACACTCAATGAGTTTCTTTATGAGTGGTCCAATAATCACGGTGAGATTTATTCAAGTAAGAATGTCATTAATGTTCTTCTTCTCGGACTTGATTCAGATGATGCTCTTGAAAACGGAGGGCGCTCTGACAGTATGATTCTTGTTTCACTCAACAAGAAGACAAAACAAATTAATCTTATTTCGTTTTTCCGTGATGCATGGTGCTATACAAACGCCGGTGGATATGATACCTATAATAAAATGAACGCCTCTTACTACTATGGAGGTCCCAGTGGAGTAATTGATACAATCGAAAAAAATTATAAGATTGACATCGATTACTATGTTGCAGTTGACTTTTCATCTTTTGTTGATATCATTAATGCGCTTGGTGGCGTTACTGTTGAGGTGCAGCAATATGAAGCAGATTATATAAATAGCACTACTCTTTTCAATATAGTTCCGGGTCCTGCAGTAAAACTCAAAGGAATTGAAGCCCTCTGCTTCTCACGAATCAGACAAAGTGACTCCGACTCTGATGTCAGCCGTACAAGAAGACAGAGAATGGTAATAACATCTCTTTTCAACAGTATAAAGGATGCTTCTATTTCTCAGCTCAATGATGTTCTTGATCTTCTTTTCCAATATGTTAAGACAGACCTGACTAAAATGCAGATAATTTCCTATGCAACACAGGCTCTGGCCAACGGTTGGCTCAATTACGAACTTGTTTCTCACTCTTTCCTTAGTGAAAAGGATGTTTTCAGAACAGGCTACGTAGGGGATTCATCTGTTGTTATTCTCGATTTCCCTTTGGCCGCACAACGAGTTCAGAATGCAGTATACGGGGATACGAATATTGTACTTGATGAGAACAGAATCAAGATATTCGATCTGGTTTCCCGTCTTGATGATTGATTTATAAAGGAGACATATTATGGATATAGCAATTGGTACAAAGCATGAAGTTTCTGTTACTGTTACTGATGAGATAACTGCGGCTTCAGCAAAAAGCGGTTCACTTGATGTTCTCGCTACTCCTTTTATGATTGCTCTGATGGAGCAGGCCGCAAGCGAGCTTTGCGACAAGTATGTTTCGGAGGGCATCTCCACAGTGGGAACACAGATTTCAGTTTCACATCTTGCAGCTACATGTGTCGGTGCAGAAGTGAAAGCTATTGCAACCGTAACTGCTTTTGACGGAAGAAAAGTTTCATTTGACGTTGAAGCATATGATAATGCAGGTCTCATCGGCAAGGGCACTCACGAACGTTTCACAGTAAAAATTGAATCATTTCTTAAAAAGGCTCTTGAAAGAAAGGCAGTGACAAATGCATAAATATAAATGCATACTTTTTGATTTTGACGGAACTGTTGTAAATACAGGTATGGGTATACTCAGAAGTTTGCAGTACTCATTTGAAAAGATGGGACAGCGGATACCCGATATGGAGGAGCTTAAAAGATTTATAGGACCGCCGGTATATTATAGCTTTACTCATTTTTACGGCGTAAGCGATGATGAGGTCGGTGACTATATCAAAAGGTACCGTGAGAGATATAAAGAAAAAGGTATTTATGAAAGTGAGTTATACGCCGGTATGAAAGAGCTTCTCATAGATCTTAAGAAGAAAGGTATCCTTCTCGGTGTGGCATCAAGTAAGCCGGAGCATCTTATTTACAGTGTAGCAGATTTTCTTGGTATAACTGATTTGTTTGATGTGATAGTCGGAGTTAAAACTGATGACAGCAACCATAGTTCAAAAACAGGACTTATTCTTGAAGCAATGGAAAATCTGGCTATTTCTGACAGAAATGAAGTGCTTATGGTAGGTGACAGATGTTTTGACATTGATGGGGCTACGGGTGCGCAGGTAGATTCCTGCGGAGCACTCTGGGGCTTTGGTAATAAAGAGGAGTTTATTGAGCACAATGCAACATATATTGCTGAAAATCCTGCAGATATCATAAATATGCTTCTATAATGCGATATAGTTCTAAAACGGAATAATATGTGTTACAGAATCTATATATTTGTCACAAATTTGATTCTGTTGAATAGAATTCTTAAAAATGAGGTAAGCATCGTTCGAGATAAATCCATTAAATAAAAACAGAAGAAAAATCATAGAGTTTTCCACACACAATGTGGAAAACTTTCTTGAATTGAGAGAAAAACAAAGGTCAGTGATTTTATGAAATACTTTGCAAAAGAATACGATGTTATTGTAATTGGTGCAGGACACGCCGGTATAGAAGCGGGACTTGCCGCGGCAAGACTCGGTGTAAGTGTCGGCGTTTTTACAATTAATATGGACTGGGTAGGTAACATGCCCTGCAATCCTTCAATCGGCGGAACGTCCAAAGGACATCTTGTACGTGAGATAGATGCCCTTGGTGGTGAAATGGGAAAGGCTGCTGACGCTAACACTTTGCAAAGTCGTATACTTAATCTTGGAAAAGGTCCTGCAGTACACTCCTTGCGCGCTCAGATTGACCGAAGACGTTACAGTGAATATATGAAGCACGTAATGGAATTGCAGCAAGGTCTTGAAATCATCCAGGCAGAAATCACTGAGCTGATAAAAACGGAAGATGATAAATGGCAGGTCACAACTCAGCTTGAAGCAAATTACAATGCAAAGTGTGTAATACTTGCTACAGGTACATTTCTTGCTTCAAAGATATACGTAGGAGACGTTGTATACGACGGTGGACCGGACGGAATGTTTGCAGCAACAAGACTTGGTGAGTCCCTGAAAAAACTCGGACTTTCGACAAGGCGCTTCAAGACGGGAACTCCTTCACGTGTAAACAGAAGAAGTATTGATTTTTCCGGACTGGAGCGTCAGGACGGTGATGAAAGGGTTGTACCCTTCTCTTTTGACGGAAAATATAAACCTGAAAACAAATTACCCTGTTACATAACATATACAAACGAGGATACAAAGCAGGTTATTCTTGATAATATTCACCGGTCTCCTCTTTACAGTGGAAAAATAGATGGTGTCGGTCCCAGATATTGTCCCTCTATTGAAGATAAGATTGTACGCTTTTCAGAAAAGAAGAGACATCAGCTTTTCATTGAGCCCTGCGGTGAAAACACAGAAGAAATGTATCTTCAGGGAATGTCTTCTTCCTTGCCCGAGGATGTACAGCTTAAGTTTTTAAAAACAATTCCCGGTCTTGAAAATGTTCAGGTTATGAGAACGGCCTATGCTATAGAATATGATTGTGTTGATCCTCTTACTCTCAATGCAAGTCTTGAGTTCAAGGATTTCCCGGGTCTTTTCGGAGCAGGTCAGTTCAACGGATCAAGCGGTTATGAGGAAGCTGCCGCGCAGGGGCTTATCGCCGGCATAAATGCTGCGCAGAAATGTTTGGGAAAGGAATACCTTGTTCTGGACAGGGCCTCCTCATATATAGGCACACTAATCGATGATCTTGTTACCAAGGGTTGTTCTGATCCCTACAGAATGATGACTTCACGGTCTGAGTACCGTCTTATTTTAAGACAGGACAATGCTGATATCAGACTTACAAAGTACGGTTATGATATTGGTCTTGTAGGTGAGGAAAAATGGCATCGCCTTCAGGAGAAGATAAGACTTATCAAAGAGGAAAAAGAAAGAATATCCCTTGTCTCAGTACCGATGAGCAAAGAAATCGATGAGCTTTTGGTTTCACGTGAAACATCACCGTTGGTTACGGGTTGCCGACTGTCAGAGCTTCTGAAGCGTCCCCAGCTCGATTACGAGGCACTTAAGGATTTTGATCCTGACAGACCTGATTTACCCTATGAAATTTTCGAGCAGGTAGAAATAGGTATAAAGTACGAAGGATATATCAGAAGACAGCTCGCACAGGTAGAAGAAATGAGACGTCTTGAGGTAAAGAGCCTTAAAATGATAAACGATTATGAAGAAGTTACGGGTTTAAGAAGTGAAGCGAGAGAAAAGCTTAATAAAATCAAACCGGAAAATCTCGGCCAGGCTTCCCGTATAAGCGGCGTAAGCCCTGCTGATATATCAGTACTTCTTATATATCTTGCAAAAAACGGACTTAATTAAGAGGTGAAAAGTATGTCCGAATTCATTTCAAAGAAATTACTTAAGGAAAAAGCAGAAAAATACGGTGTAATGCTTGATGATAAAGCTCTTGAGAGATTCGATATTTATGCGAAACTGCTTGTAGAATGGAATGAAAAAATAAATCTTACAGCTATTACAGATCCTGAAGAAATCGTAATAAAACACTTTGTTGATTCGCTCACTGTATTTTCAGCAGTAGAAATCCCTCAACGGGCTAAAATAATAGATGTCGGCACCGGAGCCGGATTTCCCGGAGTAGCAATGCTTATTGCAAGACCGGATCTTGATGTTACTCTTCTTGACAGTACAAACAAAAAGCTTAATGTTATAAGAGATATACTTGAAAATATAGGACTTGAGGCAAATGTAGTCCACAAAAGAGCAGAGGAAGCAGGTCAGAGCAAGGATTACCGTGAGGTTTACGATTTTGCTACGGCAAGAGCCGTTTCAAATCTTCGGGATCTTTCAGAATATTGCATACCTTTTGTTAAAGTCGGCGGAACGTTTATATCGATGAAAAGTGCAAAGGCAGATGAAGAAATCGAAGAGGGAAAGAAAGCTATTTCTGTTTTAGGCGGTAAAATAGAAGCGAAGAAAACCCTTGAACTTGAAACCGCCGGAGAAAGAACAGTTATTTTAATCAAAAAGATTTCGTCAACTTCCAACAAATATCCCAGACCTTCAGCAAAGATTGCAAAAAATCCTATAAAATAAAATATCTTAACCGTATTTTGTGTTGAAAAATGTAAAACGGTTTTTGTGGACAACCTTTTCTTGTTGTGATATTCTTTACAGCAAGGAAAGGTTATTTTTATCCGGAGGGTACGAAATGATAACAGAAAAACCGAAATCTGCCGGGCAGGTATTGCTTATTCCTAATGAGATTATTTATCCGAATCCGAGTCAGCCTCGCAGAAATTTTAATCAGGAAGAGCTTGTTAATCTGGCAATCAGTATCAGACTTAACGGAATACTGCAGCCTATAACCGTAAGAGAAACAGAAAACGGATATGAAGTTGTGTCGGGTGAAAGGCGGTTAAGAGCCTCACGCCTTGCCGGAATGCTCAATGTGCCATGTATAGTCATCGAGGCAAACAACTTTAAATCCGCCGTTTATGCTTTGATTGAGAATCTCCAGAGACAGAATCTTGGTTATTTTGAAGAAGCAGCAGCAATAGAAAAGCTGATGTACGATTTCGGTTTGTCTCAGGATGAAGTTGCAAAACAGCTAGGTAAAGCACCGTCTACAGTTTCAAATAAGCTGAGACTTTTGGCATTACCTGCAAAGGCAAGAGAAATGCTTTGTGAAAACGGACTGTCTGAGAGACACGCCAGGGCGTTATTGAGGGTAAAAGAAGAAAATATATTTCCTGTACTTGAAAAAATAATAGAAAAAAAACTGAATGTTGTACAGACAGAGGAATACATAGAAGAGCTTCTTACCGAAAAGGCAGCAAAGAGGGTAACCAAAACTATGTTCAGTGATGTTAAAATCTTTCTTAAAACAATTAATCATGCAGTTGACACCATGAAAAAAGCAGGAATTAAAGCAGACATAAAAAAAGAAGAAAAGGCAGACGATTATGTTTATCATATAAAAATACCAAAAAAGCAGATGTACAAAGCTGTTAAACCCGCAGATGGTAACACCGCAAACGGTGATTCCATATAATCATATCTTTCTCTTTCACACCCCACAAAAGACAGGAACCGTGTCCTAAGGATGCGGTTCCTGTCTTTTTCAGAATGTTTCACATGAAACATTTTATAAAAATTAAAAAAAGCTCTTTAAAATATCATTTCTATGTGATATAATAAGCCATTGAACAGAAAAAACATCAGGAAAGGGTGACACAATGGGAAAAACCGTTGCAATTGTTAACCAGAAGGGCGGCGTAGGAAAAACAACTTCAGCTGTAAATCTTGCCGCTACTATAGGTCATCATGGATATAAAGTTTTGCTTGTTGATATGGATCCTCAGGGAAATGCGACAAGCGGACTTGGTATAAATAAAAGAGAAATTGTCAAATCTACCTATGATATGACAGTCGGAAACACAAAAGCAGCCGAAATACTGAAAAATACACCGTTTGAAAATCTTGATCTTCTTCCGTCAAATATGAATCTTGCCGGTGCAGAGCTTGAGCTTGTTGATATGGAAGACAGACAGGTCAGAATCAAAAACGCGCTTGCACCGTTAAAAGGGGAGTATGATTTTATAATAATTGACTGCCCACCATCACTAGGATTGCTTACCGTCAATGTACTTTGTGCAAGTGACAGTGTGATCGTGCCGATTCAGTGTGAATATTATGCGCTTGAGGGTTTATCGCAGCTTATGAATACAATCCGTCAGGTGAAGCGTCTGTATAATCCTCTTATTGAGCTTGAAGGTGTTCTTCTGACGATGTATGATGGCAGATTGAATCTTACACAACAGGTGGTGGGAGAGGTTAAGCGTTTCTTCCCTCAGAAGGTATACGGTACGGTAATTCCTCGTAATGTAAGACTTTCGGAAGCGCCGTCATTCGGCAAGCCGGTTTATTATTATGACAGGACATCCAAAGGAAGCACGGCATATGATGAATTTACAAAAGAATTTCTAAAAAAGAATAATAAAACAGTAAAATAAAGGAGGAAGCTTATGGCGATAAAGAAAAGCGGGCTCGGAAAGGGTCTTGATGCTCTTTTTCTTGACAATTCAACAACTGATGGTGACAAGCCTTTAAGGCTGCCTATAACAGAAATTGAGCCTAACAGAGATCAGCCCAGAAAGCATTTTGATGATGAGGCTTTGCAGGAGCTTTGTGACAGTATAAAAATTCACGGTGTTATCCAGCCTCTTGTAGTACGTCCTATTTCCGACGGAGGATATCAGCTCATTGCCGGTGAAAGACGTTGGAGAGCTTCAAGAATGGCCGGTCTTACAGAAGTCCCTGTAGTTATAAGGGAAATGGCAGAAAATGAGACCATGGAAATTGCTTTAATAGAAAATTTGCAACGTGAAGACCTTAATCCTATTGAAGAAGCAGAGGGTTTCCGCGTGCTTATGGATAATTACAACCTCACACAGCAGGAGGCGGCTGAAAGAGTAGGTAAATCCCGCCCGGCCGTTGCAAATACCATGCGACTCCTCGCTCTTCCCGTAAAGACTCTTGATTACGTGAAAAACGGCAAGCTTTCAGCAGGTCATGCAAGAGCACTTCTACCTATCAACGAAGAAGCAAGAATTAATCTTGTGGCTGATGAAATTATAAGAAAAGGCCTTTCTGTAAGAGATGTTGAGAAAATGGTAAAGAATATCCTTTCCGACAAAAAGCACAAGGAAAAGGACAAAGACAAGAAGAAGGAAAAAAGAGACCCCTTCTATGATGAATGCGAGCTTGCTATACGTGAGGAGCTTGGCAGAAAGGCAGAAATACACCTCAAATCTGCAAATAAAGGCACAATTGAAATCGAATTTTTCAGCAAGTATGACCTTCAGACAATACTCGAGGCACTTGCAGGCGGTAAATAAGTACAGTATATAAAAAAGGAGTAATCAATAATGTTAGATATTAAACTTATCAGAGAAAATCCCGAAAAAGTAAAGGCAGCAATGAAGACAAGAAACAAGGACATGGATGCTGTTGTTGACGAAATTCTTGAAATTGACGCTCAGGTAAGAGCTCTCACCCAGAAGGCAGATGCACTTAAGGCAGAGCAGAATGCTGCAAGCAAAAAGATCCCTCAGATTAAAAAAGAGGGTGGTGACATTGGCGAAATTATGGCAAGAATGAATGAAATCAAGGAAGAAGTAAAGGTTCTTGACGCTCAGAAAAATGATCTTGCTGCAAAGCAGAAGACTATGATGTACGAATTTCCCAACGTACCCTCTGATACAACTCCTGTTGGTAAGGATGACAGTGAAAACGTTGAAATCCGCCGAAACGGTGAGCCCAGAAGCTTTGATTTTGATGCTAAGGCACACTGGGAAATCGGTGCCGACCTCGGTATTCTTGATCCCGAAACAGCGGCAAAGGTAACAGGTACCCGTTTCCATTTCTATAAGGGCCTCGGTGCAAGACTTGAAAGAGCAATCATCAGCTTCTTCCTGGATACACATACTGCACACGGCTATACAGAGGTGTTCCCTCCCTTTATGGTAAACAGAGCTTCTATGACAGGTACAGGTCAGCTTCCCAAGTTTGAAGAGGATGCCTTCAAGCTGACAAACGACTACTTCCTCATTCCTACAGCAGAGGTTCCCGTTACAAATATGTTCAGAGACGATATTCTTGACGGAACACAGCTTCCTATGAGCTTCTGTGCATATTCAGCTTGCTTCAGAGCAGAGGCAGGCTCAGCCGGCAGAGACACAAGAGGTCTTATCCGTCAGCATCAGTTCAATAAGGTTGAGCTTGTTAAGTTTACAAAGCCTGAGGAAAGCTATCAGGAGCTTGAAAAGCTTACAAACGATGCAGAGAGAGTACTTCAGCTTCTCGGCCTTCCTTACAGAGTTGTTGCACTTACAACAGGTGATATCGGTTTCTCGTCAGCAAAGACCTACGATATCGAGGTATGGATGCCCTCTTACGGCAGATACGTTGAAATCAGTTCGTGCTCAAACTTCGAGGACTTCCAGGCAAGACGTGCATCAATCCGTTTCAAGAACGGTCCTAAGGAAAAGGCACAGCTTGTTCACACTCTCAACGGCTCAGGTGTTGCAGTAGGCAGAACCACAGCCGCTATTCTCGAAAACTATCAGAACGCTGACGGAACAGTAACAATTCCCGAGGTGCTTGTTCCTTATATGGGTACAGATATTATTAAATAATCATAAGGAGGAAGAAAATTGTCCTCAAAATTATCCGTTTTCAGACACAGAGATAACTTTATGAAGTATCGGTACCTCCTTGGCGAGCTTGTGAGGAAAAACGTGAAACTTCAGTACAGAAACTCCGTTCTCGGTATGTTCTGGACTTTTCTGCAGCCGCTGATGACAATGATTGTTCTTTCGATTGTTTTCAGCAATCTTTTCGGCAGAAATTCTGCAGAGGTTGTAAATTATCCCGTATATCTTCTTGCGGGCAGATTGCTTCACGACTTTTTCACTCAGAGTACAAAGAGGGGAATGCGTGCAATCCGCACGAATGCTTCCATTATTAAAAAGGTATATGTTCCGAAGTACATATATCCCCTTTCACAGGTGCTTTCAACCTTTGTGACCTTCCTCATATCCCTTGTGGTGCTTGTGGTAGTTATTCTCTTTTTCAATATTATAAACAAGAATCCGATTGCGATTTCCTGGCAGATTGTTTTCTTTGTTGTCCCTGTAATCATTCTGTTTTTTATGGCGCTTGGCGTCGGAATGATACTTTGTACACTCGATGTATTTTTTAAGGACGTAGAAAATCTTTACGATGTTTTTACACTTCTCCTTTTTTACCTTACACCGATTGTATATACCGTTGACCGTCTCGGTTTTGAAGCAGGCTCTTGGCAGGAAAAGCTCTTACGGCTGAATCCTATGTACGGAATTATTGATATGTTCCGCGCGGCGGTGCTTCATTCGACGGAATTTGCGGCTTATTTCAATTTCGATATGCTTTGGTACACAATAGGATTTACTGTTGTTATGCTTATTATCGGATTTATCTCATTCTACAAGTGTCAGGATAAGTTTATTCTTCATATTTAAGGTGGTGAAAGATTCACATGAAACAATATGCAATAGAGGTTGATCATGTAAGTATGCTCTTTCACCTTAACCGTGAAAGGGTAGACAATGCAAAGGAATATGTAATTCGTTTCCTTACAAGGAAACTGCATTACACAAAGTTCTGGGCGCTGAAGGATGTTTCCTTTAAAGTAGAAAAGGGAGACCGTGTCGGTGTCCTCGGCTTCAACGGTGCAGGTAAGAGTACACTTCTTAAAACAATCGCAGGTGTACTCAAGCCTACAATGGGCACAGTAAAGGTTTCGGGAGTAATCGCTCCTATGCTTGAGCTGGGTGCCGGCTTCGATCCGAATTATTCCGGTGCGGAAAATATTTACCTTTACGGAGCCACAATGGGCTTTTCAAGAAGGTTTATCGACGAAAAGTATGATGAAATTGTGGAATTCTCCGAGCTTGGTGAGTTTATTGATGCTCCGCTCAAGAGCTACTCCTCAGGAATGAAGAGTCGTCTGGGCTTTTCAATTGCAACGGCTGTCAAGCCCGATGTGCTGATTCTTGATGAGGTGCTTTCGGTAGGTGATGCCGCTTTCAAAGATAAGAGCGAGCAGAGAATTCTCGATATGATGGCAGATGGCGTAACGGTGCTTTTTGTTTCGCACAGCACAGAGCGCGTCAAGAAAATCTGTAACAAGGCAATTATTCTCACAAAGGGTCAGCTTGTGGCCCAGGGTGAGGCAAACGAAATCTGTGAGATTTACACAGAGATGGTGAATAAGAAGTAAAGTTTCAGCCAAGACAGATATTTTATATCTTCCCCGTAGTTTCGGGGGAGATTTTTGTATTTATAAACATCAAAAGTATTATTAAGGAGCACAAGAGGTCAAAATCACCAAACAAGAATTAACATTTTCGTCACAAGACACAATTTTTTAATAATTATAAAAGTTTTTAAGAATTGATATTGACTTTATTGATTTTGAAATGATATACTGATACTAACTAAAAGTGACTCTATATACCCTTTTGCGCCCAAATTGCGAAAAACGGTCAGGTCAGGGACTGCGCAAAGCGGCAACCTGAGGGTAAAAAGAGCACGGTAAGTTTCGTTCTGACGGTTAATATTAAAAGGATCGCTTATGCGGTCTTTAAGCCGTTTTACATAACGACATATTTTTATTAAGGAGGAAATCTTAATGAAAAATTATTTAAAGAAAAGCTTATCTCTTTTAATGGCAGTTCTTATGATTCTGTCCTGCTGGGTGTGGATTGCACCTGATAAGGCAGAGGCAGCAACATCAGGATATTATCCTTTAACTCTTGTTTGGGATGTTAAAGACGAGGTTAACGGCGGTTCTGCAAAAGTAACGGTTACTTATACAACTAATAACGGAACCGGATCCTCGACCAGTAAAGAATATAGTATGGATGCTCTTAAAAGTAATACAGGTTCGGTTACTTGGTCCCAGGAGATTCCCGGCTTCCCGACGAATATTTCTATCACAATCGACAACGAGGGTATGCGTCAGTTTGAAATGGTATTGCAGTCGATCACAATAGCAGGCAGAACGATTGGTACAGGTGACTGGACATTTAAGTCAACCTGGGGCAGTGCCTCAAAAAACTATCCTCAGGCCGGCGGCGGTGACTGGGGTACTGTTGACCCTACTACTAACTGGACCAAGCCTTTCCTCAACACAGCAACTGCAACTCTTGACCCCACTTCACATACACTTGCTAAGATAAATTCCGGTACAAATTCAACATCAACAATTTCTCTCAGCGGTTTTGTTGATGATTATGGTATTGACTGGAAAGGTACAGTTACTTCCACTTTCAATCTTCGTGTTGACGATGGTATAACACTTGGCTCAAATGCTACAATTGCCGGTAGCGGTAACAGCAGAACCATTACAATCAAGCCCTGGTTCCAGACACTCTATTCGGGCAAACAGAATGCAAAGCTTTATATAGACTGGACTGCAACGGGCGGTAGCGGTACAAAGACAGGTATAGAAACCATTACCGTTGACTTCCCCACCTACAAGGCAACCTTTGATGCTAACGGTGGTAAGATAGGTAACGATGACTCTGAAGCTAAGGATCAGATCGTTCTTGAAGGCGAAAAGATGAACATCGGTTCAATCATCGGTAAGGCTCCTGCTTATGCAACAAAGGACGGATTTGAGTTCAAGGGCTTCTATTCAACAAAGAATGCTGATGCAACAGGACTTAATGCCTCATTCAGCGGAACAAAGTTTAAAGATAATGAAACCACCATTCCCGCAGCTTCTACAGGTAACGGCGATACAACCTGGTATGCTGCATGGCAGGCACTTCCCATCACTGCAACCTTCGTAACAGCTGACAATCAGCTTATCGGTACAGTTGAAGGTCGTTACAATAACTATATGACTGCATCAAACATGTACAACGGTGATGCAGGACTTAATGCTGCAGTCAAGGCTGCTTATACAGGTTCAACTGTTAAGTTCAACAGCAACAACCAACCTATCTATACAGACGGTTCAACAAATTATACCTTCGACGGTTGGAAAATCATCAAAGCTTACGATGAAAGCGTTGTTGACGGTAACGAAGATACCGTTCTTCATGGTGACGTAACCTTCCAGGCAGTTTATAGAAAGGCTGATGCTGCTACATATACCGTTTCATTTGAAGACGGTAACGGCACGGTTATTTCAACACGGAGTGGTTATAAGTACAGAGACGATGTTACAAACATTCCTGCTAATGATCCCACCAAGGCTCAGGACGACAGATATGACTATGAGTTCATCGGTTGGGCAAAGGATATCGGCAAGAATTTCTACACTGTTGATGAATATGACAACGATGAAAACGGTGCAAAAATCGTTTACACACATAAGGATGGCGCCGAATTTATCGTTAAGGGCGATGCATCCTATGTTCCCGTATTCAGAATGATTCCCCGTGAATACAAGGTAACTTATAACTACATAGTTGACGGTGGTAATTCTGCAAGTATTGTTGTTGAGGGCTTCCACTGGCATGACGCGCCCACTATGCCCGAAATTAAGGATAATTACACAGCTGTCGGTTACAGATATTACCTTCTTGGTTGGAAGGTAAACAATACCGGAGAGATAAAGCAGCTTGATGAAATCGCTGTTAACGGTGATATGAGCCTTACTGCAGCTTACGGTAATCGCGAAGCTGCAAAGTACACCATCAACTTCTACGGTAAGGATGTTGACGGTGAAACAGATGTACATCTTAACCCGGAAGCAAATATTTATGAGCATAATACAGCTGTAACTGTTCCTGATGTTGCTCCGACAATCGATACCGAGGATGCACTTTACACCTTTGCAGGTTGGTCACCTGAAATAAAGACAACTGCAAGCGGTGACGCTGAATATTATGCAACATATACAAAGAAGGATTATGCAGACCTTCACTTCTATAATTATGACGGAACCCTTATTGACGAACTCGACGGTAAAGAGAACAGTCTCTTTGTAGGTGAAACAATTCCCGCTTTCACAGATGAAACACCGGTTAAGGAAGCTGATGTTGTCGGTACCTATAACTTCACAGGCTGGGCAGATGCAAGCGGTAACGAAGTTGTTCCCGGTACAGATAAATTCACCGGTGACACATACCTCACCGCACAGTTTGAAACTGATTATACAGAGTATAAAGTTATGTTTGTAAACGAAGGCGCAGTTGTTTCTGAAAAAGATTATCACTACGGTGAGGAAATTGTAATTCCTGATAATCCCACAAAGGCAGCTGACGTTGAGTATATCTATGACTTCAGAGCATGGTCACCCGACGTTTCAAAGGTTTGCTACGGCGAAGCAACCTACGAAGCAACCTACAGAAGAACTCCTCAGTATTATACTGTTACATGGCTTAATGATGCTAAGGCAATTCATACAGAAAGTAACTATCAGTATAATGCAAAGATTCAGCAGGCAGTAATCAACGATCCTGTAAGCTATGATGCTCCTGAAACAGGTAAGACATGGGCATTCAAGCACTGGGTACAGTGTGATGCAGACGGCAATGATATCCTTGTTGACGATGAGCAGGTAATCTTTGCACGTGGTATGAGAATGCCTGCAGAGCATCTCTACTTCTATCCTGTATTTGAGCAAGTAGATAATGTTCTTACAGTAACCTTCTATAAGGAAGACGGCACATCTCTTCTTGGTGAAGCTAAGATTCCTTATGGCGGAAACATTGCTGATTATGCAGAGCCCTTCGCAGCAAAGGCTCCCAAGATTTCCGATGATACCTACCACTATATTATCAACAAGTGGGTAAATGTCAATGGTGGAGCAGATGTAACTAAAATCACTGCTGATGTTTCAGTTAAGCCGGACTATACATCGGAAGCTCATAACAAGCAGATTTATGAGGTCGTTGCAGAGCCCACCTGTAATGTTCCCGGCTACGGTCACTTCAGATGTGTGGATCAAGAAGGACGTATCGTTGAAGAGTGTACAGAAATCGACTACAATGTGGCTATTGCTCCCATCGCTGATGAAGGTGAGCCTACCGGTCAGATTTATGTGGGTACAGATAAGTGGACACTTGCTCAGTTTGATGCAGGCATTGATTATACTGATGTCAAGTTTGTAGGTCCTAATACTCAGCTCATCGTAAATGCTGAAGATACAGGTACACGTTCAATGCCCTGGAATAACGAAGGTGAGCTTTCAAGAGGCGTAGGTAAGATCGAGTACTATGTTTCCGAAGAAGAAATAGATGATCTTACCATTGTAACAGAAGGTTGGACAGAAATCTACAACTATGAAGCTCTCAGACAGGAAGCACTCAACACAGTTCTTGCTGAAAAGAAGCTTACACTTGTTGATTATGACGGTTATTTAAGAGGCGGTCTTGAAGCTCAGATGAAGAAGGCAGAAATTGACAGAACAGTTGATGCTCTCCTTTCAATCTACAATGCAAACGCAACAGATGTTCTTTCAAACCTTAACCTTGTTAACGGTAAGGAATACATCATTTATATCAAGGTTTCCGACCGTGAAGGAAACGGTGAAGTAAACGTTAATTACTTCAGCTCAGGTTCTGTCAGCTACGGTTCAACAGCTGCGGAAATTGCAGTAAGCGGTGAAGGCTACGGCACAAAGTTCTGCGCAGAGGCAACAATTAAGGTTACTGATGATAATGACGGCTTCAAGGTATTCGTTGATGAGGATAAGGTTACTCTTACAAACGGCGAATACATTTGTGACAAGGCTGGCGTTCATACCGTAACTGTTATTGACAAGCACGGAAACAAAACAACTAAGATCTTTGAAATTAAGGGCAGCCACTCCTATAGAAACTACACAATTGCTGCTACATGTGAAAATGCAGGCTCAAGATATGACCTTTGTACTCTTTGCGGTGCAAAGGCAAATGAGACAGTACTTCCTGCACTCGGTCACAGTTATATAACAAACTTCATTGATAAGGATCCTGACTGTATCAACGATGGTACAAGAACATACGTCTGTGAAAACAACTGCGGTATTAAGCTCGTGCTTAAGCCTACAGATGATGCAGCTACAATTGCACAGGCAAAGAAGAATGTAGAAGGTCAGGAAGAGCCTGTTTCCCTTACAGCTGAAGACCTTGAGCATCTTAAAGCTACAGGTGTTCATACTTATGAAAAGGTTAAGGATGCCAACGGCAATGATACAGATGATGCATGGGTAATTGACAAAGAAGCAACATGTAAGGTTGCAGGTTCAAAACACAAGGATTGTACAAAGTGCGGTTACAGAGTAACTGAAGATATTGCTGTTGATACAGAAAACGGCCACAAGTTCTACCGTGAAAAGGTAACTCTTGAACCCACATGTACTGAAAAGGGTGAAAAGACAAAGACCTGCCGTTATTGTGGTTATAAAGAAATAGTTGAAGAACTTGATGCACTTGGTCACAGTGAAGGCGAGTACAGAGTAATCGCTGACGCAACATGTGAAGTTGCCGGTTCAAAGATCCTCACTTGTGCAGTCTGCGGTGTTGACATCGGTGAGCCCATTGAGGTTGATGGCAAAGTAACCGGTTTTGACGGCAAGGAAGTTGAGATTCCTGCAACAGCTCACGCATGGAAGATCAGCGGTGAAGTATACGAAGAAAATGGTAAGTATTATCAGGACTATGTATGTAGAAAAGATAGCAATCATACCAAGAGAGAGGAAGTAGCAGATTATCAGCCTCCCGTTGCTGCAACTGTCACCTTCGACTTCAATGGCGGTTCATACACAGTTCCTGCAGTAGGTAACCCCAATGAGATCGGCTATGTTCCCGAAATGCTCAAGGGCACTCAGGCAATCAGTACTTTCGTTGGTGAATCAATCGGTGCTGACGAAGTTGAGACAGCTTTCAAGCAGGATAATGCAACAAAGACCTATAAGTTCGCTTATTGGGCAACCAAGAATGCTGATGGAACATATACCGAAGTTAATTTCCCCATCGAGGTTAAGGGCGATGCTACTTACTATGCAGTTTATACAGAAAAGTATGTAAACTATACAATTACATATTATAAGGAAGATGGCACAACCGAATTCAAGAAAGTTGGTTACCTCCATAATGGTGACGAAGTTGCACTTGTAGACGGTCCCTCAAAGGCAGAAACCAATCTTGTTAAGTATGTGTTTGCAGGTTGGAAGGAAACAACAGGAGATAAGGTTTACACCGATAAGGTAACAATCGACGGTGCAAACATCAACCTCAAGGCAACATATACAGAGGTTAAGAAGCAGTATGCAGTTACATACGCTTACTCAAGCAGCAACATCATTCACACTTACACCGTTACAGCCGGTGATCCCGCACCTGATGTTCGCAATGATTTTGATGTTGAAAAGGGATACGATACAAAGTATCACTATGAGTTCAAAGAATGGAACAGAGATGCTCAGCTTGCAAAGGTCGAGAGCAACATTTACACAACACCTAACTTTGACCCCGTTCTTCATACATACGATCATGCAGGCGGCAAGACTCTTCTTACTGCTGCAGACTGTACAAACAAGGCAGTATATACCTATACCTGTACTTGCGGATACAGCTATACAAAGGCTGAAGGTGAAGCACTCGGTCATGATTGGGGTGATTATGTAGCCGGCGAAGACGGCAAGAGCGTCAGAACGTGTAAAAGATGTCAGGCCAAAGACGAAAATACAACAACATTTACAATCAAATTCTTCAAGTATGCTGATGACACAGAAGATCTCAAGACTATCAGCTACATTCCCTGGAACACAATAATTGCAGCAACAAGACTTCCTGCAGCTCCCTCCAAGGAATCAGACTCAATGTATGATTATAAGTTTGCAGGCTGGATTGAAAAGGGTGATGCAACAGAAGCAGTTGTAGATTTCACAAATCTTGCTATCACAAAGAACTATGAATTTGTTGCAAAGTTTGACAAGACAATCAGAGAGTACAGTGTAATCTTCGCATATGATGCAAAGAATGCGATTCAGATCTCCACAAAGGTTCCTGCAGGTTCAAGTGTTAAATTCGAAGGAAGCATTCCTGTTAAGGAGTGTGATGTAAACTATCATTACACCTTCAGCGGATGGGAAGGCTATGAAGGCACAGCTCACGACATTACTGTTACAAGTGTACAGTGCGATCTCTATATCCTTGCAAAGTTTGACAAAGCTCCTCATACATTCACAAGCTATGAGCTTGCAGCAGCTACCTGCACAAACGGTACCGGTACAAGATATTACTGTGACTGTGACGGCAACGGAGAGTTTACTGAAAAGGTCAACGGTAAATTTGTTGACTATTACTATGATATAACAGGCAAGCCTCTTGATCATAAGTATAAAGAAATCACTCGTGTAGAAGCTACTCCTGACAGAGACGGTTATGTTAAGTATGAGTGTGAGACCTGCGGTGCAACTACAGAGGAAACTCTTAAGTATAACGACAATACAATTGAAGTTAAGGTATATGCCGAGCATAATGGCAAACCCGCTTCAGGTATTAAGGTTGAAATCAGATCTCTCAGCACCGGCGCAGCGGTTTATGGCACAACAAATGCAAACGGTATTGCTATATTCAGAGTTGACAAGGATGATGCATATCAGTGTTATGCAAATGAAACCTTAATTACACTTACAACTGTTGCAAACGGCAATCTTGAAGGCGTATACAGCTACACAGATCAGGCAAACTGCACATGTGCTTGCCATCGTGACAATGTCTGGGGTGCAATCTTCAGATTCTTCCATAAGATTATCAAGCTCTTCACAGGCGAATTCAAGTGCTGCGGCAACCCCGACCCGATGTACGGCTAATTAAATAACGGCCTCCGGGCTTCAGAAAGGCATCTTCTTCGGAAGATGCCTTTCTTTATTGACTGAAAAGAAAAATGATTACAGAAAACATATAATTTGGTACATCTTGTGGCAGTAGTGTCTTAAAACACAAGATATCGTTTTTGGTCCCTTTTACTAAAAGAGACCTCGTTTTTTTGTCAAAATAACAGATTTGTTAAACTAAACAAATTAAAATTAATACATCTATGCAAAATGTAGAATTAAAAAAAAATTAAAAAATATATTGAAAATCTTGAGTTCAAATGATATACTTACTATAGTTATAGGTGTCTCTATGGGCGAATTGCACCCTTTTTTAGGGAAATTCGCTTTAAAAGCGTTATTTTTGACGCTGAGAAATCCTATTTTAGATCATATACAATCTTTCATTTAAGGAGGAAAATTTTATGAAAGTTGGTAAAAAAGCGTTAAGTTTGCTGTTGGCCGTGATCATGATCATGTCCACAATGTCAGTATCTTTCAGCGTATTTGCAGCAACAAATACCACAGCTGACATTTACAGCGCAATCGTAATGCACTATGACAGCCTTATGGATGCCATTGACAAGGCTACAGTTGCGGATGAGTCCAAGAGGGATACATCCGGCGTTCCTGTCAAGGATGGCTCTGAATGGGTAGTCAAACGTGACACTTTAAACGGAGGTTGGCTTGCAGTCTCAAGAGCCATTGCGTCTTATGCAAAGGGCACAGTTGCCACTAATAAGACCTATGTAGACCTGGTCGAGAAGATTAAGCTCGATGCAGCAGGTTATGCAGGCTCAAACGGACATCCCGTTGCTGACTATAATGCTATTCTTGAATACTACAAGTTCGGCTCAACTGCAACAGGCACATTTGCAACTCAGGAAACCGTTACTCTCAACATTGGTACCGGTTTTGATTTGCTTGCCTTTAAGGATGTAGCCTCCATTGTAGACAAGACATATTCAAAAGCAACATTAAAGTTCACTCCTAAGGGTGAGCTTGCTACAGGTTATACCCTTTCAACTGCTGACGATATCAGCTTCACAACTGAAGATTTTGTTGAAGCAGGTACTGATGTAGCTGTTATCAAGGGTGTTCTTGAGCAGTGTGTTGCCGCTGATGCATTTAAGACTTGGTTCAATGCAGGCACGCTTACCACACAGCAGCTTGCTGATATGACAAACCTTCTCGCTCTCTTTGATACAACAATGGCACTCGCAGGTCTCGGCTATACAGAAGCTGAAATCTGGGATCACTATGTTGCACCCGAAGTTGGTAAAACATATACAGAAACAAAGGCCTGGTATGATAATGCCGGTGCACGTGCAGAGGCTGAGCCCAAGGCTGATGCTTATAAGGAACGTATCGATAACCTTATGGCAACAAGTACAACAGCAATGACAGCTGAACAGCTCCGTGATCATAAGCGAGCAGTTGAAACTGTTATTCAGGAAATGGATAACGACCAGTTCAGCGTTCTCGTTTATCAGATCGTAAATGAGAAGGAAGCTGATTACATCGGTGCAGCAGGCCGCAAGGTAGAGACATATCTCAAAGAGCTTGGCGTTAAAGTAGGTCAGGCTTATGCTCCGTTGTACGCTGATGAGCTTGTTGCACTTGCTACAAGTGTTGACTCACTCAAGACAAAGAACGATGTTGAACTCGCTGAAGGTCAGGCTTGGGAAGACACAGAAGAATACCGGGCAAACCTTAACTGGCTTGAAGCTGCATCAGAACTCATCAGCAATATAGACAACTATGTTCTTACAGGTGCTACCTTTGCAGATATTGCCGAAAGCAAGACAGCTGCAGATAATGCTATCACAGAAGCTCTTTACAACAAGGTTGCATCAAAGGTTGGTGAACTCTCACTTGAAATCTACGGTTCAACATACCGTGAGGACAAGGCTGCTATGGACAGCATTATGGCAAATACCATTCTTGTAGGTCGTAGCTACAGTGCTGTTTATGAAATAGCTCAGGAGTTTATCGGCTATTATAATAAGGCTCTTTCACTTAAGAACACAGCTTCAATGCAGGCTGTGTATGAGTCCATTTATCCTGATGGACTTGATGCGTACGAAGCATATGTACATACTCTTAAGGCAGCAGCTGCAAAGGCTTACTATGATGCCATTTCAATTGTTGATACGTACATCAGTGAAGCCGGTAAGGTTGCTTACTACAATTTTGAAGTAATCATTTCAAAGGCTAATGCTATCAGCTCATCAGACGGCACTTATTCTGTTGTAGGTGCATTCCTTGCTGATGATCCCGCATATGTTCCCGCAACAGGTGATGTAAAGCCGGAAGATATCTCTGCCCTTTACAACAAGATTTACACCTCAGGAGGCTATCTTGATAAGGCCTACGCATTCAAAACCGGACTTAATAACCTTCGTAATCTTGCATATACCAATGCAAACGAACAGGTTGTTGACAAGAAGCTCCTTGCTTACATTCTCCGTCAGGAAAACGTAACCGGTTCAGCATACGCATGGGAAAGCATGCTCGGTAACGTAAGTGTTGACAAGATACGTGAATTTGTTAACGATATCGAGCTTGTTCAGCAGACAGGTATCGAAACAAAGAACGGTAAGATTACAGCAGGTGGTATTGAAGATCTTATGAGCCTTGCTGTTGAAGATCTTGATAAGATTCTTATTTCTAATGACCTTGGTACCCTCCTTAACTCACTTACAGCTAAAGAGAACGAAGAAACCGGTGCAACTGTAGGTTTCCTCGGTGTATGGGGATTTGACTACACATTCAAGAATCCCGAAGGCGGCACAACAACGGTTAAGGCCGGTGATCCTTGTAAGAACCTTCGCGAATTTCTCATCAACACCATCGTTGGTCTTCTTTGGGGCGGTTCTCTTCAGACAACGCTCTTCAAGCTTCTTTCAGAAACTGTTGGTGGTGCAGTTTACAACTTTGGCGGTGCTGCATTCGATGTTGTTGTTGCTACAAAGGACGGATGGCAGTGGCTTCCTGAAATTCTTCATATGGCTATTCCAGTAATGCCTCATGACTATGTAGAAAACTGGACTAACCCCCTTACAGGTGATACAAATAAAACATATCAGCAGATAGCACAGGATTATTATGTTGACTGGTACAAATACTTTACCGGTGCGGCTTTTGGTGCAACCGGTCATGCTGAGTATGATTATACAGATATTCTTTACGTTCTTGATAAGGCTCCTATAGATAAGAAGTGTAATGATGACACTACTGAATGGAGATCTTATTGGAAGGGCTTTACATACGCTGACAACATCTCTAATGATAACAGAACTGAATACAGACCCGGTAACGTAATTACCGAAGGCTCATCTGCAGGTCAGGCTCTTGATGCAAGATATTGGGGCGAGGCAAATGGCCAAAAGCAGCTCCCATTCTGTAATGACGGTGCAAACTGTACAAATGAAGATCATTACTTCGACAGTAAAAAAGCATGGCATGTTAATGACTGGGACGATTTTTACAGAACGTTTGCTGTTGCAACCTGCGGTCTTCACGTTCCTCTCGCAGAGCTTGTTACAAAGAAATCTTTGTCCCCTGGTGACAGTGAAGCTTCAAACCTTTTCGGTGAAGTAGATATTCTTGCTGTTGGTAACGGTAGAGGTCTTGACGCTACACTGCATGCATCTGAACTTGGTGATGCTCTTTACGATCGTCTCTTTATTCCTCTTTACAGACTTCTTGGTATCGAAGGATTCTACAATGTAAATACTAATCCCGGTGGTTATCACAATAAAGCCGACATCAGATCAGCTTCCGGTTCCTATGCAAAGGGTAACGGTAGGGTTTCAGTCGGTTCAATAAAAGATTCCGGTGTTACACTTTGGAAGTATGTTCTTGAACCCATTGTTTATTGGTTAGAAAATACTCTCTTTGTATCTCCCGTTAAGACAATCGCAGAGCTTCTTCCTAACCTTCTTACTATGCTTGAGTATGACCAGCTTATTCCTAAGCTGAAAAATATTAATGTTGATATTAATGCAACAATCAAGCCTATGGGAATTACTGTTAATCTTGACGTTACAGAACTGAACCTCTCACAGATCATTATGCCTCTTCTTGAGGGACTTGGTCTTAATCAGGAGAATCTTTCAAAGGGTATAAACGGTCTTTTGGGTGTTCTTTTAGGTGGTGAGCGAGTAACAAGCAAGCCAAATATGAACACTACGACTGATAAGTGGCTGATGCAGGTTACAAAGGTTACCGAAGAAGATGAGTTTGGTAATAAGGTAACAGTTAATAAAACCAGCGATACCGAGCCTGCTGCATGGAAATCTTCAGCTGATGGTAATACTTATTATCTTAAGAATCCCGGACTTCTGACAGCAACTCTCTATGGCCTTATGGTTCAGGAAAACGATCCAACCACAACAGAAAACGAAACACTCAACAATGCTTTCCTTGACTGGATTTTCCTCAATGGTGGAACAAAAGCTGAGATTCCACTTCAGATTCCTGTTAACCGCTTTATGGCTACCGGCTCACTTAAGGGCGGTGACCATCCCACAGCAGAATCGATTACAATTCCCGGTGTTTTCAGCTCTGTAACTAACTATCATATTTATGCCGAAGCCGGTACATCAATGCTTGTACTTCTTCGTTGGCTTCTTAACGACGGCACACTTGATTCAATTATGCCGCTTCTCAACGGTCTTATTAAGCCGACTGTTGACCCCGAAACAGGCAAGGAATCAAGCATACTTGATACAATCATTCCTCTTGTTGACGGTCAGGCTGATACCCTTATGGCTATCATTATCTGTTTGCTCAATGACTATGTAATTGGTTTTGAGTCTTTCCAGGATCCCGCGCAGAATACTAATGATTGGGGTAAATGGAACGCTGAAGGTACAGAATTTACACCATACCTCACTGATGGTGGTGCATCACAGTTTAAGTATGGTACAGTATTCCAGAAGTACCTTTCCGAAGGTAACAAGGATGTAACTGCCAATGAGCTTGCAGCAGGTTATGGTACAGGCTTCACAGATGCAGACCTTCTTGCAAAGGCAAACCTTGCAGTTGCAAATGTTGACAAGACTATTGCTAAGCTTGTTCCCACACTCTTCGTTGCTCTTAAGGATACACTTCTTGGTGTTGATGCTATCCGTGACCTTGGCTTCGAAGCAGTTATTGAAAAGGCAGAAAAGGCTATCGCAGAAGGTAACCTTGATGCTGTTACACTTGAAACAGTTGTTCTCGATACAGTTATCGGTAATGACCTCGTTGATATGATTATGAACCTTGTCTTCGGTAACGGTCTTCCCACAAAGGCTAAGGATGCCGCAGGTGCAGCTATTCAGGCTCACACCGACGGTGAGACTATGACCCAGACCTACACCGACGGTAAGGGCAACACAACTACTACAACATATTACATTACAGCTGGTAGCGAATCTGCACCTCTTGCTTACGATGCAAACGGCGACGTTGAAATCGTACGCCAGGTTAAGTATGCCCTTGATGCTGACGGTAACGAAACTGACACAATCGAAGGCTTCGTAGTTAACGAGGGTCTTCTTGGCGGTCTCTTTGCTGATCCTGAAAGCATTCTTAACAAAGTTCTCGGTGCACTTGGCGACTTCAACCTTGACATTTCTCCCGCAGGCTTCTACGGGCTCTTCTCAGATACCGCTTATGAAGAGAAGACAGGCACAACCGCTGCCTTCATTAAGACTGCAGGCGCCAATACACATCTTGCTACATGGCTCAAATCACAGGCAGAGAAATTCTCAGGCAAAACTCTCAGCTCACACGCCGCTACGAAAGCAGAGCTCAAGAATATGACCTGGGGTGATATCCGTGCACCTAAGGGCACAGTATGGTTCGATGAGAACACAACAGACGTTATCGAAAAGTTCAACCGCTTTGCTGAAATGCTCTGTGACCTTCTCTATCCCCTTAACCCTGTACTTGCATTCCTTCTTTCCGGTCAGGATATTACACTCTTTGACGAACTTAAGCTCCAGGGTGAAAACGGCTATTCAAAGGGTATTGTTGCAATTCTTGAAGCTCTTATGCTTGATGCAGCTTGCATGAGCCAGAATAGCTTCGATAACTATGTTTACACTGCAGCTATAGGCATAAGTCCGATTGGTTATAAAAATGACGCAAACGTAAATGTTGATAACCTTTCAAGCGGTACAATTATTAAGGACGGAGAAACAATTACAAAGAGATTTGCTGTTACCAAGAACTCACCTCTCAAACCCTTACTTTATGCTATCGGACAGCTTCTCTTCGGTACAAGTGACGGCACTGTTGATGGTCTTCTTGACGCTCCTCTTACTGTTCTCTTCTCACGTCTTCCCAACATTGCATACAACCTTTATCTCTTCAAGGGTGAAAACGGTAAGAACACATGTAACTTCTCAATCGCAGTTAAGAACCTTATTGCTCCCGTAACAAAGGTTCTTGAGATTGTTGACCCTGTTCTTGCAAGACTTGTTAACCTTGATATCAACGAGCTTCTTGACTCATTCCTTGATATTGAATCACTTATTAACAATCTTATTAATGGCCTTGCAGGTCTTGATGAAGGCACAGGCTCCAGTGTTGCTATCTTCGAATTCGGTAAGCTTGCAGCTGACTCTGCAACAGTTGACCTTAACGCAACGACATACCGTCATGGCGCTTCTAAATTCACAAGATTTTACGGTGCGCCCGGTAAATTCTTCATCACACTTGTAAGAACTCTTCTTACTAAGGATGTTGTCGGCGCAATCGGCGGCCTTGTTGAAGGTATATTCAATAAGGAAGGCGAAAACAAGACTCCTGAAGAGCTTGAAGCCGACCAGCGCGTAAGAGATATCATCACAATGATAGAAAACAACCTTTGTAAGCCCGACACAGAAAACAAACTTGCCGGCGGTGCATACATTGACTATCTTACAAGTATTATAATTGACATCTTTACAGACTATCTGCCTGAAGAAGGTGCATTCTACTTCTACGAAATCATCAACCGTGTTGATGAAGAGCTTATTAAGCTCGAAGACCAGATTGATGCTATGTCTCTTGACAAGTACGGTATCAAGCACGACGGTTATGATTGGGCAACAAAGCCTGTTGATGAAAACGGCAACGTTCTCTTCACAGAAGCTGACGTTAACGAAACAATCGAAAACCTTGACTATGTTATCCGTAAGGCTGTTCCTGATGTCCTTTCAACTCTTCAGTCAAACGGTGTTATCGGTGGAGATCTCGTTGCATCACTTCAGGGTGACGACGGACTCTGGGGTCTTCTTAAGGGTCTTGCTCTTGACTATGCTCTTAAGGATGACGGTCTTACATGGCTTGCAAATGCTATTATCGGTCTCTTCGGTGAAGGTGGCAGTACAAGCACAACAAAGATAATTCAGCAGGCTCTCAAGGCTGCCGGATTTGATATGACCTTCGATGCATTCATGTACAAGAAGGGCGCAGACGGTAAGATTGACAAGTCACAGCCTACGGCTATCTATGACTACTTCACTTACGGCTTCTACAAGAAAGACGGAAAACTCCAAAGCGAAACCGGTAAGATGGACTGGTATTATCTTGATGCCGACCACAACAATAAGGCAGATGATATTAACGGTGACGGTAATATCGATAAAAACGATGAAGTCGAGCTTACATTTGTTCAGATTTATAAGAACCACAGCTATGAACTTTACGAGACTGACGATGACGGTAACCTTGTAATTGTTGACGGTCAGCCCAAGAAGAAGGCTGTTCAGATTCAGATTACTGAAGAACGCGAAGAAAAGAACGCAGAAGGCGTTATCGAAAAGGTTACCTACTACAAGTATATCGTTCTTGACGATAACGGTGAAGAAACAGCAGAAGTTATCTGGCTTAATGAATCAGGTAAGACAGAGGTTGTTGACGGTACAGTTACCAAGAAGCTTGTAGCAGATACAAAGGACAAGAAGGTTCTTGATGAAGACGGCAACGAAACAAATGTAACTGTTTATGAAACCGCTCTTCTTTCAACAGCATATCCGCAGGTTAAGACAGCTGAAGGCTATAAGTATACCTATACAAACGCAGATGGTGAAGTAAAGGAATACTATGGTGCATATCAGCAGATGACTGTTCTTGACAGCGGTGAAGACAATGACAAGGGTGAGAACATCTACTACACCCTTAGCCCCGTATACTCTGAAGACATCGGTGAACGTGAGTGGTCATGGGATATCGACGATATAATAGCGGGCGAATCCGAATCAAGAGACGTATTTACTCTCAGAAAGGTTAAATTCATTAACACACTCTGGGATGTTCTTGAACCCTTTGCAGTTGTATTCTCAACACTCTTTGCAGGCGATGCTCTCAGACTCTTTGATACACTCAACATCGAAGGCGGATTCGGTTATGACGATTACCTCCTTCCCTTGATGCGTGCATTCGGTCTTGATTCTATTATCGAAATGCTCGGCGCAGAAAAACTCAGCCAGCTCCAGACAAAGGATGCCGGCGGTAATCCCATTGAGCATCTTATGACAAGAGATGAGTATATGGCAAAGGTTTACAACGCAGACGGTTCAATCAATCCTGAAGGCGTTGGCTACACAGTTAAGAATGTAGTTAACTATATCTTCTACTTCGTTGAAATCCTTTGTAACTATCCTGTTGAAACACTTGCAAACGCACTTCCCACTCTCGCATACTTCCTGTATGCTGACGGTCTTACATCAATTCTCAACGGTGTACTTGTTCCCGTTACAACTCTTACAAACAGACTCAATGAAATCATTGACCTTGATGTAAACGCAATCGGTGCAGGTCTCATCGACTATCTTGCAACAGGTGACTGGGCAAACTTCCAGGAATCACTTGGCGGCTTCATGTACATTGATCCCGATACAGGTAATCTTGTAACAAACGTTGATGCAAACCTTAACCTCACATATTCAATTCTTTCACTCATTACAAACCTTGAATTTGACCTTTCAGGCATTGTTGGTGAAGATGATCCTTACGAAGGAAAGTACGGTCTCGTTCTCTTCCTTAATAAGGAAAATGAGCATATGGCTAAGCAGCTTCTTAAGGATGCAGCTGAGCTCGAAAAGAACGGCGGCGCTACAGCTGAGCAGATCAAGCAGATGCGTCAGCAGGCAAGAGACTGCCGTGCAGGTACCCTCAAGGGCTTCCTTAAGTCAATTGCAGCTCTCGGTGATCCCGTAAGCGAAAAGCAAGGCTTAGCAAATGAATACATTTATAAAAACTATGCTGATTATGTATACATCTCCTCAACAGGTTCTGTACACGTAAGTAAGGCAGAAGTTCTTATGTTCCTTCTTGACTTCATCTTCGAGAACAACACTCTCAAGGAAGTTATCGGTTCACTTCTCGGCTATGATCTTACAGATGAAAACACAAGCGATGCTGAGCTTCTTGATGAAATCATCACAAATGTATTCAATAATCCCAACGCACTTGTTAACCTCATCGTATCACTTCTTACAGACTATGATGTAAAGCAGATTGTAGGAGTTGAGCTTAAGGAAATCGAAGCTGAAAATCACTTCGAATTCTATGAAGATGCAGGCTTCGATACACATGAAGAAGTTCTTGAACACAACAAGAACCTTGCAGCAGGCGAAGAAAAAGTTACAGAAATCTCACGTGTAAAGACAAGCGCAACAATTGATAACCTTGATGCACTTGTAGGTAAGATTCTTAACCTTTCAATCCTTAAGGATATGCTTGCTAAGGAAGATGATCCCGCTACCGCAGAAGATGAAAGCGGTGCATTCAATAAGCTCTTTGGCATTACAACAGATGACACAATCACTCTCCAGGGCATTGTAGACGCTGTATTTGAGACATATCTCTATGACGATAAGGGTCTTAACAGCATTATGGATATGCTCATTGGTCTCCTTGGCGGCGAAGGTGCATCACAGATCGTAAACATCGTTCTTGATATCCTCGCAGGCTCAGGCTATGACCTTACACCCGAAGCATTCAAGACTAACGTTCCTCAGCTTGCTGCAACTATCGATAAGGCAGAGGATCTCAACGAAGACGGAAAGATCAGCTGGGACGAAGTTGTTAAGGCTAACTCCAAGTATCAGTATGTTGTCAAGAACGCAGACGGCGAAGTAACTGCAACCTACTTTGCAGATGAAAAGGGCCTTACAAAGCTTGACCACGATGGCGATGCAGCTACAGAAGAAATTGATGTAATCGCTGATATGGTTCAGAAGCAGACTGAACGCAAGGTTGACAAGCAGGTAACTGACGAAACAACCGGTGAAACCTCAACCGTAAAGGTAACAGAGTACAAGTACACCTATTCAGTAAAGAATGCTGCAGGTGAGCTTGAAGATAAGGAAGTCTGGCTCGAAGAAGCAGGTAAGACTGAATGGATCGAAACTCCTGACGATCCTGAAACTGATGAAAACGAAGAAGTTAAGCATCTCGTTGAGGCTGAAATGTATGATACCGACAAGCAGAAGACTGCTGTCAAGATCAGTGCAACATGGGGTCTCCAGACTCGTGACGATTTTGTAGACGTTCTCTGGAACTGCATTAAGCCTCTTGCTCCCATCTTTGCAGCACTCTTCTGCGAAGGCGAGCTCACTCTCTTCGACAAGATTTCAATCAAGGGCGCAGCAGGTTATGACGGCTTTGTTCTTCCTCTCATCAAGGCTCTCGGTATTCCCGCACTCCGTGCAAACAAGAATGCTGATGGTACTTGGTCAGATGATCTTACAACAGCTAACGAAAACGAAGGTGAATACTTCCTTAAGGCTGATAAGCTTGTAGACTATGCAACCTATAAGGCAACAGTATACGGTTCAGACGGTATACTCGGCACAGGTGATGATAACGGTAAGATTATGCTTACTACAATCACAGATGCACTCTTTGCACTTGTAGATTCACTCTGTGCAAGACCTGTTAATACCCTTCTTACAATTATCCCCTACCTTGCTCACTTCATTGAAAGTGACGGCGTAGATGCAATTCTCGACAACCTCCTTGTACCTGTAACTACAATTACCGAAATGGTTAAGGATATCTATAAGATTGACCTTCTCGGTATGGTTAAGGATCTCCTCAGAGGCCTTATCAAGGATATGAACGACAAGGCAGGCGAAACATCCGACAGCACCAAGCCCGAAGATCAGGCAACAACAGGTGGTGCAGCTGCAGCATACGTTCTTAACGTAATTGAAGAGTCAGAGGCTGACGCTGGCCAGTCCGCAGGCGAAGCAATTATTTCCGAACTTACTGATCCCGCACCTGCACTTGACCTCTCAGGTGGTGACGGTTCAAACTACAAGTTCAAGGATATCATCGTTGAACTTCTTGAAGGCGTATCAATCAACGGTACAGCTCTCAATACAATTATCGATCCCGAATTCATCTTCCTTAACCTTGCTTCAATTGCATGGCTTCCCGGTGTGATGAAGGCTGACAACAGCGGTTGGGACAGATATCCCTCACAGAAGATCACAGTTACAATCAATGCTGACAGACGTGGCGGTTCACACTCACTTTCAGATGCTGCAGTTTATACTGTTGACCGCGAATCAGTACTTATCAAGGTTCTCAATGATATCGTATTCACAGACGGTATCCGTGACCTTATCGGTGACCTTATCAAGTTCGACTTCGGCAAGGATGCAATGACAACTCTTACCGAGGAAGACAGCAACTATCTTCTTACAGTTCTCCTCTACGGCGTATTTGAGGATCCCGAAGCTCTTGAGAGACTTCTCATTGACCTTCTTTCCTGGTACGAAATCGAATATGAGGACGCACGTGTTAAGAAGACAGATGTTGAAAATGCATATGACCTTGGCACAACAGAACCCATAGATTACGAAGCAGCAGGCCTTGATAAGGCTCAGATGGAAAAGCTTCCTGAAGATTTCGATAGCCTTATTGGTAAGATCGTTCCTGCAGTTATCGGCATGCTTCCCGCAGATGCTCTCGGCGATATCAAGCTCCAGGGTGCAAACCTTGAAGAAATGGTACACAACCTCCTTGCTGATCTTATGATGGATAAGGAAGTTACAAACGATGAAGGCGTTAAGGAAATGAAGTACGGCTTCGCAACTCAGCTTGTAGAGCTTCTTGTAAATCTCCTTGGCGGTAATGCAACAGTATCAATGATCGTAGGTCTTCTTCCCACAATCATTGAAGGTATGGATGTCGAGCTTAAGGACTTCAAGAAAGTAAATACAGCATTCAATACCTACTTTGCAGATTACGATACATGGGCAGAAGCATACGAAGGTCTCAAGACTATCAAGAAGTATGTTGCTCCCGACGAACCCGCAGCAGATTATGTTGCACCCGCATATGAAGAAGGCACACTCAATCTCTATGCAGTTGACGAAAACGGCAAGCCCGTTCCCGAATATGCAGTTGACGAAAACGGCGCAAACATCCCCGTATATGCAAACGGCACAAAGGTAACTGACGCATGGGACAACGTATGGTACACAGCAGCCGGTACTCCCGCAAATGACGAAGAGACGGCTCTTGAAAACACCTATGTTGTTAAGACAGTTGACGGCAAGATCGTTTACAAATATCAGTATGAGCTCAAGCTCACAAATACCAACTCCTTCGGTATTGCTACATATCAGGATGTTCTCGACCTTGTATCACAGATTCTTGCTCCCTTCGCACCCGTACTCAGATTCCTTCTTACAGAAGCTGATCTCGTAGCTCTTGACGGCGTACACCTTACCGGTGGCGACGGCTACGACAGATTCATCATACCTCTCTTCGAGATGCTCGGCGTTGATAAGTACATCGGCGCTCAGAAGTTCCTCAACAAGACAGACTTTGCAGCACTTGACAATGCAGCATTTACCGCAAAGGTAGTAGAATACATCGACGGTCTTATCTCAATGGTAGTAAATACTCCCATCCAGACCATCGTTGACCTCGTTCCTGAGCTTGTATTCTTCGTATATTCAGACGGTCTTGCACAGGCAGTTGAACAGCTTGTTGCACCTCTGCTCACTCTCGTTGACATGGTTAACGACATTACAGCTAAGGAAGTTGTAATCGAAGGCAGAGACGATGCACTTGTTGCACTTGATATCGTTGCTCTTATCACAGACCTTATCAACGATAACCTTATGAAGCCCAACAACATTGCTGAAATCGACGGCTTCTACGGTGACAACGGTCTTATCACAAGACTTCTTACTGCTGAAGGTCTTGAGGCACTTCTCCAGGGTCTTCTTGACAATGCAAATGCATGGATTTATGCATACGAATACACAATTCCCAAGGATATGGTTGAAGGCGCAACAGAGGATGAAGTTGTAACTGTTTACTTCAACAGTGCTGATCTCGACGGCGCAACACACATTCCTACAAACGGTAACGGCAAGGATATGACATTCACTCTTACTGCTGTTCCCGATAAGAATAAGACTCCCATCGATCTCGGTCTCGATAAGGACGGCGACGGCACGGCAGATGCTGCACCCATCAAAGGCATCTTCAGATGGATCCTTGAAAAGACTTGCAAGATCGAAAAGGTTGACACAATCCGCACTTATGGTGCAGTAAACGGTAAGGTATGGGGCGTTAAGGCAAATCGTGCAGATACACTTGTACAGATCATCTCCGAAACTCTCCTTGGCGGCGGCATGCTCACAAGCCTCCTCAACTCCTTCGGCGTTGAAATTAAGGAAGGCGACATCCTTGATACAATCCTCAAGGCACTTACCGGCGAAAACAAGTATCAGCTCTTCGTAGTTCTTCTTACATACTTCAACGAATATGACGTAGAAACCATGCTTATGGACTACCTGTCATTCGAAAAGGTTGAATATGCTTACGAGACATATGTCGAAGGCACAAGACTTACACAGCGTAAGCTCAGAAGAGCTATCAAGAAGCTTGACGGTTCAATCCTCACAGTAGTTCCCGAGCTCATCCAGATGCTTGAAGAGGTTGAATTCATCAAGATGCTCCTTGACAAGATCGGCGGCTATCATGGCCAGAGCCTCAAGGACCTCGTTCACGAGCTTCTCATGGCTTATGCATTCAACGATCAGACAATGAACCAGCTTATGGGTCTTCTCATCGGACTTCTCGGCGGTGAAGATCTTGCAGGCACACTCAACACAGTTCTGCCTCTCGTTAATGATATCGTTGGTATTGATATCACACCGTACGGCTTCTATGAAGCTACAACCTCCGATGCTATTAAAGCGTATATGGAAGCTGCATTTGCAGCATTCCCGGCAGGTCCTGTTCTTGACGATAAGGGCGAGCCTGTTCTCAACGATGACGGCACACCCAAGATGACAACAGTTAAGGATGACTTTACATGGGCAGACCTTGCTAAGTATTACACAGTATACGTATACTCATACAACGACGTCACAAAGACAACCAAGTATGAATACACATACGAAAAGGATGGCAAGACAGAGTACTACTATGTAGACGAAGCTGTTGCAGCAGACGAAAACGGCAAGTACATCCTCAAGGATGGCGACAACGTTTATGAGCTTACTGCAACACAAGAAGTTACTAAGGACTTCTACTCATACGAAACCAACTATATGTACAGCAAGAACGCTGACCTCCACGGCACACCTGTTGAAGGCGTTGACGGCAAGACATGGTTCGGTTATGAGCAGGCAACAGATACTGAGGGTAACCTCAGTTGGGCTGACGAAGCTAAAGGTATCCCCGAAATCAAGACAGTTACAAAGACTGTAAATAAGGTTGACGCCGAAGGCAACAACATTGTTGTTGACGGTGTTATCCAGACAGAAGAAATCTCTGAGCAGGTTCGCGCAACAAGAGTTAACGCTCTTGAAGGCGATGCAGCATTCGCATGGGGCATTGATGCAAAGACCTCATACGAGGATAAGGCTGACAAGTTCATTGACATCCTTGCAGGTATCGTAGTTCCTCTTGAAGGCGTACTCAACTTCCTTCTCCGCGGCGATTCACTCTACATCCTTCCCGATGAAAAGACAGAAAACAGCGGCGTACTCGAGTTCTACGGAAACAACGGTTACGAAAATGTAATTATGCCTCTCTTCCAGGCACTCGGTGTTGACCAGGTTGGCGGCACAATCGTATCAGCTGCAGACTATGAGGCAGGCAGAGGTACAGCTCTTACTCTTACAGCTATCACTGACGGTATCTTCTCAATCGTAGAAGCCCTCACTGACGGTCCTCTTGAGTATATCTTCACACTTCTTCCCTCACTTTCATACTTCATCAGCTGTAACGGTCCGGAAATCGTTCTCAACAACCTTCTCTCACCCGTACTTGCACTTCTCAACCTTGCAGATCCCATCGTTGGTGATCTTCTTGACGATCTCCTCGGTGCAACTCTCAGTGGCGTATTCGCTGACTATATGCCCGAAGACATCGACTTCACTGAAACAACCAACTACAAGGCTCCCATCTATGTAGAGGTTGACGGTACAGGCGAATTCGAAGGTCAGATGGTTAAGGTTCCCGCAAGAACAGACAGCACAACTGTAACCTTCAGAGATGAAACATATTACATCGATGCAGGTACAGATGAAGGCGAAATCATCGAAGGCAAGTATGTTGTAACAACAGAAACTGTTGACGGTGAACTCGTTCCTGACTTCGAAGAATACAATGCATACGCTCTCACAGACCTTCTCAAGATTTGTGGCGAAAACGGTGACAACCTCATTAAGATTCTCAATAAGCTTGTAGGTCCTCTCCTTCTTGCAGAAGATGCAACAGAAGAAGACAAGGCTGCATTCCAGCTTCTTCCTGAGACGTTCTTCGAGGATTATGCAAAGCATGCAATCACAATCAATAAGCAGACAGCAAACGCTGACTTCTACTACTACTATGAAGATGCAGAAGGCAACAGAATCAAGATTAAGGATGACCTTTATTCATCCGATATGGGCGAAATCAAAGAGGCACGTTATGTTGTTGACTGGTTCAAGGTTGACATTGCTGACTCTGCAGTATATCTTCTTGACAACGTGCTTTCAGAGTCACTCCTTAATGAAATTGCAAGAATCGCTAAGATTGACATCAATAAGGAAGGCGATATCCTTGGCGGTATCCTCAAGAACCTCATTGAAGGCAACTTCAACGGTCTTGTAGTTGCAGACATCATTACAGCGCTCTTTGAAAATTACACAATCAAGTATAACGAGCTTTACGGCGAGTACATTACTCCTGACCACAGCCACCTTAACACTCTTGAGACTCAGGACGACAAGGATAAGGCTGCAAGAGTTCCCGGTCAGCTTGATACAATCATTGAAAATGCACTTCCCGCAATTGCTCCCATCCTCTCCGACCTCCTTGCTCCCAAGGAAGGCGCAGAGCCCACAATCCTTAACGACATCTTCGACAACTATGATACAATTGCAAATGATGCAGCTGTTGCTGACCTCTATGAAGTTGTTGAATATCTTCTCGATGATCTCGTATTCTCCGACGAGCTTGTAAATACTCTTGCAGCTCTCATCATCAACCTTATCGGTACAACCGATATCGTTGGTACAATCATCGAATACTTCGGTCTCACCGGAATCAAACTTGATCCTCAGAGCTACCTTGCAACCGTTAAGAAGGCTTATGAAAATAAGACTGAAATGGCAGATGCAGTAGCAGCTCTTGCAGGCATCATCGGTGAAGCAAAGACATGGGCAGATGTTGTCAAGAACGACACAACTCCTCTCTATGCTTACGAATATGTTGACGGTGTAAACGAAGACGGCACAGCTAAGAAGTTCACCGTATACCTTGCTGATGAAAACGCAACAACCTACGAGCTTACAAAGACCGAAGGTGAAGGCGAAGAAGCTAAGGAAGTCAAGTACGAGTTTGCTCTTACTCAGGTTCTCGATGCAGATAAGAACCGTGTTGTTAAGGCTGAATACAATAAGGAAGAAAACGGCGAAAACGTTGCTGACGTAACATGGGGCGTAAATGCTGCTTCTGATAAGAAGACTGCATTCATCAAGGCTCTTGCAGTTATCGTTGAACCTCTCTTCCCCGTACTCCAGCTTGTACTTCAGGGTAAGACACTCACACTTATCGGTCACGATAAGGCAGCATACGAGCCTGTTAATATGGTTGAATACAATGCTGACGGCGTTGCTACAACTATCATTGACGACTCCAGAACAGGTGAGGAAATCGGTAACGGTTACGTTGAGCTTATGGGCGTAAACGGCTATGAAGAACTCCTTGTTCCCATTCTCGATGCAATCGGCGGTCTTGAAGCATTCGGTGCATATTCCGCTGACAACACAGACGGCATTATGACTGTTGCAGAATTCTGCGCAATCAACAATGCATATGATATGCTCTCCTACATTGTTAACGTAGTATTCGGCTTCGTTAATAACCTTGTAGAAGCACCTGTAACCTATCTTGCAACATACCTTCCCTCACTCCTCTACTTCATTGGCAGTGACGGAGTATATAATGCAGTTCATTCAGTTCTCCAGCTTGTAAATGCTCTTATTGCAGTCGCTGAACCTCTCATCGGTGCAAACGGCATCAAGCTTTCAGACACAATAGGTCTTCCTCTTGACCTTCTTATGCTCAAGCTTGACGACTCAACTGTACCCGGCAAGGTTCAGAAGACTGTTGACGGTAAGTTCGTTTACATTGCTAAGGGCGACGAAAACAAGGAAGAAATCTATCTTGATAAGGCTGGTCTTACAAAGAACGGCGAAACTGAAATCGAAGCAGTAATGGTTGACGGTATGGTTACCGTTGAAGGTCTCTGCTCACTTATCAATGGTCTCATCAAGAAGGATAACCTCATTAATAAGGACATCATCCTTAAGCTTGCAGGCTACCTCGGTGACTATGCTGTAATCAATACAGTCAAGAGAAATGCAACATCCGCTCTCTACGACACAAAACTTGATGCATATGTAAATATGAACGGTGATATCGTAGCTAAGAAGGATGGCGACATCTGGGTAGATGCATACGGCAACGCTACAACTAAGCCTGCAACAGGCAGCCAGATGATAACAATCGTTGGCGATACCAAGTACACACTTACAGGTCTCCTTCAGTTTGCTCTTGCAGACGGTCTTGTTGGTGGTCTCGTTGATACTTCCGAGATGGAAGGCATCCTCAAGACAATCATCGACAACGTAATGGGCCCGGATGCTACTAAGAACGTAACTGAAATTCTCATCAAGCTTCTCAATAAGTATGTAATCACATATAAGGCTATCGAAGAGCCTGCAGAAGCTCTCGTTCCTGCAGCAACCGATTACGCTAAGTACGGTGTAGAAAAGACTGAAGTTCAGCTTGCTCTCGGTAACATCCAGAAGCTTCTTCCTGAGGTTCTCGATCTCCTCGGTGTAGGTTCACTCGACAAGCTCGTGGCTGATAACCTCTATACCGATAAGGTTGTAAACGGCATTATCGCAATGCTCGTAGGTCTTCTCGGCGGTCTCGACGAAAAGACCTGGGGCACAATCACCGACATCCTTGGTTATGTTAAGGATATCGTTGGTCTGAACATTGACATCACTCCTGCAGCTTATGCAGCAGAAGGTAACAAGCTTGCTCCCTTCATCAACGCTGTTGATGTTAAGAGAGACGTTGTTGACGAAGACGGCAACGTAACAGGCGAAGAAAGAATTCCTGTAGCTGACCTCACATGGGCTGACGTTGCTGAGTTCTACACCAAGTACGAATACCGTTACATGGTAGAAGCAGCTAAGCCGGCAGAAGGTGTAGAGGGCGAAGAAGGCTACAAGGCTCCCGTTGAAGCTAAGTATGTAACCGTATGGTTCGCAGATGCTGACCTTAACGGTAAGGATCATACACCTACAACAGGCGACTATGCAGGCAAGACCTTCAAGCTTGAAAAGGTTGAAACTGTATACTACGGTTATGAGTACACAATTCCCGCAGTCGGCGAAGAGGGTGCTGAGGACTATGTAGCAGCTAAGACTGAAACACTCAAGTCAACTGACAGCGAGCTTACCGAATATAAGGTAGGCGAGGTAACCTACGCTCTTACAGCGAAGGGTGAAGTTGAACGTGTTCACAACACCAAGGTTGAATCCGACTTCGTATGGGGTGTAGCAGAAGGTGCAACACTCAATGAAAAGGCTGACAAGCTCGTTGCAGTTGTAATTGATCTTCTTAAGCCTCTTGACGGTGTGCTTGAGCTTCTCCTTGCAGGCGGCGTATATGAATTCGACGGCACAACATACGGCGATTCACTCGGCGCATTCGAAGAAATCAATATCATGGGCGGTAGTGGCTACAACTACGCTATTATCCCGCTTCTTGAGGCTCTCAGCGTTCCTGCTGACAAGATCCTCACTCAGGCAGACTACGAAGCAACAATCGCAACAAAGGGTACACTCGGTTACATTCTGGAGACAGTTCTTCACACTGTAAACGACAACCTCGATAAGCCTCTTGACTTCGTACTCGGTCTCTTCGCAAACCTTGCATACACAATCTCCAAGAACGGTGCAACAACCTTCGTATCCAACCTCATTGCTCCTCTCAGTGAAGTAATTGAAGCTATCGAAGGCGTACTTCCCGTAGCTATCAAGGTTAACCTTATGGCTCTTATGGATGGCGGCAGTGTTGCTGAAATCCTTCTCGGCAGTGACGTAGCACTCAAGGGCGCAGAAGTTGGTCTTACACTTGACCTCGACTGTGATACTCTTGAAGCTCTCCTTGCAAAGGTTCTCGCTAAGTTCGTAGCAGGCTTTGATATCACAATCAGCTTCAAGGATATCGCTGCTAAGTCAGCAAAGCTTGACGAAATGGGCGACATCGAATACTTCAACTCCAAGGTAGATCCCAAGTGGGATATCTGCCTCGGCATACCCGGAAAGAATATCCAGGGCGACACAGCAGCAACAATCATCACTCTCCTCGCTATGGTTATTACTACCGATAATATTGACGCACTTCTCCAGATGCTCAATCTTGACATCAATACACTTGACAAACCCATCGCAGACCTTATCAATAAGGCAATTGAAAGTCCTGACGTTCTCATCGGTGCAGTTATCAAGCTCCTTGCTAATAACTACGATGTAGTTGGTGTGATCGAAGCAATGGTATTCTACTTCCTCGGCGAAGCTGAATACGATTACTCAAACATCAAGGGTGGTCTCCTCAATGGTGGACACAGTGCAGTCAACAGCGCAATCAGCAAGTTCGATAAGATGGTTAACAACCTCATTCCGAAGCTCCTCAAGCTCCTCGGCAATGATCTTGATAAGCCCGTTGAAATCATCGCTGACATCTATAACGGTCTTGGCGAAGATGCAGCAGACGCTGACATCAAGGCAGTAGTTGACTATCTCCTCAACGACCTTGTATTCAACGACAAGATGATGAACCAGCTTCTCGGTCTTATCGTTGGTCTCCTCGGCGGTATTGATGAAAAGACATTCAAGACAATCGTTGATATCGTTAAGGAAGTTCTCGGCATTGACCTTTCACCCGCAGGCGTAGCAGCAATTTCTGAAGCTAACGGCGGTAAGGTTGCAGCATTCATCAATGCTCACGAAGCATCTGATAAGGATGCAGGCCTCACATGGGCTGACATTGCTAACGCTCACGCTTGGTACGAATATAAGTACTGTGTAGTTGAAGCTAAGGAAGCAGTCGGCACAGAAGGTGAAGAAGGTTACGTGCCCGCAGTTGAAGCTAAGTATGTAACAACTCACTTTGCTGATGCTGACCTCGACGGTGAGGATCATACTCCCACAACCGGCGACTACGCAGGCAAGACATTCAAGCTTGAAAAGGTTACAAAGGACGATAAGCACGTAACTAAGGTTATCCTCGAAGAAACCTGGAATATCTCCGATAAGGACGACTTCCTCGGTATCCTTTACGAAGTAACCGCAGTTGTTGAACCTCTCCTTGCATTCCTCTTCAAGGGTGAAAACATCAACATCCTCATTGATGACTTCGGTCTCAAGGGTAGCGATGGTTATACACACGCACTTATTCCTCTTGCAAAGGCACTGCACATTGAAATAGAAGAAGATGTAACTAAGTTTGATGATGCAAACGAAATGCTCAAGGAAGTTGTAAACGGTATCTTCGGTCTCGTTGAAGACATCGAAAAGGCTCCCATATCAACAATTCTTGAGGTACTCGGCAGCGCATCCTACTTCATCGCAAACGACGGTGTTGCACTCGTTATCAACAACCTTATCGCTCCTGTAACAGGTCTTATCTCTATCTTCGAGAAGAAGACAACTGTTGAAGTAAACGGCGAAATAGTTGAAAAGAGCGAAGGCATCACAATGGCTGACATCAATGCACTCCTTAAGAGCCTCATTAAGATGGATCTTAACGATATCACAGGTATCGCTGGTGCAGACGGCAGCAAGCTCGTTTCAATGATCAACGGACTTCTTCCCAAGGTTTACCTTGTTGACGAAGCAACAGGCGAAAAGACAAGACTCGCAGAGCCTCTTCCCGCTAAGTTCTTCGAAATCATGAGCACATATGCTATCAACTATGACAGCATGACAAATGCTCAGAAGAAGGACGCAGCAAATATCAGAACTCTTGAAGTAACCGAGTGGTCAGTTGATAAGGCAGACGTACTTATGTATCTCCTTTCAACAGTTTGCTCTGACGACTTCCTTGCATTCATCGGCAACCTTGCTAAGGCAGAAGAAGGCACCGTTCTCGGTGATGTAATCTACGGCCTTGCAGGTGACGAAGACCTTGTAATCAACATTATCTCAATGCTTCTCAATGAGTATAAGCTTGTATATAACAAGTACGCTCAGGTTGACATTACAAAGATCAATGTTGATCCTAAGGATCCTCTTACCGATACAAACCTTGCACAGGCAATCCAGGCAATCGACGGTCTTGTACCCGCAATCATCGGTCTCCTTGTTAAGGATGCTGATTCACTCAAGGGTCTTGTTGAAAACCTTGTTGCAGGCGCAGACCTCGGCAACCTTCTCATGAATCTCCTTGTTCCTCTCCTTGCAGGTCTCGACATCGACGAAATCCTCGGCTATGTCAAGGAATTCAGTAACCTCAATGTCAAGCTTGATCCTTCCGCATGGACTGCAGATGCTGACAGCGAAATCGCTAAGTTCATCCTTGCAGCTGATGAGGATAAGGACGGTAAGGTAACATGGGCAGATGTAGAAGCATTCTACACTCAGTATGAATTCACATACACAATTCCTGCAGTTGGTGCAGAAGGTGAAGAAGGCTATGTAGCAGCTAAGACTGAAACAGTCTTCAAGCCCGCCGGCACAACGAAGATTACAATCGGTGAAGGTAAGGACGCTAAGACCTATGACCTCACAAAAGTTAACGAATACGAATACACCTACACCGTAACAACAGGTGAGGGTGAAGAAGCTAAGACAGAAGAAAAGACCATCATCCTTGATAAGGACGATTACACAACATATGATGTTGACGGTAACGAAGAAACTGCTGATGTTGAAGTAACACTCAGCAAGCCTGTCCAGAAGTCAAAGATGGTAAGCGAATATGATTGGAACATCGATAACTTCGACGGTCTCAAGAACTTCGCAGTTGACCTTCTCAAGCCTCTCGACGTAGTATTCGAGCTTCTCCTTGCAGGTGCAAACATCATCGTTGCTCCTGATACTAAGACAGATGTTGAACCCTATCCCGCAGAAATCACAGTACGTGGCGGTGACGGCTACAACTTCGCAATCATTCCTCTTCTTGAAGCTCTCGGCGCAACCGGTCTCAAGACTCAGGCTGAATACGAAGCTCAGGCTGCAACTGACGGTTCACACCTCAAGTATGTTCTTGACGTACTCTTCGCAGAAGTTGAAGAAATCCTTGCAACTCCTGTATCACAGCTTATGTCAAGACTTGCAAATCTCTTCTACTTCCTTGGTAACAACTCCGCAAACGACCTCGTTGATAACCTTCTTGCTCCTGTCAATACTCTTATTGCAGAAGTAGATCCCATCTTCCCGCTTGCAATCAACATCGATGTAAGCAAGATCGGTACAGATGATATCATCGGCCTCTACCTTGGTAAGGCACACGACGGCGTTGAAGCTGGTATCCATGTAAATGTAGAATCCACTGCTATTGCAACACTCCTCAATGACCTTCTTGCAGGCATCGAAATCAACGGCACAAAGCTTGGTCTCAGCCTTGACCTTAACTGGCTTGAAATCGCAGCTAAGATGGCTAAGACCGAAGACGCTACAAAGCAGTCAACAACCGGTGCTAAGATTGCTACAGTTGCTTCCAAGATGGATTATAAGTCATATGAAAACGTTGTAGGTAACACCGAATATGCAGACGGTAAATACTACAATATCCAGGGTGACGTAGTTGACACCTTCATAACTCTCCTTCAGGTTCTTCTTACAGACAACAATACTGAAGCTCTCAAGAACCTTATCGAAGGTCTCCTTAAGGATGCACCTCAGGAGGTTAAGGATATTCTTGATGATATCCTTTCAGATCCCGACGCAATCGAAAAGCTTGTTGGCGTTGTAGTTCTTCTCCTTACCGGTAGAGGTGAAATGGAAGACTATCCTCTTGCCTTCGCATACAAGTTCCTCGGTGAACTCAACTTCAACTACAAGAATGACGAAATCAACGCAGCAATCAGCAAGTTTGACAAGATGGTTGTTCGTGAGGCTGTTGGCATCCTTAAGATGTTCGGTACTCCCGCAGCTGATAAGAAGGAAGAAGATTACAACTTCCTTGAGAAGATGGTAGTCGGCGTTTCCGATAAAGAAAATGCAACTCTTGCCGATATCGTTGACTGGCTCCTCGGTGAATTCGCATTCACTTCAGAGAACTTCACAGGTCTTATGGAAATCCTCAACAATGTTCTTGCAGATGCTATCACAGCAGAGCTTGCAGACATTCTTGCAACAATTCTTCCCATCAGGCTTATGCCTTATGAATTTGCAGAGGCAACAGGCAACGCTAAGCTTCAGGCTTATGTTGGTAAGGCTGTAACAAAGGCAGTTGATGCACTTGTATTTGCAGACGATGCAACTGATGAAGACAAGGCAAAGGCTATTGACGAAGCTAAGAAGGCAGTAACATGGGCAGACGTTCGTGCAGCCTATGCAACATCTGCTGAAAAGGACGGCAAGACTGTATGGACATACAACTACGGTGAAGGCGACAACGCATTCACATGGGGTGTAGAAGATAAGGATACATTCGTAGGTGCAATCCTTGACCTTCTCAAGCCTCTCAACCCGATCCTCGACTTCCTGTTCGCAGGTAAGGAACTCGCATTTGAAATCGAAGGCGTTAAGCTCTGGGGTGCAGACGGTTACGCAAACGCAATTGTTCCTCTTCTTAACGCTCTCGGTCTCAAGCAGCTCGGCGTTGAAATGCCCGCAACTGCAGCAGATTCAACAACAGCACTCGGCTACATCGTTGATGCTCTTCTTGGCACAACAGAGGCAAAGGGTGCGGTAGATGCAATCTGTGAAGCTCCCATCACATCAATCCTTAAGATTGTCGGTAACCTCAGCTACTTCATTGCTAACGGTAACCTTGACGAGCTCATCCAGAACCTTCTTGCTCCTGTATTCGGTCTCCTTGACCTTGCAGAATCACTTGTATCAAGAGAAGATCTCGATACAATCATCGAAGGTCTTGCAAAGATTACCCTTCCCGGCGGTAAGGCACTCAACATCACTAACATCATCAACATTGCTGGTGCTGAAGGTGAAGGCCTTGTAGCTCTCATCAACGAGCTTATCGGTGGTATCAGAGTTTACGAGAAGGAAATCGTTGTAGAAGACGGTAAGAACGTAAGTAAGATCGTTGTATATGATAAGGCTTATGTTGAAGATCATCCCGAATTCGACTGGTGGGCAGTTGATAAGACAGACGCAGACGGCAATGTAGTTTACGAAACGGACGAAGAAGGTAACGAAGTTCTTGATAAGGACGGCAAGCCCGTCGCAGAACAGGTTTACTACAAGGTTCTTCAGATGATCAACCTTCTTCCCGATGACTTCTTCAAGCAGTTTGCTAAGTATGTTGTTGAAGAAAGCGAACTTAACGGTGTTGCAGTAACAACAGTTGGTGCAGACGTTGACAGCTGGACAATCAACGTAGGCGACGCACTCATGTACGTTCTCTCAACAGTTCTTGACTACGACTTCTTCGAGACAATTCTCAAGAAGGTAGGTCTTGACCTCAGCCAGGGTATCGGTGCAACTGTTCTCACAATGGCTGATAAGGAAAATGAGCTTATCGACGTACTTGTAATGCTTCTTAACGATTATAAGGTTGTATACTCAAAGGTTGAGCAGGCAACACTTCCTGCTGATGTAACTACACCTTACACTAACTTCGGTCAGGATAAGGACGGTAACGATCTCCTTGACAACGAAAATACAACCAATGCAGTTGCAGCTCTTGATCCCATTATCAATACTGTAGTTGCAATGCTCGCAGACGGTAAGACTCTCAGTGATCTTGTAAACGGTCTCATCGCAGATGCTGACCTTGCAAACATCATCATGAATGCTCTTGTTCCCGTACTTGCAGGACTTGATAAGAACGAGAATCTTGACCTTGATGCAATTCTCTCATATGTATATGAGCTTACAAACATCAAGCTTGAAACCCTTGCTCCGACTCTTTGGGACGATGATTTCGGTTCAGCTCTTGTAACCTTCATCGATGGCTCAGAGACTTGGGCAGAGGTTGAAGCTAAGTATACTCAGTATGAATATTCATACACAGCCGACGGCGCAGAAGAAGCTACTGTAGTTTATAAGCCTGAAGCAGGCCGACATGACTACACAGTAACTGTAGGCGAAGGCGAAAATGCAAAGACTTACGATCTCAGACCTGTACTTGACGGTACAACCCAGAAGTCCAAGATGCTCAGCGAATTCAACTGGGGCATCGAAGATCTCAATGATCTTGTTCCTCTCGTATGTGACCTTCTTGCACCTCTTGATATCGTATTCCAGATTCTCCTTAGTGCTAAGCCTATCATCGCTCTTGAAGACGATGTAACAAGCGATCGCAACGACATCAGAATCATGGGTGGTTACGGTTACAACTACGCTATTATTCCTCTCCTTGAGGCATTCGGCGCAGACGGTCTCCTCACTCAGGAAGAATACGAAGAAAAGGCTGCAGCTGACGGTTCACACCTCAAGTACATCCTTGAAACACTCATCGGTGAGGTTGAAGAAATCCTCGAAACACCTCTCAACGAGCTTCTTTCAAGACTTGCAAACCTCTTCTACTTCATCGGCAGCGACGGTATCAACGCAATCGCTGATAACCTCCTCGCTCCTCTCAATACCCTTATCGAAGAAGTTGACGATCTCTTCCCGCTTGCAATCAGAATTGATGTTGCAGCAGATGAAATCCTCGGTCTCTACCTCGGTAAGGAACACGAAGGCATTCCCGCAGGTATCACTGTAAACGTTTCCGGTGCAGACCTTGCAGCTCTTATCAATGATCTTATCGGTGACCTCACGATCGGTGAAATCCATCTCAACCTCCACCTTGACCTTGACTGGACAGAAATCGCAGCTAAGATGGCTAAGAAGGATACAGATGGTAAGATTCTCACCACCGGTACGAAGCAGGTATACAACCTCGGCACAGTTAAGAATCCTGCTGTTGCTGATCTTGTAAATCTCACAGGTGATGCAGCAAATGCAATCGTAACGCTCCTTGACACAGTTCTTACAGAAGAAAACTGCAAGAACATCTATACCCTTGTAACAGGTCTCCTTGGCGATATGGATCCCACACTCAAGAGTGTAATCGAAGAGCTCATCGGTAGCCCCGACTCAATCAAGGGCATCGTTGCAGCAGTAGTTCTCATCCTCACAGGTGAATACGAAGTTGCAGAGCTTGATTACATCTTCAAGTATCTCGGTGTACTTACATTCGCTAAGTCCGCAGATGCTAAGACAGCAGTTGAAAGCCTTGACAGAGTTCTTATTAAGGCAGTTCCCGTAATCATCGAGCTCCTTGCAAAGGATGTAACAGATACAGAGAACTTCCTCTACAAGCTTTACCATGGCACAAACAAGAATGCTACTCTTGACAACATTGTCAACTATCTCCTTAACGACTTCCTGTTCACAGATTCAATGATGAACACCATCACAGGTGCTCTCCTTGGTATCCTTAAGAACCTCGGTACAGATATCACGGATATCCTTAAGGACTTCCTCGGCATCGATCTTGCTCCTGTAGCATTTGCCGCAGCTTCCGGTAACGCACAGCTTATCGCATATGTTGGCAATGCAGCAACCTGGGCAGACGTAGTAGCAGCTCACACCGATGCAGACGGTAACCTTGCAGCAGTATTCACAGACGTTGCAGGTAAGGAAGCATGGGTAGGCGCAATCCTTGATATGCTCAAGCCTCTTGAAAAGGTTCTTGCATTCCTTCTTACAAATGAAGACCTTGTGGTAACCGTTGAAAATAACGGTCAGAAGGCTCAGCTTACACTCAAGGGCGGTAACGCTTATGAGTCAGCTATCGTTCCCATCCTCTACCAGGGTCTCGGTCTTGAAGAAATCATCACCGGCACTAATAAGGCAAAGGTTGAATCCGCTGTTAAGGTTGATTCTGCAAATGCAGCAATTGAAGCAGTTGTTGACGCACTTCTTGTTGACCTTGTAGGCGCAATTAAGAAGGCTCCTCTCTCAACAATCCTTACAGTAGTAGGTAACCTCGGTTACTTCATTGCAAACGACGACGTTGCAGTTGCAATCCAGAACCTTGTAGCTCCTGTACTCGGTATCGTAGATGCTCTCGGCGGCGTAATCTCCAGAACACAGCTTGATACTCTTATCGAAGGTCTCGCTAAGATTGAGCTTCCCAACGGTAAGATGCTCAACATCACCAACATTATCAACATTGCCGGCGACAATGGTGCAATCCTTGTTGACCTCATCAACGGTCTCCTTCCCGGTATCGAGATTAAGGATGATCAGGGTAATGTTATCCAGGTAATCAATGCACTTCCCGACACCTTCTTCCTTGACCTTGCTAAGGCAGCTGTTAAGGTAACAGATCCCGAAACAGGTCTTGTTGAAGGCGAAACAGATGCAAAGACATGGACCACCGATAATGGCGGCGCAATCATGTACGTACTTTCAACCGTACTTACAACTGACTTCCTCAACATCCTTTGCGATGTAATCGGTATTGAAGAGAAGACAGAAGACGGTAAGGACAACATGGTATACGGTATCATTACTTCACTTGCAGGTTCTGCAGATGCAGTAGTTGATCTCCTTCTCAAGCTTCTCAACAGATATCTTGTTGAATACAAGGCATATGTACAGCCTGAAATCAATAAGACAAAGATTAACTATGAAGGCGGCGAAGCTGCTCACAGACAGTTCAATCAGGTTATTTCAAACCTTGACGGACTTATCCCCGTAATCTTCGAACTTCTTGTTAAGCAGGAAGGTGTAAACAACCTTGCAGATCTCGTATATCCGTTATTTGTTAAGGATGACATCGCTAACCTCCTTGTAAGTGCTATTGCTAAGCTTCTTGCAGGTCTTCCCGCAGAGACAATTACAATGATTGAAGATCTTGTAACTGATCTTGCAAACGTCAAGAATGCTACAGTTAAGGATGCAGACGGCAACGAAGTTGAAGTATTCAGCATCGCACCTACAGCATTCAAGGCTGACAACTTCAAGTCTAAGCTTGACGAATACATCGGCGATGCAAAGACTTGGGCAGAAGTATGGGCAGCACACAGTGAAGACAAGAAGGATGAAAACGGTAATATCGTTTATGCTAAGGATGCAGACGGCAAGACAGTTGTTGATGCTGAAGGCAATCCTGTAGCAGAAAAGGTAGCATCCGCATATGCTTGGAACATCAAGACTGTAGATGACTTCATCAATCTCATCTGTGACTTCCTTGCACCTCTTGACTGCGTACTTAACCTCCTTCTTTCAGGCGGTATGGTAAGAGCAGACTTTGACACAAATCGTCCTAACGAGACATTCATGGGCAAGAGACTCGCTGTATTCGATGATATCGCAATCAGCGGCGGTAGCGGTTACAACTACGCAATCATTCCTCTCCTTGAGCTCTTCGGTGTTGATGCTGATACTCAGGAAGAGTACATGATCGCAGTTGAAACCAATTACAACAGCGCACTCTACCCCGTACTCACAGCACTCTTCGACAGAGTTGATGAAATCCTTACAGCTCCTGTTGAAAGTCTCCTCGATATTCTTGCAAACCTCTGCTATGCCCTTGGCACAGGCAGCGTTGCAACAATCGTTGAAAATCTCATTGCTCCTGTAAACAATGTAATTGCAGCAGTTGATGAAATCTTCCCGATCGCAATTCCCATCGACGTAGGCGCTCTCATCAATGGTCAGGCACTTAAGGTTTACCTTGGTGAAGCACATCCCGGTATCGATTCAGGTATCACCTTCAAGCTCGAAGGCAATGATGTAGCAGCACTTCTTGAAGATGTAATTGCCGGTATCAACATCGGCGGTGCATCACTCGAAGTTGACCTCGATTGGATGGCACTTGCAGCTGCAGCCGCAGCAGACGTAAACGGTGATGGTAAGGGAGACTTTGACGGTTCAAAGATGAGCACCAAGTGGGATATCTACAACGGTGGCGCATACAAGAACCTCAAGGGTGATGCAGGCGACACATTCGTAACACTTATTAAGACAGTTCTCACAGAAAAGAACTGGAATGCTCTTAAGGAAGCTCTTGGCCTTGATCTCGGTGACTTCAACACAGTTGTTGACGGCATCATCAAGGATCCCACAAAGCTTATCGACCTTATCGGCAGTATCTTCAGTATCGAAGGCGTTCACTACATTCCTGTACAGAACAGAAAGGTAGAAGCTAAGCCTTACGACTACACAACATACCTCTACATGACAGAGCAGAATGCTGACATTATTGCTCAGAACATCGACAAGCTTGTAAATGACATCCTTCAGGCAGCCGGCTTCGGTTCACTCAAGGGTCTTATCGGTACACTTCTCACTAACAAGCTTGCAGGTGACCTCATCGGTAAGATTACAGGTCTCCTCGGTGGCGATACAGTTGGTCCTATCCTCGGAACAATTGCAGGTCTTACCGGCGGCGAAGATCCGATCCTCGTTGTATACGATGCAGCAGGTAATGTTACAAAGCTTAACCTTGACCTCACAGTTAAGGGTTATGCAGATGCATACGACAATTACGCTAACCATAACAGAGCCTTTGCTCAGGAACTCCACAGAGTTGCTAATGCAAACGGCACATGGGCAGATGTAAATGTTGCTAACATCGATTGGGGTGTAAACGGCACAGTTACAAGCTTCGCAAATGCATTCGCATCAATCCTCAATCCTCTCAACAGTGTTCTCGAACTTCTCCTTGTTGGTGAAGGCAAGTCCCTTGGCTTACTTCCCGCTAAGGACGAAAACGGCGAATACAAGAAGGATGCAAACGGAATGCCTGAATGTGTTGTAAGCATCAAGGGCGGCAACGGTTACGATTACGCAATCATTCCTCTCCTTGAAGCATTCGGTCTCAAGTCAGGCGAAGTTATGAACGTAACAGCTTATAACAACGCTTATAAGGCAGATAACTCCAAGCTTATGGGTTACATCCTTGAGAGAGTTGGCTTCTTTGCTGACAGACTTCTCAACAAGCCCATCGACGGTCTTCTTACAATCCTTCCCAACCTTGCATACTTCATTGCAAACGAGGGTGTCGGACTTGTAGTCAGAAACCTTGTAGCTCCTGTTTACTCAATTCTTGGTCTCCTCGGTCTTGACCTTATGGAAATGCTTAACCTCGGCAATCTCCTTGGCAGCATCGAAATTCCCATCGACATCCTCGGCGAGAAGCTTGGTCTCCACCTTCCCGATATCGATTGGATGAAGCTTGCACAGGAAGGCGCAAGTGAAGTAGTAGAAGTTACAACTTCACGTTCACAGGCTGCTAACTCCTTCGTCAATGCACAGAGACTTACAAACCAGGCAGACGTTGATAATTACATTAAGAATTATCCCGTAGGCTATGAAGGCAGATCCAACAAGCTCACTCAGACCTTCATCGTAGCAGATAAGGGCGACGTTCTTACACTTGTCTTCACATGGCTCTTCGAGCTCTTCGAGGATCCTGACAACCAGAACGCTCTTGTTGAGTGGATTGCAGCAACCTTCAACCTTCAGTCCGGCGCTAAGGAAACTGTAAGATATGCTATCAACCAGCTCTTCCTTAAGGCTAAGATTTATAACGCACCTGATATCATCGTAGGTGGTCTCTTCTCAGCTCTCGGTGTAGTACTTGTATTCAACGAAGCTCTCAAGGGAAATATTACTGAAGTTGTTAACATCTTCAAGGAACTCTTCGGTGCAGCAGGTAGCGGCGGATGCGCATACTCAAGCATTGCTAAGATCATGGAAGATCTTACCGGTGTATGGGATGACACAATCGGTTCCGATCAGGATCATGAGGACGCAGTTGAAGACGCTGAAGAAAGCCTTAACTGGTTCCAGAGACTTATCAAGAAGATTAAGGAATTCTTCCAGAAGATTTTCAGTATCTTTAAGTAAGTTTCACGGTTAACAAATAACCGATTAAACAAAAATTACTCCCTGCCTCAATCGAGGCGGGGAGTTTTTCTGTGTAGCTGTCGGTGACAAAAAAAGAAGCTCAGCAATGATTTTCGCTGAGCTTCTTTTTTATAGTTCTGATTATATTGCTTTAAGAAGGTCGGGTAATTTTCTGATTGCACCTAAAAGACCTGCAAGAATCTTTCCGAGACCGTAAGCCGGTTTTTCTCCGTTAAGTATCATAAGAAGGCCGTTAGCCATTTCCTCACTGAATACACCGGCACTCATTGTAACAAAGTTTCTGATGGGAATTTCAAGAGCCATTGCCTTTGCCATGCCCATTGCTTGATCTTCGCCGGAAACTGAAGAAAGTGCTTTGTCAAGAAGGTTGTTGATAACCTTGCCCCATTTTGTATTTACTGCATCACCAAGAGAATTAAGCATTGTAAGAGGAGCATTTTTGTCAAGGGTTGAGGAAGGTAGCTTTCTTCCGAGAATTGCTTCAAACTCTTCTGCTGTGGCTTCGTTTGCTCTTCCTTCATAATAGCAAGCTGCAGTTTTACGGTAATCGGGAATTTCTGCTTCTACGGTGCTTTCAACAGTTACTGTTGCTTCAAGCTTTATATTGCGGGAGGAGGCGCCTATAAGAATATCAAAATCGCCACTTTCTACGTGCCATTCACCGATGTTTATGTTGTAGTATGCAAAGGCTCTTTTTGAAAGGGTGATTTCTACAGTTTTTTCTTCGCCGGGTTCAAGGAAAATCTTTTTGAAACCACGAAGCTCCTTTTCCGGGCGATAGACGGTACTTTCTTTATCCTTAACATAGAGCTGAGCAATTTCTGCACCTGCGATCTTGCCGGTATTTTTTATCTTGAAGGTTACGGTAAGCTCTTCGGTATCTTTGATTTTTTTCTTTGACAGCTTTAATCCGCTATATTTGTAATCGGTGTATGAAAGTCCGTATCCGAAGGGGAAGAGGACATTTTTTTTTGCTGAATCATAGTATCTGTAACCTACAAAAATGCTTTCGCGGTGCTCAGCAGTTGTGCCTGTTGCCGGATAAAACCTGTTGCAGGGCGTATCCTCGAGGGAGAGCGGATAAGTTTCTGCGAGCTTTCCGCAGGGGTTGAAATCACCGCTCAATATTTCAACGAGCGCGCTTCCTCCTGCCTGTCCGCCGAGGTAACCGTTAACAAGAGCCTTGATCTTGTCGAGCTGAGGAATAACAACAGGTGAGCCTCCATAAAGTACTACGGTAACATTCTCGTTTACCTTAAGAATTTCTTCAAGAAGTTTCACGTGAGACGAAGGTAGGTTAAGATGTGTTCTGTCATAGCCCTCGGACTCGTATTCTTCTGTAAGACCTATGAAAAGAAGTACATTGTCAGCTCTTTCGGCAACGATACAGGCATCCTTGAGCATGATTTCGTTGACAGCATCTTTTTTCTTGTTGTATCCGGGAGCAAAATTGACTTTATAACCTTTTTCAAGAAGCGCGTCAAAGGCGTCATCAAGCTGAGTAGGATTGATATTTGAGCTGCCTGCGCCCTGATAACGGGGACAACGAGCCATTTCTCCTATAACGGCAATTGTTTTATCCTTTTTCAAAGGAAGCATATTGTCTTCATTTTTCAGAAGAACGAGACTGTTTTTGCAGATTTCAGCGGCAATTTTGTGATGCTCTTTTTTGTCGTAGGTGTGAGAAGAAAGGCTTTCCTTTGACTTGAGGATAAGATCAAGCACTCTGTCAGCACAGGTGTCTACACTGTCAATTTTCATTCTGCCTTCACGCACGGCTTTGCACACTTTTGCATCGTTATATCCGCCGGAGGAGGGCATTTCAAGATCATTGCCGTTAATCATACCTGTAACTCTGTCGTTTGCTGCGCCCCAGTCACTGACAACAAGACCTTCAAAGCCCCACTCGTTGCGGAGAATAGTATTCTGAAGATATCCGTTGTCGGAAGCGTATACCCCGTTTACTTTATTGTAAGAGTTCATTACAGTCCATGGTTGAGCTTCCTTGACGGCAATTTCAAAGGCGGTAAGATAAGTTTCACGTAAAGCACGCTCGTCGACAATGCTGTCGATTGTCATACGCTTCTTTTCCTGACTGTTTGCAGCAAAGTGCTTAAGAGAAGCACCTACATTTTTTGACTGAATACCTCTTATAAGGGCTGCTGCCATTTTTCCGGCAAGCAGAGGATCCTCTGAAAAATATTCGAAGTTTCTGCCACAAAGAGGGGAACGTTTTATGTTTACACCGGGGCCGAGAATTACACTTACCTTTTCAGCAAGGCACTCTTCTGCCATTGTTTCACCCATTTTGTAAAGAAGGTCTTCGTCCCAAGAGCATGCGGTTGTAACTGCCGTAGGAAAGCAGGTTGCCGGCACAGAATCTGAAAGGCTTGATTTACCGCTTTCATTATTTTTCTTTCTTAAGCCGTGAGGACCGTCAGTGAGTGTGATTTCAGGAATTCCGATACGGGGGATTCCCTTCAGTGTCCAGAAATCCTTACCGGAGCAAAGACCAACTTTTTCTTCAAGGGTTAATTTGTCAAGAAGTTCTTTATTCTTCATATTTTATACCTCCGCAGATTTATTCATTATCATTATAACTGCTACTTCCCATTCGGTCAAGGTATCACTTGAAAAGAGTTTCTAAAATATTGTGCCTACGGGAGCTTGTGCAGTTGTTGCAGGCTGTGTCACAGCAGACGATTATTGTATCATTACCGATTACCTCGATATCTTTCCAAGGTATTTTTATGTCATTGTCAGACGGTAATAGTCCGAAAAATCTGCCTTTACCCCAGATAATAATTGAGGCAACACAACCTGAGCAGGTGTCAATCTCTACATCACAGACTGTGCCTAGCCGGCAACCGTTTTTACCGTTTATTACCTCTTTGTTGCGAAGATCTGTAATTGAACAGTTCATAATTATCACCGTTAAAATCATATGAGCATAAAACAGAAAAAATGTTTCACGTGGGAAAAGGCGAGCAAGTTTCACGTGATAAAAAATCCCGGATGTGTGAAACACCCGGGAAAGATTGATTTTCTTTGAGAAATCAGATATCGCTCTGTTCAGCTTCGGCTACAGGTTGCTGGTAATACGCCTGAACACCTTCGGGTGTGTAAGCAACGTTTGCAGGCTGAGCCTGAGGAGCAACAGGAGACTGTGCTGTATATACGGGGTAGGGATACATATAACCCTGATTCTGAGCGGGATAAGGAACGTATACGGGAGTTTGAGCCTGAGTCGGCTGAGGCTGCTGAACTGCCTGTACGGGCTGCTTGGGTGTGCCGGCCTTTTTAACCTGAGGCTTCTTCATTGCTGCGGGATCAGGCTTGTCAAGAGGTTTTGCATCGATAAGCTGCTGAAGAAGTCTGATTGCTTCAGAAAGTGCTCTGAAGATAATTGCGATAATTCCGGCAACAAGCATAGAAAGCGAGAATGCGAGTACGGTTGCAGTTTCGGTAAGGTCTGCAGCAACGATACCTGCGATTCCGCCGATAATGAGGATTACGAATGAAAGCGCGTTGAGTAAAATTGCAACAGAATTTCTGCCGATTTTTCCTACACCGTTTGAGGCTTTTACAAGTTCCTCATATTCTTCGTCAGTGACGATGATAGGGGTGACCTTTTTGCCGTCAGTCTTTGTTGTAAGACCCCAGGATTTAAGGTCGGCATCCTTTTTCTTGTAATATTCTTCTGCACGGAGTTTTTTCAGTTCCTGGATTTTGTTTTCAACTTGTTCAAGCATAATATATTCTTCCTTTCGGTGAAAGCATTATTTGAATATGTTCTTTAATAGATTACCACATTTTTATAAAATGTTCAAGTATTATATGAAAAAAATAGGGCAGTATAGAGAGTTTTATTTTTTGTTTACAATATTTACCACAAAGAAAAAACTCGGACTTGTGTTATAATTTGCAAGGACGTCTCATGGCAAATACAACGGCGTCCTCAGGAGGTAAAATGAAAAGAATTTTTTATTTTTTTGCAGTTTCGTCTGTTTTGTTGGTTTTTACAGCTTTCTCGGCGTCAGCAAAAACTGCAGGAAAGGTTGTTACAGAAGGTGGCAGACTGAATCTGAGACAGTCACCGACAACATCTGCATCTGTTGTGGCAAGCGCGAGAAACGGAAGCTGGCTTACGGTGGAAGAAAAAACAGGTAATTGGTATCTTGTAGAGTACGAAAAAGGTAAAAAAGCATATGCAAGCGCAGACTATGTCAGAAATTACCCGAATACAGTTGAGGGCGAAGTTAATGTCATATCAGGCGTACTTAATGTGCGTACAGGACCCGGTACAGGCTATGCTATTAAGGATAAGCTCACAGACGGGCAGAGGATTCTTGCCGTAAAGAGTAATTCCGAGTGGGCCGGAATTGTCTATGACGGGAATAAAACGGGATATGTTGCAAAGCCCTATCTCAGGAGGCTTTCAGCGGAGTATTTCCCGTCGGTGGTGCTTTCGGTGCCTTCATATAAGCAGTATGACGCAAAATGGAAAAATTATCCCATAGGCATACAGGGAGATACTATAGGCACAATAGGTTGTCTTACAACTGCAATTTCAATGGTTGAGTCTCATAGAGCAGGATATAAAATTACTCCGCCGCAAATGGCAGACAGACTTTCCTATTCTTCGTCGGGATCACTTTACTGGCCGTCGGATTATGTGCGTGCTGATGCATCGGGAAATTATCTTAAGAGTGTATATGAGCTTCTCAAAAAAGGGAAGCCTGTAATTGTTGGTGCAAAAAAAGCTTCAGGCGGACAGCATTGGGTAACCGTTTACGGATATAAGGCCACAGGTAGCTTTACTGCGGAAAGTTTTATGATACACGATCCGGGTTCGGAAAGAAGGACGACACTGGCTGCGTTTTTCACTGCGTATCCTTATCCTGACAGATTTGTATATAAAAAATAACACTTGAAACTTTCTTCTTCAGAGAGTATACTGAAATAAAAAATTTGTCTGAAGGAGAATTAAGATGAAAAAACACAGAAAGCTTAAAATAGCAGCTTCCGTTATACTTTTGTTGGCCTTAGCGGTAGTAATAATTATGGTGCCGCATATGTATGTTCCGAAAATAAGTGACGGTCTTTCAATTTCGAGTCACACCTCACATCAGCCGAAAATGGTAGCTCACCGAGGACTTTCCGGACTTGCACCGCAGAATTCCATACCTGCAGTTGAGCTTGCAGCTGAATACGGATATGACGGTTGTGAATTTGACATCCATACAACAAAGGACGGTAAGTGGGTTGTAATTCACGACGACACTGTCGATGCCATGACCGACGGTGAAGGAAAGGTTTCGGATTTCACTCTTGAGGAAATACGGAAGCTGACGCTTGACGAGGGTAACGGAATAGAAAATTATGATAACCTTAAGATTCCTACGCTTGAAGAGGTGCTTGAGGTACTTGGAAACTCAGATACCCGACCGGTTATTGAAATCAAGGGCTGCGATGTGAAGTATATCCCATCACTTAAGGAAACTCTTGATAAATACGGACTTGCCGAGAAGTCAAGCATTATTTCTTTTACAAGGGAATATCTTGAGCATTACAGAAAGGTTGACCCTGAAGCTCGCATAATGCTTCTGGTTTCGGTTATTTCCGAAGGAGATGTTCAGTGGTGCATTGAAAATGGGGTGGATACGGTCAACTTCAATTATTTTAATTTCAGCAAGAGCATTAAAGGCTATAAAGCTGCAAAAGAAAAGGGCCTCAGTCTTGCAGCGTGGACTGTAGATAATACCGTTTATAAAGACGTGATGGTTCTTTTCGGTGTGGAGACCATCACAACAAACAAGCTTATTATAAAAAAGTAAAACCGACTCCTGTCCGTGAACCTGCGGACAGGAGCTTTTTCAGTCTTTGTGCTTTTCTTTGAGGATTCTGATATTTTCTTCTACCTGTTTTTTGTGGAGGGGATACCAGAACCATAAAATAGCAGCAAGGAGAATAAGACCTATTGCGGGGACAAGTGTCGCGATGTTGAAAATTCCGCTTTTTACGCCGCTTGTAATATTGTCAGGGTTATAGCCGATAAGGGTAAGAAGAGCGCCCGAAACACCCGAGGAGGCGGCTTGTCCCAATTTTCTTGCAAAAGAATAAAGAGCATAGACCGAGCCGTCCTCACGGACTCCGTTTTTGATTTCGCTGTAGTCAATAACATCGGTAATAAGTGCCCAGTTAACCATAGCGAAAATCCCGAGACCAATCCAGGAAACTGCCTGAAATACGATGTAAACATAAACGCTCGAGGGACGTATAAAGAAAAGAATAAGATTGATAATTCCGGCAAAGAGATTTGATACAACGCTGACTTCCGCTTTTCCGAAGCGTTCAGACAGTGGCTTTGCAAGGGCGGCGGCAACAGCCATACCAAACAGCATTATAACTGTGGAAAGACTTATCATTTTTGCATTTCCGTAGGTTACGGGAAAAACATAGTTTGACATCTGTTGCATAGTAAGTTGAGAAAGAAGCATGACAACAGATGCGGCAATAATTGAAATAAGAGCGCGATTCGATGCGGCGTTTTTCAGCATAGTGAAGACATTGTTGCTGTTTTGTGCTTCTCCGACAGTTTTGCTTCTGACTCTTTCTGTCGTGAGAAAATAACAAAGCAGATAGCACACGACGGCAAGAATTGAAAAAACACCTGCCGTAACAGAAAAACGGTAGGGAGCAATAACATCAATTCCGAGAGAAGGATCTTTTATGAAGGCGAAAAGGGGAACGCCTGCAGTGATGATCGCGCCTGCCAGCATGCCTCCTATTGTTCGGAAGGTTGAAAGAGACTGACGGTCTCCTGATTCGGGAGAAATAGCCGAAGCCATTGAGCCGTAAGGAATGTTGACAGAGGTGTAAAAAAACGAGCCCCAGAGGATGTAGGTTATAAAAAGATATAAAACCCTGAGAGTATAAGGAAGATTTGCAACAGCAGGGATATACATAAGAAAAGAGGAAACCGCAACAGGTACACACATACGTATAATCCACGGACGGAATTTACCTCTTGCAGAAAGAGGACTTTTGTCACAGATTCTGCCCATAGCAACGTCTGTGAAGGCGTCAATGATGCGGGCGCTCATCATAATGACACCTACGACACCTGCGGAAACGCCGATTACGTCGGTGTAAAACTTCATAAGAAAGCTCGAGGAAAAAAGAAAGGTAAAGTCGTTACCGAAATCGCCGAACAGGTAGCCCAACTTGTCTTTTATTCCGAAGGGAGGGGTTTTGTTATCTTTCATAGGGAAAATCCTTTCTTAGTTATAAAGCATCTTATTATATTTTGACTTGTTTTCCAAAAAGAATTCATTGCGGTTGAATTAAGGTGAAATCTTTTTTGAAAGGTAACAAAAATCGGCAAAAATATTGAGTTTGAAGTAATTTTATGTTATAATGCCTCTTAATTTCTTATGAAAGAAGATGTAAAAATGACAGGAGTTCTTGTTAATGTTGCAACAGTTATTCTCGGCAGCACAATAGGTCTGGTTTTTAAAAAGGGTATTTCAAAAAAATACAGTGAAGCAGTAATGACCGGTATCGGTTTTTGCACGATACTTATCGGTATCCAGGGAATGCTCAAGGGCGAGAATGTGCTTGTTGCCATTGTTTCAATGGTGCTTGGTGCAATTGTCGGTACAGCCGCAGATATAGACAAAAGACTCAATTTGGCAGGGGATTTTCTTTCCGGTAAGCTGAAAAAAGACGGCTCAGACAAGGTGAGTGTCGCTGAGGGCTTTGTTACGGCAAGCCTGCTTTTCTGTGTCGGCGCCATGACAATAGTAGGTTCACTCAATTCAGGACTCAAGGGCGACCACAGTATGATCTTTACAAAAAGTGTACTGGACCTGTTTTCATCAATGATGCTCTCTGCATCTTTAGGTGTCGGCGTAATATTTGCTGCAATTTTTGTTTTTGTTTTTCAGGGCGGGATAGTCCTTCTTGCAGGCGTGCTTGAGCCTCTTCTTAGTGATATGGCAATTGCAGAAATTACCTGTGTGGGCTCTATTATGATTCTTGCGCTCGGACTTAATCTTACGGGTATTGCAAAATTCAAGGTTGCCAATTATCTTCCCGCGTTGTTTTTTGCTCCTGTTGTGTGTCTGTTTTTCGATTTTCTCGGAAAATATATACCGGCATTTGCTTAAGCCGGCATAATCTGACTGAAAGGAATTTCACATGAAACAAAACAGTAAAAATCAGCTTTTAGGCTCGGTGCTTCTTCTTATCTGTGCATTTATATGGGGCAGTGCTTTTGTTGCACAGACCACGGGAGCGGAATATGTTGAGCCCTTTACCTTTATATGTCTGAGAAACATTCTCGGCGGAGTGATTCTCATACCCGTTGTACTTGTGTCAGATTTACTGAAGAAGAAAAAAGGAATTTACCGTAAAATCGATAAAAAAGAGAAGAAAACACTTTTAACCGGAGGCATCTGCTGCGGTGTGGCTCTTTGCTTTGCTTCTGTTTTTCAGCAGGCAGGTCTCGACAAGGGTACAGATCCGGGAAAGGCCGGATTTATTACGGCGCTTTATATACTTCTTGTGCCTTTGTCTTCTCTTTTTATGAAAAAAAGAGTGCGCCCCGTTGTGTGGATATGTGTTGCAGCGTCGATTGTTGCACTTTATCTTCTTTGTGTAACGGAAAGCAACTCTGTTGAGCTTTCGGATATGCTTGTGCTTATCTGTGCAGCGCTTTATACGGTGCATATACTTGTAATTGATAAGGTTTCACCCTATGTGGACGGAATAAAGCTTTCTTGCATACAGTTTTTTGTTGCGAGTGCGCTGAGTTTTTTCCCTGCACTTATCTTTGAGGGCTTTGACTTTGAGATGATAATTGCCGCAATGCCTTCAATCGCTTATGCAGGCATAATGTCAAGCGGCGTTGCATACACTCTGCAGATTTTGGGTCAGCAGAAGACAGATCCTACTCTCGCTTCAATGATTATGAGCCTTGAAAGCGTTTTTGCGGTGCTTACCTCAATGCTTGTACTGCATCTTGCACCGACGCCGAGAGAGGCAATAGGATGCGTGATTATGTTTGTTGCAATTATTGTGGCACAGCTTCCCGAAAAAAATAAAAATTAATTTACAAATTAAAATTTATATGATACAATTAACCGGTAAGATTATTTATCGGTTAATTTTCTTTATAAAAGGAGAAAAAAATGAGCGTTACAAAAACACTTTTTGACACAATGCCCGACGGTGCTCCGGTACACCTTTTCACTATTGAAAACGACAACGGCGTTACTGCGGGAATCATTACAAGAGGAGCAACACTCCAGAGCTTCTGCTGTCCCGATAAGGACGGTAAAAACGGAGACATTATCATGGGTTTTGACACAGTTGCCGGTCATATGGCATCAGGCACTTATACCGGTAATATCATCGGTCAGTATGCCAACAGACTTTGCGGTGGAAAATTCTCTGTAAACGGAAAGGAATATCAGGTTACACAGAATGAAAAAGGTAAGACCTGTCTTCACGGCGGCGGGGAATTCAACAGCGCAATCTGGAATGCAATCATTATTGATGACGATGCGGTTGAATTTACCTACAGAAGTCCCGACGGCAAGGAAGGCTTCCCTGGAAATCTTGATGTGACGGTTACCTATGTCCTCACACAGAGAAACGAGCTTGAAATTCACTACAAGGCAGTTACAGACACCGATACGGTTATAAATATGACGAATCACGCCTACTTCAACCTCGGCGGTGCGGAAAACGGAAACGTGCTTGATACAGAGCTTATGCTCAATTGTGATTACTTCACACCCACTGATGCAGACAGTATCCCCACAGGCGAATTGAGAAGCGTAAAGGGCACTGCCTTTGATTTTACCGAGGGCAAGAAAATCGGCAGAGACATCGACGCAGACGATGAGCAGCTTATTATGTGCAGAGGATATGACCACAACTTCTGTGTAAACGGTGAGGCAGGAAAGCTTCGTCTTGTTGCAAAGGCAAAGGATGAAAAAAGCGGTAGGAAGCTGGAGGTTATGAGTGACCTTCCCGGTGTGCAGCTTTATACCGGCAACTTCCTCGACGGCACAGAGACCGGTAAGGGCGGAGTCAAGCTTCAGCAGCATTACGGCTTCTGTCTGGAGACTCAGTATTATCCCGATACTCCGAATCATCCCGATTTCCCTCAGTGCACATTCAAAAAAGGTGAGAAATTTGAAAGTCTTACGATTTTCAAGGTTTAACACATATTATAATTAAAGAAAGAAGGCAGCAAAAATGGATATTACAACAATCGTAGTTTATCTCAAGGGTCTGATAGGAACAATTATGAGTCTGCTTATGATGATGTCTCCTATTTCATCTGCAGGTGAGAGCTTCGGCGCAAGGGATTCCGAAAAGCTGGTTACAAGTTTTGCAGTTGTTTCTGATATTCACGTTGAAACAAACAATCCCGAGCCTTACGGCAGGTTCAGGGGTGTGCTTGAAGGAATCAAGGCAGGCGAAGACATTAAAACAGCCGTCTATCTCGGGGATAATGTAATGAACGGACAGGATCTCGAAAACTTTTTCTTCTACACCGCTTTAAAGGCAGTTTCACCTGCAGAAAACAACCTTGTTGTTATGGGCAATCATGATATCGGCAACGGCGAAGGTGTATACACTCATCTGCGTGACAGCTTTTTGGGCTTCAATCACATCCTTACCGGAGAAAGACATGAGAACCCCTACTATTACAAGGTTATTGACGGATGCTATTTCATAGTTCTGGGAATTGAAGACCTTGCCGTAAATGAGAGTGTTATGACTCAGGCTCAGCTTGACTGGCTCAAGGGAGTTCTTGATGAAGCTCAGGCAGCAGATGCAAACATCTTTGTTCTCAACCATCATCCGATGAATTATCTTAACGGTGTTCCGAGCGACAGCCTTGAAAATCTTCTCAAGCAGTATGATAAGGTAATATTCTTCCACGGACATATGCACAAAGCGATGGACGAAACCAGCTATTACACAATATCGGGTATTCCCTGCTTTAATGTTCCCCGTGCAACAGACATCGGTGACGGATACATAGTAGAGGTTTACGAGGATGAAATTCTTGTAAGAGGCAGAAACTTTATTGAGGGCAGCTGGTACGAAGCACTTGAATACTCCTTCAGCTTCTGAGAACAGGAAGCTGAAAGGATGTGCTGACAGATAAAATGCTGTTGCGTTAAACACAGACTAAAAGATAACAAAAACAGATGTATTTAAGTTGATTTTTTTGCTTAAATACATCTGTTTGATTTTATTCTGATTCGTTTTCAGGAGGCTTATCCCCGGATTTATGGAATCAGGTCGGATCTCGTAGGATTATTTTTTCAACGATTGTGTCAACACATTCTTCTGCGGTAAGTCCCGTGCAATCGAGAGTTATATCGGCATATTTTTTATACAGAGGAAGCCTTTCGCTGAAAAGCTCTTTTACCGTTGTGCCTTTTTTCATGGCAACACCCCGGTTTTTTATGTTCGACAGCCTTTTTTCAAGCTCTTCAACGCCGACATCGAGAAAGATTACAATACCGTCACGGCGGAGCTTGTCCATTGCTTTTTCACCGTAGACAGCACTTCCGCCCGTAGCTACAACGGTGTTGAGGAAGTCTTCGCCGCAGATTATGTCGCTTTCAAGCTGCAGAAAGCCTTCGGTTCCTTTTTCGTCGAGAAGTTGGCAAAGGCTTTTTCCGGTTCTTTTCTGTATTGTAAGGTCAGTGTCCTCAAAATCCATAAGCAGACTTTTTGCAAGAATTACTCCGATAGTGCTCTTACCTGCTCCCGGCATACCGATGAGGATTATGTTTTTCATAACGAATCTCCTTTGATTTTTTATGTGGAAATAATAACACGAATAAAGAATCTTTTCAATACAGTGTGAAAAAAGAACGCACAAAAAAGGCAACCATGTATAAAAAACGCGAAACAATCAGCATAAAATGAATAAAAATTAAACATTGTTCGTATATTTATTCATTTTGCTAGGTCTTTAACTATTATTTTTTATAAAAATTCTTTTTTTACTTGACAACAAGGGCTAAATATATTACAATTATAAAAATATGAAATTTATGAGTATCTGAGACAAGGGAAAACTCATATGTTTCAAAACAAAATTTATCAAACGGAGGAAAATCACATGAAAAAGTTTTTAGCAGTTCTTCTTGCAGCTCTCATGCTCTTCACACTTGCAGCATGTGGCGGCAACAACGCAACAGACGGTAATGCATCTGACGGCAACGCATCAGCAGGCAATGCCAGCGCACTTAAGGCAGTTACTATGGGTACCGGCGGTCCTCAGGGTACATACTATGCTTACGGCGGTGTTCTTGGCACACAGATCAAGAATTCTACAGGTGTTAATGTAACCGTAGTTTCCACAGATGGTTCAAAGGATAACATTCTCAGAATTAAATCCGGTAACATTCAGCTTGGTACTGTTCAGTCAGACGTTCTTGCATATGCTTATTCAGGTACAAACATTTTTGCAGAAGAAGGTAAGGTTGACACTTTCCGTGTAATCGCTGGCCTTTATGCAGAAGCTGTTCAGCTCATCACAATGGATCCCGAAATCAAGAGCGTAGCTGACCTTGCAGGTAAGAGAGTATCTATCGGTGCTCCTAACTCAGGTGTATATTTCAATGCTGTTGATATTCTTGGCGCAGCAGGTCTCACAGAAGCTGATATTCAGCCTCAGTATCTTTCATTCGATGCATCTGTTGACTCACTTACCGACGGTAAGATTGATGCTGCATTCATCGTTGCAGGTGCTCCTACACCCGCAGTTGAGCAGCTTACAGCAGTAGCTGATGCTTACCTCGTTCCTATTGACGGCGATATCGCTGACAAGCTTATGGCAAACTCATCCTACTACACAGTATATGAAATTCCTGCAGGCACATATAAGGGTCAGGAAGAAGCAGTAAAGACTGTTACAGTTAAGGCTACACTTATTGTAAGCGCTGACCTTGCAGAGGAAGATGTTTACAACATCACAAAGGCAATTTTCGATAATGCTGATACTATTCCTCATGCAAAGGCTGCAGAGCTTTCACTTGAAAATGCAACAAGCGGTATGGCTGCTCCCTTCCATACAGGTGCTGCTAAGTACTTTGCAGAAAAAGGCATCACAGTTGAATCAAAGTAAGTTAAGTACTTTTTGACAACTATCGGCTGCAGTCGACAAAGCTGCAGCCAATTTTAAGTTTACAGGAGGTTTATATGGCATTTTTAAAGAAAAAAACAGCCCCCGAAACAGCACCGGAAGCCATGAATCTCGATGACGTAATGAAAAAGTTTGACCGTGAGTCAAATACCCGTGTCTGGGAAGGCGTCCCCAAGATTATTGTAAGCTGTATTCTCGCATCTTTTTCGATTTTTTGTATATATGTAACGTTTTTTGCAACATGGCTTGACGAAGTCCGTCTTACATCCTTTGTAGGATTTATTATGTTTATCGGCTTCCTTGTGTTCCCTGCTAAAAAGGGTACACAGAAAGTAAATTATATGCCTTGGTATGATATAGTTATCATGCTTTTGGGAACAGGAGCCTTCCTTTATTTTACTTTCAATGCGATGAGCATCATCAAAACATATGACAGATCCACTGTTGAAATTATCATCGCTGTTGTTGGTATTCTTTGTCTTGCAGAGCTTTGCCGCAGAAGTGTAGGATTACCGATACTTATTGTTGCAGGAGTTCTGATGGTCTATGCGATTTTCTGGGGTTCAACAAACCCTGATATAATTGCAAGAATAGTAGAATACATACGTGTTCTCTTCTACACAAAAGAAGGTATTTTGTCTACACCGATAAATGTATGCTCTAAGTACATTGTTATGTTCATCATATTCGGTGCTTTCCTTGAGCGTACCGGCATCGCTGATTTCTTCATCAACATAGCAAATGCTCTTGTTGGTCGTTTCTCAGGCGGTCCTGCAAAGGTAGCTGTTGTTGCATCAGCTCTTGAAGGTATGGTTTCAGGCTCTTCCGTTGCTAATACAGTAGGCTCAGGTGCGGTTACTATTCCTCTTATGAAGAAGACCGGCTACAAGCCTGAATTCGCCGCAGCTGCAGAAGCATCAGCTTCTACCGGCGGTCAGATTATGCCACCCATTATGGGCGCGGCAGCTTTCCTTATGGCTGAAACAGTCGGTGAAAAGTATTCAACCATCGTTGTTAAGGCTATTCTTCCTGCAATTCTTTATTTCGCAGGTGTATTCATTACAGTTCATCTTGAAGCTAAAAAAGAAGGCCTCAGAGGTCTTACAAAGGAAGAGCTTCCCAAGCTTGTTCCTCTTCTTAAGAAGGCTTATCTTCTTATTCCTCTTATTCTCCTTATCTGGCTTGTAGGCTCAAACACAAAATCAATTGCTTACGCCGCTGCAATTGCAATTATTGCGGCCATTGTCGTGAGTATGTTTGATAAATCGACCAGAGTTACCCCGAAACGACTTCTTGAAGCTCTTGCGGCCGGCGGTCAGGGTATGATTACTGTTGCCGCAGCTTGCGGTATTGCAGGTATTATTGCGGGTCTTATTACTGCTACAGGTCTTGCAAATAAAATCTTCACAGGTATTGTTGCTCTTGCGGGCAATCAGGTAATTGTTGCCCTCTTCCTTACAATGCTTTGTTGTATTGTGCTTGGTATGGGTGTTCCTACCACCGCAAACTACTGCATTATGGCGGCTACCTGTGCTCCCATTCTTGTACAGATGGGCGTTCCCATGATTGCAGCTCACTTCTTCGTATTCTATTTCGGTATCGTTGCTGACCTTACACCTCCCGTTGCTCTTGCGGCTTATGCGGGTGCGGCTATAGCGCAGGCGAATCCGATGAAGACGGCGTTTACGGCAACAAAGCTTGCAATCGGAGCCTTCATTATTCCGTATGTGTTTGCTCTTAATCCGGCAATGCTTTTCATTGATACAAATGCATGGGAAGTTGTCCTTATCTGCATTACATCCTTTGTAGGTATGTTTGGTGTTTCAGCGGCTCTTCAGGGATATTTCCTTGGAGGTATGTCCTGGTATGAGAGAATTATAAGCGCTGCGGGCGGTCTTCTTCTTATCTATCCCGGTCTGACAACAGACATTATCGGTCTTGCTCTTGTCGGAGTTGTACTTGTTATTCAGTTCATCAAGAAAAAGAGTAAGCACGAAGTTCCCGTCGCTGCATAATATAAAACAACAGTAAAATCACCTGTCATTTTAAATGGCGGGTGATTTTTTTCTTATCCGGGAAATAGAATGTATTATAAAACTAAAAGGAGGAGTCATTCTGAATCCCGATAACTTGGATGAAATCATAAAAAAATACAGCGAAGCTCTTATGGAAATGGGCGATGCCTATGGCGGCGAGGTGCCCCGTGAAACAAAAAAAGACGCCGAATCTGTGTCAAAAACCGATTCTGACGAGCCTTACAGAGGAACGACAACGGAGTCGCAGGAGACGAAAAAGACTGCAAATGCCATAAATACGGCAGCAGAAACGCAAAAAAACACGCTTCCCGAGGTGTCGGATGATACAGTAAATACAGCGCCTGCGGTCAGGGAGCCCACTGTCAGCTTTCCCGAGGGAGAAGCAACCTCATCGGCAACATTTTTTGCCGGGGTGTTTACAGCGGAAAATGCTTATCCTGTTGAAGGGGCAAAGGTTGTAGTTTACCGTGGGGACAATATATATGCCTTCCTTGAAACTGATGGAGAGGGGAGAACGAAAAAGATAAATCTGCCAGCCTTTAAAGAGAGCAATTCCCTTGATGAAAACAGTGAATACCAAAGCATTGATTATATGGCTGATGTTTTTGCGACGGGCTTTATACCGCAGAAGGAGCTGCTTGTTTCCTCGGTTGGCGGAAGTGATATTGTACTGAATGTACTGCTTATACCTGAAGAGGAAGGACTTGGCTGATATGGCGACACCGATAATACCGGAAAGCATTCGGGTGCATCTGGGTTCACCGAGGTCATCGGCAGAAAATGTTACGGTAAGCTTCCCGGACTATATCAAAAATGTAGCTTCGTCGGAAATATATTCTACCTGGCCCGAGGAGGCTATAAGGGCAAATGTACTCGCCCAGGTTTCTTTTGCGCTTAACAGAATTTATACCGAGTGGTACCCTTCCATGGGCTATGATTTTGATATCACAAACAATACAAATTTTGATCAGAAGTTCATAAAAGGCAGAAACATATATGAAAATATCAGCCGTATTGTTGATGATCTTTTTAATGACTATATCCGTAAGGAGGGGACAGTAAATCCTTTCTTCGCTCAGTACTGCAACGGTACAACTGTGACCTGTGACGGGCTTTCCCAATGGGGAACTGTACCGCTTGCCGAGGATGGGCTGTCAGCCTTTGAAATTCTTGAAAATTACTACGGCAACGATATTGAGCTTGTTGTCAATGCTCCTGTTGCGGATAACCTTCCATCATACCCGGGAACTCCTCTTGCTGAGGGGAGCCTTGATGAAAACGTCAGGCGTATGCAGCTTTATCTCAACAGAATATCTGCTAATTATCCTTCAATACCGAAAATAAGTGTGATAAACGGGCTCTTTGATGAAAATACAGAAAATGCAGTCAAGGCCTTTCAGCGGATATTCAATCTTGATACGGACGGAATTATAGGTAAGGCTACCTGGTACAGAATCGTGTATATCTATTCGGCAGTAACGAGACTTGCCGAGCTTACGGGTGAGGGCATAGGATATGAAAATCTCCCGAAGAGGTTTGAGGGAGATCTCAGTGAAGGGGACAGCGGAGGTCAGGTTGTGACGCTTCAGTATTTCTTGAATCTGATTTCATTTTTTAATTCGCAGATTCCCGGCGTGGATGTAGACGGAATTTACGGCGCAGGCACCAAAAATTCTGTTGCAGCATTTCAGCGCTTTGCAAACCTGCCGCAGACGGGAGCAGTTGATAAGATTACTTGGGATAATCTGTACGGAGCATACAAGGGGACCGTGGATTACCTCGAAGAAAGGCAGCTCATAGAGACCGTTAATACTCAGCCGTATCCGGGAGTAGTGCTCAGAAGAGGTGATACGGGTCCTTCTGTGCTTGCATTCAAAACTTATCTTAATTATATTGCCTCATACTTTTTCGGATTGCCGTCTCTTGCAACAACACCTGTTTTCGATACCCGTACGCAAAATGCAGTAAGACAGTTTCAGCAGATTTTTTCTTTGCCTGCAACAGGTCAGGTGAATGAAAGCACCTGGAATACGATTGCTGATGTTTATCGTGTGCTTCGTGAGGGTCAGCAGCGACTTAAGGGTCAGTATCCCGGCTATGAAATTTCCTGAAAGGCGGTTACAGCGTGACAGAGAAGGAGAAAGTGATTTATGAGATTCAGCAGTATCTACGGAACATTTCGAAAAGCCGTAGCGATGAGCCGGCAATAATACCTGACGGCATTTTTTCATCGGAAACAGAAAATTCAGTGAGAGATTTTCAGGGCCTTATGGGCCTTGATGTAACAGGCAGAGTGGACTATCTTACGTTTGATGCATTAGTCAGGGAAAATCAACGTGTGATTGAGGAAGGCAAAGCTCCGGTTCAGGTTATGTCTATAGAAAACAGTGATCTGCCGCTTTATTACGGCAAGGAAAATGAGTTCGTTGAAAAGCTCAGGATAATGCTTGACTTTGTCGCGGATAAGCACAGTAACTTCAAGCATCTTGAAAGAGGCAATGTGTTTGACCGTGAAACCGAAAGTGAAGTGAAACGTTGGCAACGTGTAATTGCTGTCGCAGATAACGGTGTAGTTGATAAATTCACGTGGAACTCTCTTGCTGAATATTATCTTTTGTAAAAAGAAAAAACCGTGTATTACTTACCTTGTAATACACGGTTTCAATTGGTTTCTATTCCAAGCCAACTGTTGATGCGTTCTTGCAACAACGTTTCGGTATAATCTCTTGTTTCTTTATCTTTATCAAGTGTGTGACCTGAATTCTCAAAGGTGATAAGGTCGTGATTTACAGAAAAAGCAGTAAGCTTTTCGCTGAGAATTTCACTGCCTTTGTAGGGTGCTACAGTATCTTTTTTTCCGTGCGCAATCAGAGTGGGCACACTGTCTTCAGTAACATATTCTGTGGGAGAAAGCTCTTTAAGAAGCTTTTCGTATCCGGCTCTTGTTTGTGGGGTGAAGGTTTCACCGCAAGCCTTTGACATAAGCTCACACATATGCTTCTCGTCACCGAGACTGTTTGATTTGTAGAATTCATCAAGAGAAAGCTCAACGGCGGGAGACGTTACAAAAACACCTACAGGAGTTACGGGTGAAATATCTTTATATCTGTAAGCATAAAGAAGTGCTAGGTGACCTCCTGCGGAGTGACCGCAAAGAACAACCTTTGTTATGTTCACTGAATAGCCTGCAGCGAGAGTTTTTATATGTGAAATAGCCGCTGTTATATCGTTGATGATATCGTAAATATCGGTTTTTCCTGTTTCGGCAAGTCTGTAGTTGATTGAGGCTGTGGCATAGTTCTTATTTTCTTTAAGAACACCGAAATTCTTTTTTACTGTAGCCTTGTCGCCTGCAATCCATCCGCCGCCGTGAAGGAAAAGAACAAGACCGGTTTCTTCTCTGTCGTCTACGGGCAGATGAAGGTCAAGCTTGTTGTCTTCGGAAGAGCCATAAGAAATGTCTTTGAAGGAGCAGACAATGGTTTCTGTTTTTGGCTCGGTGACAGTTTCTTTTGTTGTGGTTTCGGTGGTTTCTGCAGTCACGGATGTCTCTGTCTGTGCAGTGGCGTCGGCATCAACCTTGTCTTCAGCAAAACCGATAAGATGTAACGAGGCAAAGAAAAGCAACAAAGAGAGAGAGAGTGCAACAATTCTTGATTTCATATAAAAGTCCCCGTTTTTAATATTCCGTATTTTTGGGAGAAAACAAGCCTACCGGAGAGGTAGGCTTAATTCTTGTTTGTTATCAGTCGCTTGTGTAAGCCATAAGAGCTACCTGGCGTGCGCGCTTGATAGCTGTTGTAAGCTCGCGCTGATGACGTGCACAGGTGCCGGTTACTCTGCGAGGAAGGATCTTAGCTCTGTCAGATGTGAACTTACGGAGCTTCTGAACATCCTTGTAATCGATTTCTTCAACCTTATCTACACAGAATGCGCAAACCTTTTTGCGTGACTTTCTGTTAGGACGGTTGCCCTTTTCATATGCCATGATACGTATTCCTCCTGTTAGTAATTTTTAGAAAGGTAAATCTTCGTCGTCGGTGATTTCTTCAAAATCATTTGCAGAGGCTGTCTGATAAGCGGGAGCTACTGCAGGAGCAACCTGAGGAGCAGGTGTCACTGAAGTGCCGCTTTCTGCCTTGCTGCCACAGAAACTGATTTCGTTGGCAATAACCTCGAAAGCAGATCTCTTGGCGCCGTTGGCATCTTCGTAATTTCTTGTCTGGATACGACCCTGAATGGCTATCATTGAGCCTTTCTGGAAATATCTGCAGACAAAGTTAGCGCTGCTTTCCCAGGCAACGATTCTGATGAAATCGGCCTGTCTCTGCTCGCCCTGCCTTACGAAAGAACGGTCAACTGCAATCGTGAAGGTTGCAACGGATTTACCGGTTGGTGTTGTGCGAAGCTCGGGATCTGCCACAAGGCGTCCCATAAGTGTTACGCAGTTAAGCATTTTTAGCTTCCTCCTTACTTTCTGATTGTGAGAACACGGAGAACGCCTTCAGTGATGCCTGCAACACGCTCAAGCTCTGCGGGGAGAGAAGCGTTTGCTTCGTAGTTCATAAGAACATAAGCACCCTGAGTTTCGTCGTTGATCTCGTAAGCAAGGTTGCGTACGCCGTTTATGCCGCCGAAAGGTTCTGCTGATACGAGAGTACCGCCAGCCTTTGTAATAAGAGCCTGGAATTTCTCGCTGAGAGCAGCAACAGCTTCTTCGCCTTTTGCAACTGAGAATACGAACATTGATTCATACTTGTTCATTTTTTTACCTCCTTATGGTCTCTGGCCCCGAAACTATCCTTCGGAGCAAGGAAATTTATCGCAATACATACTGCGACAGTTACAAAGTATACCAATAAAAAGGAAATAAGTCAAGGCAAAAATGTAAAAAAAAACACGTTGTGAGAAATTTTTGCCGTTTTGCCTTGCTTTTTTACAAACAGGCGACAAAAAGGTGTATAAGATGACCAAAAAGCGTACAATAAATGAACTGTTGACAAGGGCTACAAACTTAGATATAATGTATTCACAGTATGATATATCGGTATTTACAAGGAGGTAAACTTATGAATTGTCCGATTTGCAATGCAATTATTCCTGAAGGTCAGAACAAGTGCAGTGTTTGCGGGTTTGTAACAGGTGATCAGCCAGTCAACCGGCAGGCAGACGCCTCTTTTCAGCAGCAGAATCCTTATGTTAACAACAATGATTCTCAGAATTAACAGCAGCCTCAGGCTTATTACAGTCAGCCGCAGCAGACTTATCAGCAGCCGCAGAATTTTAACCAACCTCCTCAGGGTTATTACGGCCAGCCTCAACAGGGATATCCGCAGTATAACGGTTTTCAGCCCTACAATCAGTTTAACCCTAATGATGTGCCAAGCGGCGGCATGAATTTTCTTGCGTTTATAATTCCGATTATTGGAATTATTCTTTATTTTGTTGAAAAAGATAAGACGCCCAACAAATCAAAGGCTATGTTAAAGTGGGCAATTATCGGTTGGGTGTCATCCTTTGTTTTTGTTATTATTATGTATGCGGTGTTCTTCGCGATAGGCATGTCATCGGGCGGATACTATTATTAAGTTTAAAGCATATGAAAAGGTGCTGTAAAAACACTCTTTTACAGCACCTTTATGTTAAAAAATTAAAGCATAAAGAAAAGGGACTGCTGATTCTGAGCAGTCCCTTGAGTTTTCTGATTATTCTTCGATTTCTTCTTCTTCTTCGATTTCAAACTCGAGAACTGCGCCGCAGCAGGGGCATTCAACCTCGCCTGCTTCGTCGATTTCGTCAAAGCCGATGCATACTGTTTCTTCGCAAGCGGGGCAAACAACCTCGATGCAATCGTCGTCGCAGCAGCAGTCACAGTCATCGTCAAGGCAACCGCAATCGCAGTCGTCATCCTCAAAGCACTCGTATACGAATTCCTCAACGTCGCCGAGGTCTTCGTCAAGCTCTTCAACATAATCTGTGAGATCTTCAAGATCTTCATCGATGTCGCTTAAATCGGAAGCGATTTCATCAAGAGCGTCGATAATAGCGGCAAACATCTTGCCTTCCTTCTTATCGTCGTCGATATCAAGACCTTCCATAAGGCCTCTTAAATAAGCTACTTTTTCTGAAACTGACATAGTAGTTAATTCCTTTCGTTTAAAATTATTCGCCCTTTGAACGGCCGAGATATTCACCTGTTCTTGTATCGATCTGAATGAATTCACCTTCGTCGATGAAGAGGGGAACCTTTACCTCTGCGCCGGTTTCAAGTGTTGCGGGCTTTGTTGTGTTTGTTGCTGTGTTGCCTGCAAAGCCGGGATCAGTCTTTGTAACCTGAAGGTCAACAAAGTTCGGGGGTTCAACACCGAAAACGTTACCCTTGTAGGAAAGAACCTTACAAGTCATATTTTCCTTAACGAACTTGAAGTTATCTGAAAGCTCACTTTCGTTGATGGGAACAAGCTCATAGGTTTCGGGATCCATAAAGTAATAAAGACCGCCGTCACTGTATGAATATTCCATATCCTTTCTTTCAACAAAAGCGGTGGGGAACTTTTCACTGGGGTTGAAAGTTCTTTCAATAACTGAACCTGTGATAACGTTCTTAACCTTTGCGCGAACAAAAGCTGCACCCTTACCGGGCTTTACGTGCTGGAATTCGATAATCTGAAGAACGTTGCCATCCATTTCGAATGTAACGCCGTTTCTGAAATCACCTGCTGATACCATTTTATATTCCTCCGAATAATAAAGATTATTTGTACTTCAACATTTTATACTAAAACTGAAAATATTTCAAGTCTTTTTTTAAATTAGAATAACTTTTGATGCATATATTGTATAAATTCTTACAAATTTAATAAAATTCTGCACTCTGTATTGGGTTTTTGGAATTTTTATGTTAAAATCGAATTGCAATCGGAATAAAGGAAGTGAAAAAATGAAGAGGTTAATTTGTTTTTTTCTTATAATAGTATGTCTTTTTTTGTTGCCGTCATGCGCAAGAGAAGAGGAAGCAGAGCTACCTCTTACCGTCACTGTAACATTTCCTGAAGGATATACGGTAAAAGAATTTGCCGAACTTTTGCAGGAAAATCATGTCTGTGAGGCGTCAGAATTTATATCTCTTACAAATAACGCCCGATATCTTAAGAGGTTGGAGCATTCTTTTTTAAAACAGATTCCGAACTATAAAAATCGTCCATTCATTCTTGAAGGCTATCTTTTTCCCGATACCTACGAATTTTACACCAACGAGGGCGCAGAAGCAGCTCTTTCACGCTTCCTTGACAATACGGAGCAAAAGCTTAATGTTGAATATAAGAGAAGGGCAGAAGAAATCGGATACACAATGGACGAGATTCTCTCCCTTGCTTCAATAATTCAAGAAGAGGCCGGTGAGTACGAGCATATGCCGAATGTGTCTTCTGTGCTTCATAACCGACTGGAAAAGCGAGATTACAACAGACTTGAGTGTGATGTAACGGTAAATTACATAAGCAACAATATCAAGGATTCACCTTATATCAGTGTGAGGCTCTCGGAAGTTGAGGAAAATTACGACACATATGTATGTTACGGACTTCCTTTGGGTGCTATATGTAATCCCGGTATTCATGCTATTGAGGCGGCACTCTATCCGCCCGAGACGGATTATTTCTTTTTTGTCACCGATACGGACTGGAATTACTATTATGCTGAAACCTATGAGGAGCATCAGGAAAATTGCAGGATAGCAGGTGTACATTAAAAAATACGGGAGGTGAAAACCTCCCGTTATTTTTAATGTTTAAACAGTCAAAACAATTTTAATTGTTATTGTCGGAAATGAACTACATCCTTTAAAATAGCCCCACGCTCATATATCTTTCTCCTGAATCGGGCAGAAGGACAACGATATTTTTGCCTTTGTTTTCTTCTCTTTGTGCAATTTCTCTTGCCGCACATAGTGCTGCACCTGAAGAAATACCCACCAGGATGCCTTCTGATTTGGCAAGACTGCGACACATAGTGAAGCAATCGTCTGTTTTAACGGTAAGCACTTCGTCAACAACACTCATATCGAGGTTTTCGGGAATGAAGTTTGCACCTATACCTTGGATGCCGTGCTTGCCTGCGAAGCCCTTTGTGATAAGAGGCGAGTCGAAAGGTTCAACACCGATAACCTTAAGCTGAGGAATCTTTTCTTTAAGATAAGCGCCGGTGCCTGAAATTGTACCTCCGGTGCCTATGCAAGCAACAAAAATGTCTGCATTGCCTTCGGTGTCACGGTAGATTTCGGGGCCTGTTGTGAGCGAATGTGAATCGGGATTGTCGCGGTTTTCAAACTGAGAGGGAATGAAGGAGTTGGGTGTTGCGTCGTGAAGCTCCTTCGCCTTTTCGATTGAGCCCAGCATACCCTTTGAACCGTCTGTAAGAACAATTTCTGCACCGTAAGACTTAAGTAGCTGCTGGCGTTCAACACTCATCGTGTCGGGCATAACGAGAATTGCCTTATAGCCCTTGCTTACGCAGGCGGCAGCAAGACCTATTCCGGTGTTTCCGCTTGTGGGTTCAATAATCGTTGCACCTTCAGAAATAAGCTTTCTGTCAGCTGCTTTTGTGAGCATATGAACGGCAACTCTGTCCTTGACGGATCCTGCAGGATTGAAGTATTCAAGCTTCAGAAGAAGTTTTGCGTCTATGCTTTCGTTTTTACAAAAGCGTGAAGCATCAAGAAGCGGTGTGTTTCCCACAAGGGAAGAAAAGTCACTGTGTATCATTGTAAAAGCACCCCGTAATTATTTTTCCCCGAGAAGCTTTGCCAATTCATCCATAAATGTATTGATGTCCTTGAACTGACGGTAAACTGAAGCAAAACGCACATATGCAACTTCATCAAGAGCTTTGAGCTTATCCATAGCAAGCTCACCGATGTGAATAGAGGTAATCTCTCTGTCGAGGGAGTTCTGAAGCTCAGCTTCGATCTCGCTGACGATTTTGTCGATCTGCTCGATTGAAACCGGTCTTTTCTCACAAGCACGTAACATTCCGTTGAAAAGCTTTACACGGTCGAAGGCCTGACGTGATTTATCCTTTTTCACAACTATAATAGGTACACTTTCGATAATCTCGTAGGTTGTGAAACGTTTTGCGCAGGAGATACACTCACGGCGGCGACGAATCTTTTCGCCTTCATCGGTAGGTCTGGAGTCGATAACCTTGCTTTCTTCATATCCGCAGAATGGACACTTCATAGATATTTCCCCTTTCGGAATATATTATCCTTGTCTTACTTTATTCAGAATACCCTCAAGGTATTTTGCTGATTTCAGAATTTCGTTTTCTTTGCTATAGTTGTTTGAGTAAAGCTCAATCATATATTTTCCGTTGTAGCCGACTTTGTGAAGCTCACGGAAAAGCTTTTCGAAATCGAAAAGTCCGTCTTCGCAGGGAGGAAGGCAGTCGAGCTCTTGACTGTAGTCGCTCAGGTGTACGTGAACAATGTTGTTTCCCATAATTCTGATAAATTCGTAGGGATCAACATTTGCACGTCTTGCCTGTTTTACATCAAGCACCATTTTGAAATCATTTCCGAGATAACCCTTCATTGACTCCATAAACTCGGGTGTGGCACCGATATAGTCAACAACGTTTTCGTGAGCGATGGTACAACCGAAGCTTTTTGCTGCCTCGTTGAGTCTTCTGAAGCGGTCCGCATATTGCTCTTTGGTTATATCTATGCGGTTTTTTGACCCGTGAAGGACAATGTATTTAGCTCCGAGAGTTGCGGCGGCTTCAAAATATCTTTTATAGTTGTCAACACCGTCGAGAAAACGTCTTTCATAGCTTGAAAAGAAGTTGTAGCCTTCAGCAAAGGAGCGGTAGGGATGCAGGGATGTGACATTGATTCCATACGCATTTCTGATGGTTTGCAACTCTTTTACAAAAGGCTTTTCAAGCTCACTGCGGGAGTTGAAGAAAATTTCGCTATGGTTAAAGCCAAGCTCAGCGATATGAAGGAAAGCTTTTTCGGTTTCCATTGGGTAAAAACAGGCCGAGGATGCGCCAATCTGCATTTTCATCACTCCTTTCGTGTGTTTGCAGTAAGTTGACTGCATATAATTTATTATATCAAAAAGAAACGAAAAAAACAACTGATATCAATGAAAATTTTGCCTGTATAAAGGAAAAAAGCTGACACATACGTGGTCAGCTTTTTTCTTTGGCTTTATATATGGGAGAGGAAGTCAGATTAAGAAAGTGCGCCGTTGATCGCTTCTGCAGCAAAGAGAATTGCATCGTACAGACCGCTGGCTGAGTTCTGCAGGTCGGTAAGAAGGTCCCCGGTGTAGGAGTTGACGGTTGTGGGGGCAATTGTAAGATAAGCAGCTACGTTGCCTTTTCCCTCTGCGTCAACAAAATAGTCTGAAGGGATGTAAACATAATAAGCGGTGCCTTTGTTTATGGGCTGACCTGCGAGGGTGAGAACAAAGCTTGTTTTCTCGCGGTCAAAGGAGATGCCGATTCCGTCTATTCCGCCAAGCAGTGCGGAAAGGTCCTCACCTGTAGAAAGTGTGTAGTCCTGTTTTCCCGCAAATTTAACTGAGATGTAATCTTTTTCGATAGTGTAAAGAGCTGAGTACGAACCATCAGCATTTTTTGTGCAAAGCCGGATGTTTTCTTCTGTTGTGCCGAAGGCGCTGAATTTGTTGTCGAGACTGAATGCGACCGCACCGACACAGGAGGAGTCGTTGTAGTATGCATAAAGATTCTTATGCTGAACTACAGGTATTCTTTCGACCTGGAAGCCGAAGGAGTCTGTTGCGTATACACCGATGCCGCAAAGGCAGGCAACGGTGATAACTGCCGAGAGAATGATTGCTAATTTCTTTTTCATAGTTAAGTCACTCCTTTAAAAATTCAGTTTGTTATTCCTTTTGAAACGGCATACTGCATATTTTCAGTATTGCCGTATTTTTCTGCAATGGCATAAATAGTGTTTCCGCGGGAGTCTGTTGTGTTGATATCATAGCCGCGGTTTATAAACTCTTCGACTACTTCACTGTCACAGAAAGCAACAGCAAAGAAGAAGGCAAGCTTTTCGAGAGGGGTCATAAGCATACTGTCTCGTTTACGAAGCTCCTCAAGAGCTTTCTGGGAATCACCGAAAAGTGCGCCCTCCAGAAGAGCGTCAAGTCCGGTTGAGCCGATTGCCTCTTTTACGGATTCGGCAATTTTTTCAATTGTCTCATATGAAAGCAGGTCAGCAAAGCTGAGTGCAAAGTCAAGAGCATCCTGAGAAATAAGACCGGGAAGGGTCAGGAGATTTGCTACGAGGTCATCGTTGCCGTTGCTTATGGCTACCATAAGAGGATTTTCAACAGGTGCAGGGGCAACGGTTGTGGTTATCTCGGGTTGGGTAGGCTCGATGATATGAGGCTTTACAACTCTCACAGAGAGAAAGGCGGCAACTGCAACGACGATACAAAGGGCCGCTGCAACGGGAAGAATGTGTGAGAATCTTAAATGTTTTATGTTTGTGTTTTTTTTATTAATATCAAGTCTTTTCTTAATCCTTGAGGCAAGCTCTTTATCTGCAGGAATGTCAGAGCCTTCTATAAGCTCTGAGAATTCTTTGTCATCAAGATTCAGGAAAAGGTCTTTTAATTCATCCATTCAGCACACCTCCCAGATTTTTTCTCAGTTTTTCGCAGCTTCGTTCAATACGCTTTTGTACGGCGCCCTCACTAAGTCCGAGTGAAGCGGAAATTTCTGCTGCAGTTTCGCCGAAAATATACTTTCTTATTATAATAGTTGAGTCGGGTTCACCCAGACTTTTAACGGCAGGAAGCACCGAGGTTTTTCTGTCGAGGTCGGGGGTGAAGTCATTGTATGTGGCAAGGCTTTCATACGTGAAATCTTGTTCTTTCTGTGATTTTCCTTTAAGGGATCTGTAAAGGTCAATGGCCTTTCGTCTTGTTATGAGAGCCAGGTAGGTTTTTATGCTTGATTTTTCAATGTCGAATCCGTCTATTGCATTGTAGAAGGCGAGAAAGCTGTCACTGACGCACTCTTCGACGTCCTCTTTTGTGCCGACGGGCAGAATGATTGCACCTGCAACCTTATACAGAAGCCCGGAGTAAAGGTCAATAACGGCTGACAACCCGGAGCTTTTATCTTTTTTCAGTTTTTTTAAGAGTTCCTTATCTGTCATAAAAGATTTTCCTCCGAAGGTTTGGCCTTTCATAATATATATACGTACAAAACAACTGAAACCCGACAAAATATTTCAAAAAATTTTTAAGTGGCATATTTGTTGGCTTTGCCAATTAAAAAGCTCCCGAAAGGGAGCTTTAAGGTTTATGCTTTTACTTTTGAGTATTTGCTGAAAAACCTGAGCATTTCATCAATGGCTCTTACGGATTCCTCGTTACTCGGATAAAGTATGGGGAAAACGTGAGGAAGGTCTTTGCCGTTGAATTTTTCAAAATCCACAAGCTGACAGGGGATGCCGGCTTTTTTGTAGTTTTCGGCGGCAAGACGGGTTTCCGTTCTTGCGAGGAAGTCACCGCTTGATGTCAGCATAAATGTAGGCGGCATTTTGCCGAGGGTAAAAGTATCCTCAATGTTAAGGTAAGGTGCCCACTTTTCTTTTTCGTAGCCCTTGCCGAGCATAATTTTTGTATAAAAGCTGATGGGGAGATCTCCGTTCATTCTGGGCACGGGTGAGGTCAGAGCAACTGCATTGAATCTGAGAGAGAAATCCACTGTGCCGTAGGCCTCACGAAGAGCCTCGCTTTCGCTGAGCATAGCCGTAAAGGCGGCAAGCATTCCGCCGGCCGAGTCACCTGTAAGATAGATATTATCAGTGTCACAGGGATATGAGCCGATGTTTTCGTTTATCCATCTGAGACAGTAGGAAATGTCAGAAAGCTGCTTTTCTACTGTTACCTCCGGGTAGAGTCTGTAGCTCATATTGAACACAACATAGCCTCTTTGTGCAAGAGTGAGACAATAGATTTTATTGAGCTCCTTATCTCCGTACATCCAGCCGCCGCCGTGAATATCAATAATAACGGGAAGACGGTCACCTTCCTTTGTGGTGTCGGGATAGTAAACATCAAGCTGATGATGTTTATGTCCGTCAGGAAGATATGCAATATCGGTGTGCTGAGTCAGGTCATCCGGAAAAGTGAGTGTGGCAATACGCTTGTCGTCCATTCTTTTTGTGTTCTGCCAGAAGGCGGCGAGAATTCTATCAAGTAACATAAATAACACCCGTTTCTTTGAATTAATAAAGGAAGAAAGCAGAATCTGAGCAGAAGCTTTTTACATTGTCGGGGGCACTCCGCCGCCCTGAGCCATAGCCTGAGCAAACATACCGGGCTTTTTCTGCTTCTTGGGTTTATATGCCGGAGGATTCTTGAGGTTCTTTTGGGCTTTTTTACCTGCAACGGAAGCAAGGTAACGGTTTACTTCGATTACGGGAGGAGCCATTGTTTCGCTCATATAGTCAACACAGCGGGCGAGAAGGATCTTGTCGTTGTTGAGTTGACCGAGAATTGTAACAGCGATAAGACTCTGTGTATCGTTGGTGCCGTCCTCGTAGATTTCGTTGAGAATCTGGAACATCTTTTTCATAGTCTGAGGATTATTCTCTTTGATTGCGGAAATTACCTTTTCTGCACCGTAGTCCAGGAAGAATTCTTCACCCATAAATTCGCCGTACTTGCTGAGGTTTTCCTTGTAAGCGGGACGAAGGTCCGGGAAAACAAGGCAAAGCTTACTGGCGAGGGTGTTTGCATCGTAGAATGATCCGTTTTTAACAGCTGCCTTTGAAACGGTCTGAGGACCCTTTGAGGCATTCTTTTTTACAGCAGGTGCTTTTTTGCTGAATTTATCGTTGAGCGTCTGAATTGCATCGTCGAGGAAGAACTTGATATCGTCTTCTTCGGAAGCTTCATCAACAAGAAAAGCAGAGAGCTTTTTAGCTGCAGATTCTATGGTAAGCTTTCCTTCCTTGTAAAGAACGGACACTTCACCTTTTTCGCCTTCGTAAATTCCGACAATATCCTCAGAGGCAGCGGCTTCTGAACTTTTTTCGAATCCGAGAGCAGCGAGGGCACTTTCGAGCTCGTTTATGACAAAATCAAGATTATGGTTTAAATTGCTCATTGGAATAGCTCCTTTTAAGTAAATTTGAATTATACAGTTTAGTATTATAGCATAGAAAACAGAACTTGTCACCATAAAATTGAAATATTTTTATATTTTGACGTTGAAAAGTGTATAAAGTATGTAGTATAATATAAAAAGACTTTAATACAGGAGTGTTGAAATGATTTCAAAAATCACGGCAATTATCGTTGCTATTGTTACAATGATAAGTAATCTGACGGGAGTGATTCCCTCAAAACAGGTTTATTACAGTGATGTTGCTTACGGCACCCATAAGCGTCAAGTTATGGACGTGTGCTTTCCGGCGGATGTAAGCAAATCTGAAGGTGTTATTCTTTTCATTCACGGCGGCGGTTGGATGACGGGCGATAAGGCTGCGTTTGCAAAACGTGCGCAGTCAACAGCAAAAACGGTAGGCTGTATTACTGCGACAATGAATTACCGCTACATTTCAAAGGATATTCATTGCAAGGATCTTCTCAAGGACATTGATTACGCCCTTGCAAAAATCAAGTCCATGGCAGAGACTCGCGGAATTACCTGTGAAAAGGTTATGCTGGTGGGAATATCGGCCGGTGCGCATCTTTCGGTGCTTTATTCATATGTGAAAAAGGATACGGCTCCCATTACTCCCTGTGCGGTCGGTGTTTACAGCGGGCCTGCTGACCTTTCCAGTGACAGCTTCATTTATGACAGTTCACTGCTTCCCACAGGCGAGACATATAAGCTTCTTTCTTATCTCACAGGTACAAATCTTTTCCTGCTCAATGACACTCAGAGAAAAAGAGAGCTTTACAAGTATTCACCGCTTAAGTATGTTGCTGCAGGCAATGTGCCTACGCTGGTGGTTCACGGAGCACTCGACGAAATAGTTCCGATTGATGACACATACCGTTTTGTAGATAAGCTTAAGAAAAACGGAGTGCCCCATACCTTCATTGAGCTTCCCGATTCAGGTCACGGACTTGATAATGACAGTTATCTGATGGGCAAAAGTGATAAGGTTTTTGTGGATTTTGTGAATATGTATCTTAAATAATAGGTGATGATTAACAAATCGTAAAGTAAAATATTGACAAAGTCTCTTCAATCAACTATAATCGTATTGAACGGTAATATACCTTATTTAATTTTTAAATGGAGGAATTCTTTATGAAAAAGGCATTATCATTAGTACTTGCACTTCTTGTAGCATTTTCAATGTTTGCAGTTGTTGCATCAGCAGAGGGCGAATCAACAGAGCCCGTAAAGACAGTAACACTTGTATTCAGAGTAGACGGTGAAGTTTATCAGACCGTTGAAGTACAGGCTGGCGTGCCCGTCACACCTTATACTCCTGAAAATCCCGTAAAGCAGAACACAGATGAAATAAGATATACATTTAAGGGTTGGAGATCAACCTATGATGGTCAGCTTTACTACAAGTCAACAATTCCCACTCCTGACGGAACAGAAGGAAAAATTACATTTGATGCTGAATTCTCAGAAGAAGATATCAGCGAACGCCAGTCATTCTGGAACCTTATCGAGTCAATTTTTGAAAGAATCAACAAGATCTTCCAGTACTTTGCAATTGTGTTTAACTGGTAAGAATTAAAATCAGCGGCAGCCGTGTCCTTTGCACGGCTGCTTTTTGTTTGTGCACGTAGCTTCTTTCGGACGGTGCGGCGAGTTTCCGCCGTTTAAAAAAGGCGGAAAACATAGAGCCTTCCCGAAAAATTTTTTTTTGCATGGCTCTGATTAAGGAAATGCTGGTTTTCAGTGTTGTTCGTAAGGTGGCTCTATGAAGCAACGCCGAAGGCGTTGCTTCTCGCCGCGTTTTTTTCGGCTTGTAAATTGCTGAAAACAGACTTGATTTTGCTATTGCAAAAAAATATTGAAATGTGATATAATTCAGAAAAGCTTATAAGGAGACAGATATATGGAAGCTAATTTGTTTTTGCATCAGACATTAAGTAAAATAATAACCCTTGCCTTTGCCGGCCTTTTCAGTGTGTATTCATTCTTTTCCGGGGTCAAGGAAGTAAAAACCGAAAAACCGGATAACTTTGAGCCCGTGCTTCGCTTTGTTGTGTGCAGCGACATACATCTTGGTGAGGATGAAAACGGTAAAAAGAATGCCGAAAAGCTTCGCAAACTTTTTGACAAAGCCTATGAAATTGCTGAGAAAAGCGAAGTATATACTGAGCTTGATGCTATACTTGTAGCAGGAGATTTCACAGAGCAGGGAAAAATAGAGGAGTATGAAATATACAAAGAAATTACAGAAGAAAAGCTGAAAAACGGCACACAGCTTCTGACCTGTCTTGGCAACCATGAGCAGATTGCCTACCGTGACACCGCAAATCCTGAAAAAGCCACAGAGGTTTTTCAGGAATATATCGGCACAGAGGCTGATACTCACAATGTTATAAACGGATATCACTTTATCGGTGTTTCCTACGATGATACAGGCGAGGAGGCATTCAAAACCAAGACAGAATGGCTTCGCACAGAACTCGATAAGGCGGTTGCTGAAACGGGAGAAAAGCCGGTTTTTGTTTATCAGCATCCTCATCCCGCACTTTCTGTTTACGGCAGTGTCAACTGGGCAAATATGGATATTCGCATGGTGCTTAAAGATTATCCTCAGGTAGTGGATTTTTCAGGGCACTCACATTATGCGGCAAATGATCCTCGCTCAATTCATCAGAGCACATTTACTGCAATCGGTTGCGGCGCGGTAACAGGAGCAATGGGCAATCTCAGCTACATTTCGGGTGATGCATACGGTGACGGCGAAAGCGGCACGTTCTGGATCTGCGAGGTTGATGATGGGGGTAACGTAAGGCTCAGGCTTTATGATGTCATCAGTGATTGCTTCTATGAAAATATTGATTATTATCTTACAGATCTTGCGGATAAGAGCAGACGTGCGTATACCTGGGGCAGAATGATGGCTCAGGATACACCTCCGGTTTTTCCTGATAGTGCAGAGCTTACCGTAAGTAATGATGAAGAGGGAAATACGCTCGTCACTTTCCCCGAGGCGCAGGGTTATTACAGAGCTGAAAACTATAAGATTACCCTGAGCAGAAACGGTGAGAAGATAAAGGATCTTATCGTGCTTTCGGACTATACGAGAGCTACAGATTTTGAAAAGACGGTTAACCTCGGCGTTCTTGAAAACGGTGAATATGAAATCAAAGTCAGAGCCTACAGTCCTTATGCAAAAAAGGGTGACACCAAGGTATGGGAGTTCGGCAAGGGAGAGACTCCGCTGGTTGATTCCACAGTAACAGGCGGAAACGCAGAATAAAATAAATCCGGGCCTTTACCTGTAACGGTAGGCTCGGATTTTATGTTGACGGACGGTGATTAGACGCAAAGAAAAATCAAAAGATCTGATTATAAAAACATTCAAAAGTATGGAAATATGAGAAATGTTGTGATATAATACATTATTATTGAATCAAATGTGCAAATTTTTTTGTCAGAAAGGATATAATATGGATATTATTAAAACTGCTGAGAGAATGAAAAACGTACACTCAGACATCAGAGGTCCCTTGTTTGTTGAAGCTATGGAGATGAGGGCAAGGGGTATAGATGTTCTCAGACTCAACACGGGTAACCCTGCGACCTTCGGCTTCAAGCTTCCTGAGAGTTTGGCTAATGCACTTAAGGGAAACGAACAGAAGGGTGTTGCTTACTGTGACTTCAAGGGTATGCCCGATGCGAGAGAGGCGATCTGTGAATATGAAAAAAGCAAGGGCATCGAAGGAATCGTACCCGATGATGTGTTTATCGGTAACGGTGTCAGCGAGGTTGTAAACTTTGCACTTATGCCGCTTCTCAATGACGGTGATGAGGTGCTTGTTCCTTCGCCTAGCTATTCTCTTTGGGGTAACTCCGTTTATCTTGCAAGCGGTAAACCGGTGTTCTATCTCTGCGATGAAAAGTCGGATTGGTATCCCGATATTGAGGATATCCGCAGTAAGGTTACATCTAAAACCAAGGCTATAGTAATCATAAATCCTAATAATCCTACAGGTGCTCTTTATCCGAAAGAGATTCTGGAGAAGATAGTTGAAATCGCAAGAGAAAACGGACTTATCATTTTTTCAGATGAAATCTATGACCGTCTTGTTATGGATGGTCTTGAGCATGTTTCAACAGCGTCACTTGCTCCTGATATTCCGGTTATTACAATGAACGGACTTTCAAAGTCACATCTTGTATGCGGTTTTCGTTGCGGCTGGATGGTTATCAGCGGACCGAGACATCTTACAGAGGAATACCGAAAGGGAATCATACAGATGACATCTCTCAGACTTTGTGCAAACACTCTTCCCCAGCTTGTTATTCCTGCGGCTATTGCTGATATGGAAACACCGAGATCAATGGTTGCTCCCGGCGGAAGAATTTATGAACAAAGAGAGGCTACCTGTTCAGAGCTGGAGAAAATCGACGGAATTACTTTTGTCAAGAACAGTGCTGCCTTCTACCTGTTCCCGAAGCTTGATATTAAAAAATTCAATATCACAGACGACAAAAAGTTTGCCTGGGATCTTCTTCACGCAACAAATATTCTTCTTATCCCCGGCAGTGGCTTTGACTGGAAGGAGCCTGATCACTTTCGCATTGTAATGCTTCCCGAGGCAGAGGAAATGAGAAGCGCAATGAAGCGTATGGGCGAATTCCTTGACGGATATCACCAGAAATAACCATCAGGCAGTTGCCGGCTTTATTATACTCAACTGAGTTGTGCTGATACAAAGGGCGCTACAGGATACAGTCTCAGTGTAATGTCTTGTAAGTGTGAACCCTATGAATCATAACTAAATAAAAAATTAACAGGCTCTATGACGACTGAAATCTAACCGTCATAGAGCCCGTTTTTGTGTTAAGATATATATATAAATCTTGTACATCAATTCTGATATAAGCTGTGTCAGAATTGATGTACAATTTTGGCAACAGTTGATAATAATGATATGGTTTTATATGGTTGCACAAGGGTTGCATTGGAGTTGCAACCATCAGAGGAAAATGCAACCCTCATGAAAAGAGTTCGACAAATTGGAATTTACTCAGTTAAGATTCTTTCAGTTTCTTTTATGTCCTTTTCAATCAGAGGGCGCATACTGTCTTTGTATTTTGATAAATCAGCCCCATGAAAACAGGATAGTATCCTTG
>SVPE01000020.1 GCA_015066015.1 Oscillospiraceae bacterium
ATGCGGCGAGAAAACGCCCCGACGAGTTCAAAAAACGCCTTGAAAGTTTTATTAAAAAGACTCGTGATGGAAAGTTGATTGTCGGTTTTGGCGGAATAGACAAGTATTATGGTTAAGATGTCAAATTTCAATTTATCGAGTTGTTGCTATTTTGAGCTGTAAACACAAAAATCGGCAATTTTTGACAGTCTGAGCACTTCTTCAGAAGAGTTTTTTTATTTATTACGTGATTTAAACTGTAATTATAAAAAAAGAGCAACATAATCCCGTATGATTGTTTTTTCGTTTTATATGTGTTATAATTTTATAAACACAAATTTCGGAGATACAGTATATGTACATTAAAGATTTAATGAAAAAGCCGTTACCGCAGATACCTCGGGAGATAGCGGCTGACTTAATTAAAAGTGAAATAACAGGTACCTCCTTTGAACACAAGAATAGCATTCTGTCAGATTCTGAGCTTCAGACGGAGGTCGGATATAAAAAAATGAGCGACGGCACATACCTTGTGTCTATGGTGTGTCCGATGCCCGGAATTACACCCGAAATGATTGATTGGTGGTTTTGGTGGCATCCTCAGGCAAAAGACCGCTATAAGGTATGGTTTCCGGGTGCACACTTCGGCATAGGCTATTGCGGAAAGCAAAAGGATTATTTTCAGCAGAGTGTTTGTCCGCCTTTTCAGAACAACACTCAATATCCCTTGGAAAAAATCGGTAAAGCCGTACTGCCATTGAGAATTGACTTCGTTACTCCCGGAGAATTCGGCTTTTCAGAAAAGATGATGGAAGAAAACGGCATAAAAAGGATTGTGTGCGGCCATGTAGGCGCTTTTAATAATTTAGTAAGACACACGGAGATGGCACATATTTTCAGGGAAACTGAAAACGGCTTATTTATGATAAGCAGATTCTGGCTCGGAAAAACTATGAAAAGCTCTCTGCTGCGAAAAATAATTATAAATGAAGGTATGGCAAGGGATATGGCGGAGCATTGCTGTATGGAATACCGTAATCTGTGCGAGATTCTGCCGTTGTTATATGAAAAGTATAAGTAATTTCCTGAAGTTAAATGAAAGAAGGTATGCCTTGTGACAGAGCTTGAAACTCTTAAAAGAGCGAAAATGTATATTGACAGTCTTGCAAGGGGAGTTGACCCTATAAGCGGACAGCCGGCAGAGGATGACAGTGTTATAAATAATGTAAGAATAAGCAGATGTCTGTTTTATGTCTCCGATGTGCTGGAAAAGGTGATAAATAACGGTGGTAATGTTGCTGCAAAAAAGACCTCTGTTGCATATATGCCTTTCTGCATAACCGATGAGCAGATGCAGATGGTATACATAAGTCAGGAGCCTGTGGGAATAACCGAATTTGTTAGGAGAATAGGTACAGTTCTGGACAAGGGAGTGAAAAACACCTCTGCTGTTCACATATGTGCGTGGCTTTGCGAAAACGGATATCTCAGGGAAGAAACGGTAAACAACAAAACCAGAAGGGTCGTAACACCAAAAGGTGAAGGGCTCGGAATATATACTGTTGACTCAACCGGCAGGTACGGTGTCCCGTATAAAAAGAATGTTTACACTGCAGAAGCACAGAGCTTCATTCTTTCAAATGTTCTTGAAATAGAAGAAAGCTTTCTGAAATAATAAATGTTGGCACTTTGTTGATACGAAGTGCCTTTTTTTATACTTGTTATCAGGAAATGGACGCCTGACGTAAAATATAATTTCGATAAATGTGCATAGTTAACAACTGACACATATGCTTTTTTAAGAATTTGACAATTTTTCTTTAAGTGTTCCATTTTTGTTGTGTTTTTTTTGAGCGTGTGTTACTATATATGTAATCTTAATTTATACATAAAATCCAAACAAATACTGAACATTAATTATCAGGGGAAAGGAGATGCTTATGAATACGAAAATCTTTGCTTTTGCAGGAAAGGGCGGCGTAGGAAAAACGTCTCTTTCTGCAGCATTTATACGGATTTTATCTGAAGCTTTTCCTGAGAAGAAAATTCTTGCCGTTGATGCTGATCCTGCTGTCGGACTTTCTACGGCACTGCAGATGCAGCCTGTACTTACACTTGATAATATACGTTTGCAGATTGCAGAGAATATTGATAAGGGACAGACGACTGAGGCTATAGAGCTTCTGAGCGAAGCTAAATTTCATCTGTTGGATTCTATTGTGGAAAAAGATAATATTTCTTTTCTTGCAATAGGCAGACCTGAGGCGGCGGGGTGTTACTGTAAAGTGAATGCCTACCTTAAGCAGGTTATAGAAATGCTTTGTGAAAATTACGATTTTGTGGTTATTGACGGTGAAGCGGGTATAGAACAGATTAACCGCCGTGTTATGGAGAATATTACGTACCTTGTGCTGGTAAGCGATGGCAGCAAAAAAGGAGTACAGGTAATTTCTACAATCAAAGATGTAGCAGATAAGCTCACAACCTACGAAAAAAGCGGTGTTATTTTCAATCGCACAAGGTCTGCATTCGATTCAGACTCGGTTTCGGGTATTCCGCCTGTGCTTTCTGTAATAGGTGATGACGATAACCAGGCGGAAAACGATATGCAGGGTGAAAGTGTTTTTAAATTATCTTTTGATTCACCGCTATACCTCGGGGCAAAGAAAGCACTGTTTTCGCTGTTGGAGGAAAGCTGATTATGAAAATATTTGCCGATGTAACAAAAAAAATAATGTCCCTTCTGCCTGAAACGGCTGATAAATCGGTTGTATATTGTGATGAGCTTTGTGCCGAAAGCGGTGACAAGAATGCAATTTTGTTTCGCAGCGATACTGCTTATGAATTAGGTGGCAGCGGAAAACCCTCTGTCAGCAGTATAGTGTTTACGGATTTGCCGTCAGCAGGGGATGAAGTTGTATTATACGGACCGGATTTAAGTCAGATAAGCCAGGACATTCCCTTCGCTCATATTACCTTTGTAAGCCTTAAGCAGAAAAACGACGAGGAGCTGACGTATGAGCAACTGAAAAATATAGGTTTTACTGCCTTTCAGATTTATCCTAAGGGCTATCATATCCGAATTTCACCCTCAGCGTCAAAAGAGCAGGTGCGCGTGGCAAAGTCTGTTACAGAAACAGCTGAGCCTTTGTCTTTTATGAATGTCGGTTGCAGTCTGATTCACGCATTTAAGGAAAACCGTGATGTAGAATCAGTCAGGACTGTATTTATTACAAAGAAGGACTTTGACTACCGTGAGCTTTCACTTCTTGCACAAAAGGTGAAAAAAATAACTGATGCAGTACACAGCACCTTGCAGCTTGATGAGCTTGACTGTGCATCGTGTAAAATGAAGCCCATCTGTGATGAGGTTGACGGACTAAGGGAATTACATTTCAAAAAAGAAAAGGAGAAAAACTGATATGGAGCATAATCATTGCAATCACAATCATAATCACACATCCGCCGAAGAAACACTGGCTCTGCTTAAATATATGGCGAACCATAACGCTCACCACGCAGAAGAGCTGATGGAAACTGTCAATGCACTTCCTGATAAGGCGGCGGATCTCATCAAAGAAGCGGTTGCTCTTTTGAATCAGTCAACCGAAAAAATCAACCGGGCGATAAAGGAATCGGAGGAATAAAAAATGTGTCTTTCATCAATTTATAAAAAGAGCGATGATGAAAATGTTTTTCTTTTAAAAAATGTTGCACGTGTTATATGCAAAGACGGTGAGCTTATAGTTTATGACCTTATGGGAGCATGTACAGTGTTACAGGGCGAAATCTGTGATATTGACCTTATGGAAAACATTATACTGATAAAATAAAATCAAAGGAAAGAAAGGGGTAATAAAAATGAGAGATCTGAAACACGCTGTGTTTTTTGAAAATCTCCTGGAGGATGTGAAAAATGAACTGGTAGACAAGGCGCTGTCTGACGGTAAGCTTGCACTGGGCTATTCCTGCTATTACATACCTGAGGTGCTTATGAATCTTGACGGTTGCTTTTCTGTTCGACTCAGAGCACCGGGTATATCTGACACGGCAATTGCTACATATTATATGTCAGAAAAAACCTGTATGTATTCACGCAGTATTCTGGAGCTTGCAATTGAGGGGGGATATAATTTCTTCTCCGCACTTCTCAGCACAGAAACCTGCGGTATGATGCACCGATCTCATGAGCATTTTGAGATGCTTAATCTTGTTTCCGATCTGAATGAAAAATTCTTTGTTTCGCACGTGGATGCACCTTTTGTAACCAAGGACTATGCAGTAAAGCATTATGAAAAGCAACTGAAAAAACACGTTCTCGACCGTCTTAATGAGGTTTACGGAATTGATGTTTCAGACGAAGCCTTGCGCAAGGCAATTGAAAAGCACAATGAGCTTTGCCGCGTAGTTACAGAAATCGGTAACTACCGTAAAATGAAGAATCCACCTCTTACCGGTTACGAATTCCACCTTATTGAGCTTGTCAGTGAGTGCTGCCCCCATGATCTGATTATGCCTTATCTCAAGGAAACACTTGAAGAGCTTAAAACGAGAGTTGCCGACGAAAAGCCGTGGTACCGTGTAAGAGTTGTCCTTGCAGGCGGTGAAAACGATGATCCCGAGTTTACAAAGCTTATCGAGGATTGCGGTGCATTTGTTGTTGCAGACAGATATTGCTTCGGCTCACTTCCGGGCAGAGAGGAAATAGAAATCCGCGAAGGTGAAACTGCAATGAACGCTATTGCAAGACACTATATTGACACCAATGAATGTCCCAGATTTATGAATCCTGAAAAGGTTCACGGAAGAAAGCAGTATCTCAGAAAGCTTGCAGATGATTATGGTGCAGACGGACTTATTGTTCAGCAGATGAAATTCTGTGAATATTGGGAATATGAGCGTATGTACTGTCAGCACGTAATGGAAGCTGACTATGGTCTGCCTTGTATGGGTATTGAAAAGGAGTACAAAAACACTTCTACGGGACAGCTTCGCACTCGCTTCCAGGCTTTTGTCGAAGCACTTGAACTTAAGAAATCGGAAAGGGGAGAGCAAAATGGCTGAAAATAAAAACTTCGGCAGCAGAAAGCGATTTTATAACGGTTATGAGCTTGCCCGTTACAGAAAATGGAAGGGATTCAAGGATTCCTGGGTTGATTTTAAAGAGTGGCTCAAGGAAAAGAAGATAAGCGGAGAGCTTTTGAAGGCTGATCCGGTACGCGCTTTCAAGGCGCTTACATATTATCATTGGATGGCTCCCTATCTCGGAAGCGGCAGTATGGTTGACCGTACTATTGATGACGCTCACGGTGAAGCTTTGCTTATAGCACATAAATATATGCAGTTTCTCTTGAAGAGTAACGTTAAGGCATTGATTCAGATCCTGAAAACAGATGAGCGCTTCGGAGAAAATGAATACTCAAAGAAAACCGTAATTTTCGAGCAGGATGCATCACCCATTCTTATCGGCGGCTTCCCGAATCTCCAGAATGCAGTAGAAGAGCCTTATTTCCACATTCTTGCTACTGCCAATGATCAGCATGCAGGTCATTATTTTACAGATATCATCGACTCCTACGGTCTGCCATCAGACTCCTGCAGAAACTCCTCTGCAATATGCGGTGTTGCCATTGACGATCAGCTTCCGTATTACGGTGCTTGTCTTATCACGAGTAATGCTCCCTGCGATTCTTCAGTTATGAATTCGGCAATAGTTGAGCGACGTCTCAAGGTGCCTTCGATTCAAGGCTGTACTCCTATGCGGTGGAAGGACGAGGACACAAGAGAGTATGCGGTTGCTCACGTTAAAGAGGTTATCAAGTTTATCGAAGACTGCACAGGTGAAACCTTCGACTGGGATGCTTTCTTTGAAACAGTCCGTCAGTACAACGAGGAAACCCGTATTCAGCACGAATTATGGGAATTAGCAAAATCTCCATATTATCCCGTTCCGAGCGTACCAAATCTGCTTTACCGTTCTTTCCAGCTTTCTTTCTCAAGCGGTCTTAATAAAGAATGTGCAAAAATTGGCAGAGAGATGCTTGAAATCTGCGAAAAGTGTGTTAAGGAAAAAATCAATGTCCGTCCAAAGACGCGTCACAGAACGCTTGTATGCGGCGCTCCGTCATCATACTATATGCATTTCTCCACCTGGATGTATGAGTGTTGGGGTGTAAACACCGTTGCCGTTCTAAATAATATGTCACACCACGAATTCATTTCCGAGGATGACAAGGAGGAGGCACTCTGGGGCGTTGCTCAGCTTTGGGAGCAGGCAATTATGCGTCGGCATCTTGTAGGCGGATATGAAAACCTGCTTGAAATGTTTGAAGAATACGAACGTTTCAATTGCGATATGATAGTTTTCTATGACGATATCACCTGCAAGGGCAGTAAATCCATGACGGGGATGATTCAGGATATAGCCAATGAGAGAGGAATTCCTTTGGTATGGATTTCACACGACCTGATTGATCCACGCGCAATTCCGCGTAATGAAATGAGAAAACAGTTTAACGACTTTATGTTTTCTGTTATGAATGAAAAGCCTCTTGATGAATCGTTGCTTGATTTCGACGATTCCAAGGGCTGGTAAGGAGGAGCAGATATGAGTATATTAATTATTTTATTTAAAATCGTCATTGCTCTTGTTGTGTTGGCAGTAGTTGTTTTTGCTGCTGTTCAGGCTGTATACTGGCTGAATCTTGACAACAAGATAATGTTCCTGTTATACAAAATCTTCAACAGAATAACTGACAAGGTTCCCCGTGACCGTCACTTCTGAGTGAATAGCATATCGGATAATACTTTTTTTAAGTTGTTTGTATTAAAGTCTATAGCGTAAGAATAACAACCCCCATTTTTTGTTTGATACGTATTTGTGAATCTTTATGCAGTGATATAATGCAAATTTTGTTAAGTTATAAATATTGTGCAATTTTATCAAATCGCTTGAAAATAACGAAAAAAAGTGTTAAAATTATACAAATTAATTATCGGAGATGGTATGATGCACAAAAAGAAAACAAATTCACCGTTAGATACACCGCAGGGTGCCCTCGCTCACGGTGAAGGCAAGTACGTATCTAAGTTTGAATATGTATGTATTATGCTTGCGAGAATCGGTGGTATGTTCGGTACAACCCTTACCGGTACACTTGCAGCTGCGTTCCTGCATGAGCTTTATTTCGGACCTGCAGGTGTAACTGCAGAGGAAATTTCACCCATTAATGCAGTTCAGACAACTTTGGTAACTATTGTATCGCTTATTATGGGTACACTTGCTCCTGTCATTGTTCAGAAATGGAGGACTCCTTTAGGCAGATACCGTCATTGGTATATTATTTGTCTTGTTCCTACATTTGCTCTTACGGCTTTATATTTTTATGTTCCTCAAGGCTGGACTGTTCAGCAGATGGCTCTTTTCCGTTACGTTATTGCCTGCGGTCAGAGTATATGCAATACATTTAATAACTATGGAAACAACATTACCCATGTTATTTCTCCCAATCCCAAAGAAAAGAAACTGGTTGCCACTATCTGGCAGCTGGCGTATTATGTCGGATACGGTGGAGCATATATTGCAACCTTTGTTTACGGTATTTTCAGCGACGACAAGAACAAGATGTATATGACACTCGCTATTGTTGCCGCCAGTGTTACTGCTTTCGGTAACCTCATGGTTGGTGTTTTCTGCAAGGAAAGAATCGAGTATCCCGTTAAAACTGTCAAAATCACAAAAACTATGTTTGAGCTTTTCAAACACAAAAACTATGTTGCTTATCACGCAATGCAGTGGGCTAATGCATTTGCCTGGCTTGGAAAAATGTCTACTTATCTTGCTGCAATTACAGTCGGCTCTTCAAAGAATCTTCTTCTCACTCTCCCGACTGCTGTGGGTACTGTTGTCGGTAACATCATTACCACAAAGCTTTCCAAAAAGCATGAACCTACAAAACTGCTTAAATTCTGCGGTATATATTCACCTGTTGCAGCAGGTATACTCTTCGGTATCTGTTTTGTTGAGGCAAAAATGGGTATACGCTTCTTTGAAGGCTGGAACAGTATATTCTTCTATGTATTCTACTTTATTTTCGGTATCGGTATAGGTATTCAGGAACTTTCAAAATCTCACTTCGATGTAGAATTTATGGATTATCTTGAGTGGGAAACCGGAGAAAGAATTGAAGCCATTCAAGGTATTATTCCCGGATACATTAATACATTCTGCAACTATGTAAAGGATGTTGCAATTCCCTATATGATAGCCTGGGCGGGATATATGTCTTCTGCAGAGGGTGACCTTGTTAAAACAATGCAGGCACAGCCTGATTATCTTGATACTTGCCTTAAGATTCTCGCTTTCCTTCTCTTTGGCTACACCTTCGCAAATATTCTCAAGGCTCTTATTATTAAATTCTTCTACAATGTTGAGGGTGAAAAGAAAGAACAGATGTACCGTGAGCTTGAAGTAATGAGAGCAGAACGTCATGAACAGAATGAAACTCTTCAGCAGGTAAAAGAGGCCACAGGTGAAGTCTGAGAGATATCTGACAAGCTTTAATAAACAAAAAGACAGCCTCCTTGCAGCTCGCAGGGAGGTTTTTAGGATGATTCGCAAACAAGCGGATACAATTAAGGGGCTGTTGCATTAAGATGCAGAAGGCGTTTTCTTCATCCCCGAAGGCGTACTAAGGTACTCCGAGTGGGTGAAAAAACGTCTGAAAAAGCAAAATTATGTTTTATGCAACACTTAAAAGTTACTTTCAATAGAATTCATAAGATCATCTCCTTTATTTTTCTATTATATCAAATACAACTTACAAAGTAAATTTAAATATTTGCCAAAAAATAATACACAATTGTTATTAATGTTCATAAATTTGTTTTTCTTCTATTGAAAAAAAAGAATTGTCGTGTTAAAATAAATAAAAAACGAAAAGGGAGATATTGATATGTTTAAAAAATTTCTTTCAACAGTTCTCTGTCTTATACTTGTCTGCGGTATGGTAATGCCCATCGCTTCAGCAGCTGAGACAGAAATCTATCCTGTAGTTTATGTAACAGGTTACGGTCCTAACATTTTCGCTGAAAAGGGTAATATAAATTCTGAGGTATATTATCCCACAGGTGCAGATGTAGGTGCGATTGTCAAGGAAGCTATGGCTCCTTGTCTTAAGGAACTTGCTGCAGGTATTGTAACAGGCAATTACGATAAGTATTGTGACGAGCTTTACAATTCAATTCACCCTATTTATGAAAACCTTGTACTCGCTCCCGACGGAACCCCCAAGGATAATTCCGGCAGAGGTGAGAATCCCAACGAAATCTTCCTTGACTACACAAGATTTACCGGCGGTGAGGAGACCTTCCCGTATGACTGGAGACTTTCACCCGAGACCTCAGCTGACGAACTTGACAAGTTTATCGATACAATGCTCGCCGCAACAGGTGCAAAAAAGGTTAACATCATTGCACGTTGCCTTGGCGGTAATGTTGTTTCGGCATATCTTCAGAATTATGCATCAGCATCAGAAAAGGTAGACAAGGTTATTATGTTTATTCCTTCAACAGAAGGTATAAATATGATTGGTGCACTTTTCTCAGGTCAGGTTAAAATCGATGCAGCTGCCCTTGACGATTATCTTGAAGAGTACACGAAGTACGAGCCCTTTATCGATGATCCTGCTACAAAGGATTTCATCAATGTAATGGTTTCAATCCTTGAGCAGGCGAAAGTACTTGGACTCGGTACCGATGTTCTTCAGAAACTCATCGACTCAATCAAGGACAACCTCTTTCCGCGTCTTATAAGAAGAAGCTATGGCTCATTCCCGTCATTCTGGGCAATGGTTCCCGCAGAGTATTTCGAGGATGCAATTGAGTTTGTATATAATACACCCGAACTCAAGGCAGAATATGCAGGTACAATTCAAAAGGCACGCTCCTTCCAGGAAAATATTATGGCAAATGCAAGAAAATGCATAACAGATCTCAGCGATAAAATCGAAATCAGTGTTATCTCAAAGTACAACATCCCTGTTATGCCTATTTTCCCTGATTGTCATAACACAAGTGACGGCACAGCAGAAACCTACCTTACTTCCTTCGGTGCAACAACTGCTGACTTCGGCAAGACTCTTTCGGCTGAATATATTTCAGCTATGAGCGAAGATTCAAAGAGATTCCTTTCACCCGACGAAAAGATCGATGCATCAACCTGCGTTCTCCCTGAAAGAACATGGTTTGTTAAAAACAGCTACCACGATCATTTCCCTGCAAACATCGATAAGCTTATTGATGTTATTCTCACAAGTGAAATTGATGTATTCTCAAGTGCTGACTATTCACAGTTCCTTGATGCAGGTGAAAGCCCTGATAAGCTTGTTCCGGTAGCAGGAAAGGATCCTGAAAAGCCTGCCGACGATTCAAAAGAAGGTCTGTTTGATATGCTTGCAAGATTTATCAGATCCGTCATTCAGTTCTTTGCAAAGCTTTTCAAATTCTGATTCAGTAATAAATAAAAACGGTGAGCTGAAGCTTGCCGTTTTTATTTGTATGTAAGCTGAATTTGTTTTTTACGGAATCTGACAAAGACTGTATTTGAGTTTGACAATGATATAAATAAGTGATAAAATAAATATAATAAGGAGGTATGTGTATGCAAAAACGAATAATGTTTGTCTGTCACGGTAACATCTGCCGTTCACCCATGGCTGAATTTATCTTTAAAAAGATGCTTGAGGATAAAAAACTTTCTGACAGATTTTTCGTAGCCTCCTGTGCTACAAGTACAGAAGAAATACACGGAGATATCGGTAATCCTGTTTATCCTCCTGCAAAGGCAGAGTTGCTGAAGCACGGCATAACCTGTGAGGGAAAATATGCCGTTCAGCTTAAAAAAAGGGATTACAACAATTATGATCTTTTCGTTGCAATGGATATGATAAATATAATGAATATATTTAAAATATTCGGCAGTGACCCTGACGGCAAGGTACATAAGCTTATGGATTTTACCGACAGGAAAGGTGAGGTTGCCGACCCTTGGTGGACAGGAAATTTTGATGTGGCATATAATGATATATATGACGGATGTGAGGGCCTGCTTGAATATCTGACAAAAGGAGAATGATAATGAGCAATGTTTTAAAAAGCACACTTAAGCTTACCGCAGCCGGAGCTGCAGCAGTTGCAGGAGCGTACGGTACCTGTTGTTTTATTGACGAACTTCTTTTTAACCGTAAGCTGAAGCTGCCTGATAACATAAACCGTAAAATTGCAGGTTGCGACGCAGGACATCTTGGCGGCTTTCTTGAAAATAATCTTAAGTGGCTTGAGGATTACGGATATGAAAGACACTACATTGTTTCTGACAGCGGCTTTAAGCTTACAGGCTTCCTTTTCAAAGCAAAGGAAGAAAGCGATATATATCTTTTCGGTGCTCACGGATACAGAAGCTACGCTAAAAAGGAGTTTTCAGGCGTTGCACAGTATTATCTGGCAAAGGGAATCAATGTTTTCATTCCGGATCACGTTGCATCGGGCGAAAGTGAAGGCACACGTTGCACATTCAGTTATCACGAGGTAAGAGACTGCCTCAAGTGGCTCGGATATATGACCGAAACCTTCGGTACAGACATTAAAATCATTCTTCACGGTGTTTCAATGGGTAGTGCTACGGTTATGACTATGGGCGGCAGAGAGGATTTGCCCGATAATGTAAAAATGATTGTTGCTGACTGCGGTTTTACAACGGCAAAGGCACTTTTTGATTCAAAGCTTACCGCAATGGGTATACCCCATAAGACTCTTGTTGAGTGTGTTGATGTTGCACATAAGAGGATTCAGGGATGCAGCTTTGATGAGCTTTGTCCGATTGAGTATATCAGAAATGTTACCTTGCCCATCCTATTTATCCACGGTGAAAAGGATAATCTGGTGCCTGCATATATGGCTCAGGAGCTTTACGATGCCTGTCCGAGTGAAAATAAGGACATCCTCATTGTCGAAGAGGCTGACCACGCTCAGTCCTATATGTACGGCAAGGATGAGTTTGAAGCAAGACTTGATAAGATGATTGCATCTGCAAAATTAAAATAAAGCCGAATCAGTAAAATGTTGGGGCTGTTGCATTAAGATGCAGAAGGCGTTTTCTTCATCCCCGAAGGCGTACTAAGGTACTCCGAGTGGGTGAAAAAACGTCTAAAAAAGCAAAATCATGTTTTATGCAACACTTAAAAGTTACTTTCAATAGAATTAAAGCAGATATTTTCAGTAGATTTACTACAAATACCTGCTTTTTTGTTTTGCTTTTTGGTCTGCGCTTAATGCAACAACCCCTTTTTTCTTTATTATGAAAACAAAACCGACTTAAAGGTTGAAAAGCCCGGCATGTAATGTTATAATTAAGCTTGAAAATATCTGCATAGAATCAGACAGACTGATATTATCGGGAAATACGTAACAGGAGAAAGTTATGCTTAATTTTATTATCGGAGCAAAAGGAAGCGGGAAAACAACTGCAGCCCACCGGGTGCTCGGAGACTGTGTAAAAAACGGCGGCAAAGCGATGCTTATTGTCCCCAAGCAGTTTACATTTCAGAGCGACAAAGAAATATTGCATCTCCTCGGGCCGAAGGATGCCTGCGAGGTGGAGGTGCTTTCTTTTTCGCGCCTTGCAACACTCGTGCTGCAGACATACGGAGGCATTAATGCACCGATTGCCAAAGAGGGCGCAAGAAATGTGCTTATGTCTATTGCTGTCAGTAGCCTTACAGATAAGCTGACAGTTTTTGCGAAGCATAGAAATGAAATTGCTCTTGTCAGAAAAATGCTCGATACTCTCGATGAGCTGAAAAAAGAGGGGATAAGTGTCAGGGAGCTTGAAGAAACTGCCGCTCTTGTACAGGATAATCTTCTTAAGGAGAAAATCCGCGAAACTGCACTGATTCTGCGTGCCTATGAGGCAGTTGTGTCACAGAATTATTTTGACGATGCCGACCTGCTTTCTTTTGTTGCCGAAAGTCTCAAGGGGAAAGATTTCTTCAAGGATAAAACTATAGTTTTTGACGGCTTTGCGGATTTTACAAAACCTGAGCTCGATATAATTCTTACTGTGTTAGGCACTGCAAAGAAGACTTATATTACTCTTTGCAGTGATAATATAGCTTCAAGGGATATGCTTTCACCCTTTGCACTTTGCAACACTACTGCACGAAAACTGCGTCTTATTGCGGGAAACAACGGAATTGCTATCGGTAAAGTAATAGAGTGTAAGCGTGATCCTTCCCGTTATTCTCAGGAGCTTTTTTTCCTTGAAAGCCGTATGTACAAGCCTTGCGCTGATGCTTATGGGGAAAAATGTGACAATATCAGCATAAGCTGCAGTGCGAATATCGTTGCCGAGTGTGATTTTGTGGCAAGGAAGATAAAAGGTATGCTCAGAAGCGGTAACTACCGTTGCCGTGATATTGCCGTATGCTTCAGGAGCGGTGACAGCTATGAAAACCATATCAGACAGTCTCTAAAAAAGTACGGTGTGCCTCTTTTTGAGGATAAAAGACAGGCTGTAGTAAATCAACCTCTTATAAGCTTTGTTTCGACTCTTCTGACAATTGCTGCAAAGGGTCTGACTTCAGACAGTATCTTCCGCCTTTTGAAAACGGGACTTACCGGGCTTACTGCTGAGGAAATCTCTGAAACAGAGAATTACTGCTTTATGTGGGATATCTCGGGAAAAAAATGGCTTTCCGAATGGACTGAAAATCCTGATGGATTAGGTGAAAAGCTTACTGATGAAAGAAGTCAGCGCCTTATAAAGCTCAACACCCTGCGAGAAAAGATAGTTGCTCCGCTTGTTTGTTTCAGAGAGAGTCTTGAGTCAAAGACCGGCAAAGAGGCGGTCGCACTTATCTATAATTATCTCAGAGACAATAAGGTGGATGAATATCTTAAGGAATATGCAATCAGCCTTGAGTCTCAGGGACTTACCGAGCTTGCGCTTGAGCAGGAGCAGGTGTGGGATGTGCTTATGGAAAGCCTTGATGAGATTGCCTGCGCGCTTGGTGATTACTCTGTAAATGCTCAGCGTCTTTGTGAGCTTTTTGAGCTTGTTATCAATACAAAAAGCCTCGGAAAACTGCCCGACGGATTTGACGAGGTGCTGATTTCATCGGCGGACAGAATGCTGACGGTTAATTCGCCTGTGGTGTTTGTTATGGGGGTCAACAGTGGTGTTTTTCCGCCCTCAGTCAGTGATAACGGCCTTTTCTCACCGGGTGAAAAGGATAAGCTCAGACGTATCGGTGTATCTTTCGGCCGGGATATTGAAAGCTCCGTGACCCGTGAGAGATTCCTCCTCTACAATGCATTTTCAAGTGCAGTAAAAAAGCTGCATCTTTCATTCAGTATGAGCGGAAGTGCCGGAGAAAAGCTTACAAAAAGTGAGGGAATCGACCTTGTGCTGAATCTCTTCAGCTCACTTGAAATTTCATCTGACAAAGAAAGCGACCTGATAAATCTTGTCGAAAGTGAGACTGCCGCCTTCGAGCTTATGGCAAAAAGATGGCAGGAAAAGGACGGTTTTACCGCTTCACTGAAAGAATATTTTTCTTCAAACGAGGAGTACGGACAAAAAACACTGGCAATTAAAAGAGCTGTAGAAAAAGAGCCCTTTGCATTCAGAAAAAAGGAAATTGCAGTTGAGCTTTTCGGCAGACATATGAAATTTTCAGCCTCTCGGCTTGAGGATTACGGCAAGTGTCCCTTCCTTTATTTCTGCCGTTACGGACTTGAGGCAAAACCGAGAATGAAGGCTAAGCTTGATGCATCACACAGCGGTACGGTTATTCACCATGTGCTTGAGGTGCTGCTGAAAAAATACAAGGGTAAAGAATTTCTTGAGCTTACGGATGAAAAGCTGAAGATAGAAATAGGTATAATTCTCGGTGAATATATGAAAGAAAATATGGGCAGTGAGGAGTCAAAAACCGAGCGCTTCAATTATCTTTATTACCGCACGGGAAAAATACTTGAATTTATAATGTTAAGACTGAAGGCGGAATTCGCCGAAAGTGATTTTGAGCCCTGTGACTTTGAGCTTCGCATAGGTGACGGTGCCGATGTTGAGGCGATGAAATATACACTTGAAAACGGTACTGCTCAGCTGAACGGATTTATCGATCGCGTTGATAAGCTCGATCTTGACGGAAAAAGATATATACGAATTGTTGACTATAAATCAGGCGACAAGAAGTTCAGACTTTCCGATGTTATCTGCGGTATGAATATGCAGATGCTTCTTTATCTTGTCAGTATATGGCGCAACGGTAAGGGCTTTTATGAAAACATCACACCGGCAGGAGTGCTTTATTTTCCTGCAAGGATTTCGCCTTGTGCCGCAGGGCGTGAGGATAGTGAAGAATTACGTCTTGAGAACCGCCTTGCTTCAGGGCAGATGAACGGACTTCTTGTTGACGAGGGAGATGTTATATCCCATATGGAAAAGGATCTCAGAGGTCTGTTCATACCTGCAAAGCTCGATAAAAAGACACAGAAGCTCAAGGGTGATTTTATTTCGTTGACCCAGCTTGAAAAGCTTGCAGAAAAAATGGACAGTATAATTTGTAATATGGGTAACAGTCTTCATAACGGTCTGATTCCGGAAATGCCGGCTTCAGGCTCATACTACACGGATGTGTGCTCCTGGTGTGACTATGGGGATGTGTGTATGAAAGAAAATCCCTATTGCAGATATGTTATAAAAAGAAGTCATGAGGACAGTTTAAATATGCTTTCGGGAGGTGAGGACTGTGAAGAGAGTATGGACTGAGAATCAGAAGGATGCAATAGAGGCAAGAGGCGGTGATATTCTTGTTTCGGCTGCGGCAGGCTCAGGTAAAACTGCCGTGCTTGTTGAGCGTGTTACTCAGCGGATTCTCGACAGACAGAACCCCGTAAGCGCTGACAGGTTTCTTATCGTAACATTTACAAGGGCAGCGGCAGGTGAAATGCGCGAGAGAATTGATTCGGCTATTGATAAGCTTATTGCGGAAAATCCGGGTGATTCTTATCTTGCAGAGCAGAAGATGCTTCTTTCGGCGGCAAAAATCTGTACAATCGACAGTTTCTGCTCCTCGCTTGTAAGAGAAAATTTTAACCTCCTCGACCTTGCTCCCGATTTTAAAACGGCCGATGAGGGTGAGCTGAGCCTTATTTGTAACGAGGCCTGTGAAAATGTTATGGAGGAGCTTTACAACAGTAAGGACACCGATTTCCGAAACCTTGTAGAGCTTTTGTTTGCAGGCAGAGATGACAGCAGACTTTCAGAAAGTATAATAACTCTTTATAAAAGTTCTATGTCCTTTCCTTTTCCCGAAGCGTGGCTTGACAGTCTCCTTTCGGAGTTTGAAAGCAACACAAAGCTTTCGGAAAGCCGTTACGGTGAAATACTTTTCAGCTACGCGGCTGATTTGTGTAATTACAGTCTTTCCATAACAGAAAGTGCGCTTTCTGAAATTACGGGAGACGAAGAGCTTGAAAAAATGCTTTATGATGCCCTTGCGACTGATAAGGCACAGTATGACTATATCCTTGAAAGAATAACCGAAAAGGACTGGGATGGAGCAAAAAAAGGATCGCTTAATTTCAAGGCCGCAAGAAGGGGCAACACACCAAAGCATCTTAAGGATGACCCTTTTGTAGACGGGCTTGTCCGTAAGCGTAAATCAGCAACCGAAAACATCAAGGAGCTCGCCGCTGTATTCTGTTGCAGTGAGGCGGACTTCTATTCTGATAACGAATTTTTCGCGCCTATGGTCAGAAGCCTTGTTGAAGCCGTAAAGCTTTATTCAAAGGAGCTGTGGAAGCTTAAAAAGGAAAAGAAAATCGCCGACTTTGATGATATAACTCATGCTGCTCTTGAGCTTCTGGTCAAAGAAACCCCTGACGGTTGGGAGCGTACAGAAAAAGCAAAGAGCCTTTCTGAGTTTTATGAGGAGATACTCATTGATGAGTATCAGGACACAAATAAGGCTCAGGATATGCTTTTTACCGCACTGTCAAGGAATAATCTTTTTCGAGTCGGTGATGTAAAGCAGAGTATTTATTCTTTCCGTCAGGCTATGCCGCAGATTTTCCTCGGACTCAAGGATAGTTTCAACCGCTATAACCGCGAGGAAAAGAAATTTCCGGCAAAGGTGCTTCTCGGCAACAATTTCCGAAGCCGTAAGGGTGTAACGGATATAATCAATTATGTGTTTTCTCAGCTTATGAGTAAGGAGAGCGGCGACATTGATTACAACGCTGAGGAGGAGCTTGTACCGCTTGCGCGTTATACGCAAAAGGATGAGCCTGCTGCTGAGTTTCATATTATTGACACTAAGTATATTCCGGGGCTTGACTTTGACAGATACCAGGCGTCGTACATTGCCGACAGAATCCTTGAGCTTATGGCTGAAGGCTTTTCTGTCAGAGACGGTGACAGAGAAAGACCGGCCAGCTTCGGAGATTTTACGGTGCTTCTCAGGTCTGTAAGCAAAAAGGCACAGATTTATGCTGAGGTTTTCCGCGAAAAGGGACTTCCCTGCTTTACTGAAACCGGAAGCAATTTCCTTGCCGCAAAGGAGATTGCTCTTGCACTTAATTTCCTAAGAATAATTGATAATCCCAAACAGGATATACCGCTTCTCGGTGTAATGATGTCACCGGTTTTCGGCTTTACTCCCGATGACGTGAGCCTTATCAGGCTTAGCGGAAAAGGCGATATATACTCCTGCCTTCTTGTAGCGGCAGAAAACGGTAACGGTAAGGCAAAAGCCTTTCTTGAAGAAATCGCCCGATGGAGAAGTCTTTCGGTATGCCTTCCTGCAAGTGAGCTGATAACCGAAATCTACAATGAAACGGGACTTGTTTCAATTTTTGATGCCCTTGATAAGTCCGGTATGAAAAGGGCAAACCTTATGCTTCTTTACGATTATGCCTGCACCTATGAAAAATCGGGATATTCGGGGCTTTCCTCGTTTATACGTTTTATTGACCGTCTCAGCGGTCAGAATCAGGAGCTCAGCGGTGCCCTCGGAGAGGTACAGAGTGCTGATGTTGTGAAAATAATGAGCATTCACAAGTCGAAGGGGCTTGAATTTCCTGTATGCATTCTGGCGGATTGTTCAAAAAGATTTAACCGTATGGATGAAATTAAAAACCTTATAGTTAATCTGAAACACGGACTCGGCATTATCAGACGTGACCTTGATACCTTTGAGCAGTACAGGACAATATGTCACAGTGCCGTCAGACTTTCGATGCACCGTGATAGCGTCAGCGAGGAACTGAGGGTGCTTTATGTTGCAATGACCCGTGCTGAGGAAAAACTCATAATCGTTGCAGATAAGAAGGATGCCGATAAATATTTCAACAAATGCAGTATCGATATAAACTGCAACAGCGGAAAGATAACGCCTTATGCCGTAACCAAGGCAGGTAGCTATATGACCTGGTTAGTGACGGCACTTCTCAGGCACCCTGACAGCGGAGAGTTGCGTCTCAGCGGCAATGTGCCGAACGATGTTGTGCTCGGTTGCGAGTCGCCGCTTAAGGTTGTGCTTACTGCGCCGGAAATACAGGAAAATGAGGAGAGTACAGAGGTTGCAGAAGCAGAAGCAGAATGCGGCTACACCGAAGAGATAAGGGAAAGACTTTCCTACCGTTATCCTTACGAGGCTCTTTCAGGTGTAATTACCAAGAGGGCGGCATCCGAGGTTGACCGCAATTACATCGACAGAGACTATTTCGCCTCGGCCGTGCCTTCGTTTCTTACTGAGGGTGGACTTACGGGCGCGCAACGCGGTATTGCAACCCATACATTCATACAGTTTGCCGACTATGAAAAAGCTAAAGCTGACCTTGAAGGTGAAATTGTCCGACTTACACAAAAGGGTATACTCACAGAGCTTCAGGCAAAGGGTATAAATAAGAAGGCATTGAGAAGCTTTTTTGAAAGTGAGCTTTTAAAGCGTATTCTGGCAAGTGACCTTGTGATGAGAGAAAAGAAATTCACTCTTGAGGTGCCTGTAAGCGAGGTTTATCCGGACCTTGAGGAATACTCCGACGAAAAAATGATGATTCAGGGTATCGCTGACTGTGCCTTTCTTGAAGACGGGGAGCTTGTTGTTGTAGATTATAAAACCGATGCACTCAATAATGAAAACGATTTTGTTGTAAAGTATGCATCCCAGGTGCTTTTATATAAGAAAGCTCTCAGAGAGTGTACGGGATATAATGTAAAAAGTGCGGTGCTTTATTCCTTCCATCTGGGTAAGGAGATAGAGGTGCTTTAACCTGTCTGCAAAGCTTTGCAACTTTAAAAGAAACGGCTTATATATTTTTTAGAATAAAAAGAAAATTTTTTCAAAAATCTGTTGATTTTTCTTTTTACTTGTGATATAATGCCAAGCGTTAATGTAATAATCTTGTCCGAAAGAGGTGAACATAATGAAAAACGGTATTCATCCCAATTACGAGGAAACTCAGGTAAGATGCGCTTGCGGTGCTGTTATTACAACAGGTTCCACAAAAAAGGATCTTCGCGTTGATATCTGCTCAAACTGCCATCCTTACTTCACAGGTAAGCAGAAGCTTGTTGATACAGGCGGACGTGTTGACAGATTTAACAAGCGTTTCAACCTTGCAAAGAACAAATAATCAATTTCAAAAGAAACAGACGGTACAAATTATTTGTTCCGTCTTTCTTTCATTTTAGTTGACAACAGTCGGATTTAAGAGGTGAGTCAGGTGGCATCATACAAGACGGTAAAAATTGAAAATCAGGACGAATTCATTGTCAAGAAGTCCCGTTTCATCGGTTATGTAAAGCCGGTAAAAACTCAGCAGGAGGCACTTGACTTTATTTCGCAGATAAAAACAAAACACTGGGATGCTACCCATAATGTCTACGCCTATGTTCTTCGTGACGGAATGATAAGACGCTTCAGTGACGACGGTGAGCCTCAGGGCACCGCGGGTATTCCTTGCCTTGACGTGCTTGTGAAAGAGGATGTAACCGATGTCTGCGTTGTCGTGACGCGCTATTTCGGTGGTATAATGCTCGGCGCCGGCGGACTGGTCAGAGCCTATTCACACGGAGCAAAAATTGCTCTTGACAGCGGTACGGTCATCACAATGTCCCTTTGCAAAATTGTAAAGGTAAAAAGCGACTATAATTTTTACGGCAGACTTGTGCCTCTTATCTGTGAGGAGGGCGGTATAATTGAAGATACCGAGTTTACGGACAATGTGGAGGTAACCTTCCGTATTCCTGAGGAAAAGCTGCCTTTTTTTGAAGCGAGGCTTATTGATGTTTCCTGCGGAAAGTTCAGAAGTGAGACTGTTGATGAAAAATATTGTGAAATTTAAATTTTTTTAAGGGGAAAAAGGTAAAATCAGCGTATATATAGTTAGAGGACGGTGATATTATGAAGGAAATCCGTGAAAGAACTCTTGAAATCGAAAGAAAAATAATCTCTCCTTACGGTATGCTATGTGAAAACACGAGGGGCAGAGAAAAAGATGAAGAGGAATGTCCCGTACGTACTGCTTATCAGCGTGACAGAGACAGAATTGTTCACTGTACTGCATTCAGGCGTCTTAAGCATAAGACTCAGGTTTTTCTTTCACCCGACTCCGACCATTACAGAACACGTCTTACCCACACTCTTGAGGTTTCACAGATTGCAAGAACTATGGCAATGGCACTTTCTCTTAATGAAACACTTACTGAGGCTATAGCACTCGGTCATGACCTTGGGCACACACCTTTCGGTCACGCAGGTGAAAGAGCACTCAATGAGGTTTTCCCGGACGGATTCAAGCACTATGAGCAAAGCTGCCGTGTAGTTGATAAGCTTGAAAACAAGGGGAAGGGCCTGAATCTTACCTATGAGGTGAGAAACGGAATTCGCTGTCATACAAGAGGTGAAGAGGCTTGTACGCTTGAAGGCAGACTTGTCAAGCTTGCCGACAGAATAGCATATATCAATCACGATATTGACGATGCCGTAAGAGGCGGCGTGATTTCTGAGGGAAATATCCCTATTGAGGCCAGAAAAATCCTCGGTGAAACCAAAAGCGAGAGAATAAACACTCTTGTAACATCAGCAATAAATAACACGAAGGAAACTGTAGTCCTTGACAGAGATGTACAGTCGGCCTTTGATATTCTCCACGAGTTTATGTTTGACCGTGTTTATACAAATCCTGTCTGTAAGAGTGAAGAAGGAAAAGCAATTGCTATGATTCAGCAGCTTTATCACTTCTTCAGCACAAATCCCGATGAATTACCTAATGAGTATATTGAAATTGCCTGGCGCGACGGTGCTCAGAGAGCTGCCTGCGACTATATCGCCGGAATGACCGACAGTTATGCACTTAAGGTTTTTTCACATTACTTTATCCCTACAGGCTGGACTGAAAGATAATTTTGCTGCAGACAGTTCAATTTTTGGCTGCAGGTTTAAATTAATTGATTAAAGAAAGAAGGTGGTAAAGTGGCGAGATTTTCCGATGAATTTCTCAGTGAGCTTCGTATGCGATGTGATATTGAGCAGATAATTTCATCCTATGTACAGCTTAAGCGCAGAGGTAAAAACCTTGTCGGACTTTGCCCCTTTCACAATGAAAAAACACCTTCTTTTACCGTATATCCGGAAAGTCAGAGCTATTACTGCTTCGGTTGCGGTGCAGGCGGTGAGGTAATTAACTTTATCCGACGCGCTGAAAATCTCGATTATGTTGAGGCGGTCAGTTACCTTTGCGATAAGTGTTCAATGGTGCTTCCGTCTGATGGTTATGATGATTCTATTGCGCAGAAGCGTAAGCGCATTTATGAAATAAACAGAGAAGCCGCCCGCTTCTTCAACTCCTGCCTTTATACCGATGAGGGTGAAAAAGGCCTTGAATATTACAAAATGCGCGGTTACAAAAAAAGTACAATTACGAAATTCGGATTGGGCTATGCACCGGATAAATGGGATTCTCTTCTTAAGTTTATGAGACAGAAGGGTTATTCCTACGAGGAGCTTCACGCGGCAAACCTTGCAAACCGCAGCGAAAGAGACGGTAAAATCCGCTTTTACGACGCCTTCAGAAATAGGGTAATTGTGCCCATCATTGATGCAAGAGGTAATGTTGTAGCATTCGGCGGCAGAGTCCTCGACGACAGTAAGCCTAAATACATCAACTCTTCGGATACGCTGGTTTATAAAAAGAGCCTCGGCGTTTTCGGTTTGAATTTTGCAAAGAACTCAAAGGAAAACAGCCTTATACTCGTTGAGGGATATATGGATGCCATATCGCTTCATCAAGCGGGCTTTGATAATGTAATTGCCTGCCTGGGTACGGCACTCACAAGTGAAATGGCACACCTTCTTTCCAGGTATTGCGACGAAATAATTCTTTCCTATGATGCCGACGAGGCAGGGCAGAAGGCAACCGCAAGGGCAATAGACATTTTTAATTCAATAGGTATGAAGCTTAGGATCGTTCATCTTAGCGGAGGTAAAGACCCTGACGAAATTCTCCGTAATTACGGACCGGAAAGATTCCGAAGTCTTATCGAAGGCGCCGCAAATGATATTGAATTTGCTCTTGTGAGACTGCGCAATGATTACGATCTTGCAACCAGTGACGGAAAGATGAAATTTCTTGAAAAAGCATCGGAGGTTCTTGCAGGTACAAGAAACCGCATCGCTCAGGATATCTATTCTTCAAGGCTTGCTGATGAGCTTTCGGTAAGTAAGCAGTCAATACTTATCAGAATTGATCAGCTTTCAAGACGTTCAGCCGTAACTCAGGAAAGAAAGCAGTTCCGCGACATCCAACAAAGGTCCGTCAGCGAAAACTCAAAGGCGGCACTTGCGAACGATACGGATATACGGAGCATCAAGGCTCAGCAGATGCTGATTGCTACACTTATGAAAAGCCCTGAGCTTTTAAGGAGTATGGGTGACGGAATTTCCGAGGAGGATTTTTCGGTGCCGCTTTACGCAAGACTTTTCAGTGTTATAAAAGAGAAAATTCTTGAAAGCCGTAACCTTGAGCTTACATTTTTTTCTCAGGAGCTTGCACCCGATGAAATGGACGAGCTCGTATCGATTGTCCGTAAGCATGAGCATCTGTCGTTTTCACTTACGACCTGTGCCGACTGTGTAAGAGCAATACGTGAAGGGCAACAGAAAAAGGGTGAAAAAGTATCACTTACTGATATCAGTGATGAGGAATTCCTCAGACTGTTCAAAAAATAAATAACAGATTCAAATGAAATCCAAGAAAGGCAAGGAAACAAACATTATGGAAAGATCAGACAAAAATCTTATGCTCAAATCACTTATCGAAAGGGGTAGCTCAACGGGTAAGCTTACCACTACCGAAATCGATACTGTTGTTATTGAAGCTGATATCGATATGGAGGAAATGGAGAAGATTTATTCCAAGCTTGAAGCTCTCGGCGTTGAAATTATTGACGACCTCAGCGAAGAGAGTCTTGATGCTATCTCTGTTGACCTTGATATTGCCAAGGATTACGACAATATGCTCGGCGATCCCAAAAGCGTTATTGATGACCCCGTTAAGGTTTACCTCAAGGATATCGGTAAGGTAGAGCTTCTTTCTTCAGAAGAGGAAATTGAGCTTGCAATCCGTATTTCGAACGGTGACAAGGAGGCAAAGGAAAAGCTTACAAAGGCAAACCTCCGCCTTGTCGTTTCAATTGCAAAGAGATACGTGGGCAGAGGTATGATGTTCCTTGATCTTATCCAGGAAGGTAATCTCGGTCTTATCAAGGCGGTTGATAAGTTTGACTACACAAAGGGCTTCAAATTCTCCACATATGCAACATGGTGGATAAGACAGGCTATCACAAGAGCGATTGCTGATCAGGGAAGAACAATCCGAATCCCTGTTCATATGGTTGAAACCATTAACAAGGTTAAGAAGACAAGCAATATGCTTCTTCATACCAAGGGTAAGGATCCTTCACCCGAGGATATCGCGCAAGAACTTAAGATGCCTATTGATAAGGTACGTGATATCCTTCGTATTTCCCAGGAACCCGTATCACTTGAAACACCCATCGGTGAAGAGGAAGACAGCCATCTTGGTGACTTTATTCCCGATGAAGACGCACTTTCACCTGCTGATGCAGCTGCAATGACATTCCTTCGCACAAAGGTAAACGAAGTGCTTGAAACACTTACAGCAAGAGAGGCTGAGGTGCTTCGCCTTCGTTTCGGACTCCGTGACGGTACTCCTCATACACTTGAGGATGTAGGTAAGGAATTCAACGTTACAAGAGAGCGTATAAGACAGATTGAAGCAAAGGCTCTCAGAAAGCTCAGACATCCCAGCAGAAGCAAACATTTAAAGGATTTATAATTTATGAAAAAGATAAAATGTCTCACAACTACTATTTTATGCCTTATAGCTATCGCTTCAATAATTCCGATTTATTCAATAAGCGGGAATGTGCCTAAAAAGCCGACAAACTTCCGTGCGGTAACGGTGACTGCAGATGCTGTTGAACTTACCTGGTCTGCTTCAGAGGGCGCAAGCGGCTACAGGGTTTATACTCTTCTTGACGGTAAGTGGAAGATACTCAAAGACACAAAATCAACCTCAGCTGTAATAACCGGTCTTAACGCGTCCAGAACTTATACCTTTGCGGTAAAGAGTGCTACAGTGACAAGCTCAGGCACACACTTCTGCGACGGATATTCATCGTTGAAGGTTAAAACCAAGGAACTCGGACTGACGATTCTGTCGGGCAGGGCAGGACTCAATGCTGTTGAGCTTACCTGGGACAGAGTGCCGGGCGCTGCAGGCTATGCGGTTTATCAGCACAACGGTTCAAAATGGGTGCTTCTGGGCACTTCAAAAAAAGTTGTTGCAACAGTAAGAAACCTTAAAAGTGCAACTTCCTATTATTTCGGTGTCCGTCCCTTTACAAACAGTGACAGTGGTGTGCTTCTCGGCGCTGCATCAAACATACTGAAGATAAATACACTTGACCCCAATAAGGTGAAGGTCGCATGTACTGCAGCAACTGACACTGCAGTCAAAATCAGCTGGTCGAAGGCAAACAGTGCATCAGGATACAGAGTTTACGCTTATGTTTCAGGTGTCTGGAAGCCGGTAAAGGATGTGTACGGTGCTGATACATTAAGCTGTGTCTTCAAGAATCTTACAAGTGATACAGAGTATTATTTCCGTGTGCGTGCATTTGCCAAGAAGGGTGCCAAGGTGACCTGGTTTACACCCAGTGATGTTTGTCGGGCTATTACAAATCCCGGTGTAAAGGATGTATATATCCACCGTGTGGAAAACCTCAGAAGTATATTTGAGGCGGAAGGATATACGATTTCTTATGATAATGTAACGAAAAGATTCGGATCAATTCCTGTTACAATTTCTAAAAATGCAGACAGCTATTACCTTTACACAAAGGTTAATGAAATGCCTTATGTTCTTCTGAACAAGGATGAGGATTCATATATCATCCTTGAAGAAATCGAGTCTTACATCAAAATACCTGATATTTTAAAAGGTACCTTTGATGTAAAATCAACTATGGAAGAACTGCTTCCCGGTGATGATTGGACTGCAAAGGCAAGCGTTGTAACCTTCAACGGACAGAAGGTTGTATGCGAACACTTCGTAAACGCATCCAGGACAAAAGGGCTGAAGTTTTATTTTAAAACGGGAAAGCTTATTGCTATAGATGAAATAGGCTTAGGTGGACTTGAAGCGCGCGCCATGATAAAAAGCGTTGAAGCATCAAGTAACCCGTCAAATTTCGTTATACCTGACGGATACGATAAGCTTTTCTTCAGTTCATTGGAAGATTTTTTAATCAATTAAACATGATAAACATAAGTACGGCTGTATCATTGATATTTGCCGTACTTTTCTTCTTTACAGGGCAATAAATTCACTTTTTACTATTGCTCATTTTTTATATGTGTGATATAATTACTTAATAATTATAATGAGGTAGTATGCCATGATTATATTGGGAATCGACCCGGGGTATGCAATAGTAGGTTACGGAGTCCTTGACTACAGAAACAATCGCTTCAGTGTTATTGATTACGGAGCTATTCTTACTGACGCAAAAACTCCCTTTAATGAAAGACTCGAAATGATTTACGACAGACTCTGTCAGATTATTTCCGCTTATAAACCTGAGGCTATGAGCGTCGAAAAGGTGTTTTATAACAGTAATGCCAAAACCGTAATCGATGTAAGCCAGGCTAGGGGAGTGATTATGCTTGCCGCACAGAAAAACCGTGTGCCTGTTTTTGAGTATACTCCCTTACAGGTGAAGCAGAGTGTTGTCGGCTATGGCAGAGCAGAAAAAATTCAGATTCAGGAAATGACAAAACGCATACTCAACCTCGAAAAGGTGCCGAAGCCCGACGATACCGCCGACGCTCTTGCTATGGCTATCTGTCACGGACATTCAAGCGGATCACTTTCCTCTTACGGAAACATGAAAATCAGAAAGGGTATATAGCATATGTTTTACAGCTTAACAGGTAATATAGTAAAAACGGGCACAGGCTTCGTTGCTCTTGAATGCTCAGGAGTGGCTTTTCGCTGCCTTACATCAAATCAGACTCTTTATGAGATTTCAGGCGATAAGCAGGCAACCCTTTACACCTATCTTAATGTCAGAGAGGATGCGCTTGATCTTTTCGGATTTTCAACGGAATATGAGCTTGAGTGGTTCAAACAGCTTATTTCGGTAAACGGTGTAGGCCCCAAGGTCGCGCTTGCGATTTTATCAGAGCTTAATCCCGATAATCTCGCTTTAAGTATATCTGCATCAGATGAAAAATCAATCTGCAGAGCCCCGGGTGTAGGTAAAAAGCTTGCTCAGAGGATTATTCTTGACCTGAGAGATAAGGTGGGCAATCTTTCGGGTAATACCGTAAGTGAGGTTAATGTCAGTCATGTCAGCGCCGTAAACAGCATGGCAAATACAAGTGAAGCAGTTGCGGCTCTTTCAATGCTCGGATACAGTCAGTCAGAAGCTTCTGTTGCCGTAAGTAAGCTTGACCCGACGCTTTCCACAGAAGCGCTTATCAGACAGGCTCTCAAATTATTATCAAATCAGTAAGGTGTAGTGATATAAATGGATTTTGAAGAAAGAATAGTTGCGCCGGATATGACTTCGATGGATAACGACATTGAGGTTTCGCTCCGACCCAAGGTGCTGACAGATTACATAGGCCAGGAAAAGGCAAAGGAAAATCTCGAGGTTTATATAAAGGCTGCACTCAGCAGAGGCGAAGCACTTGACCATGTATTGCTTTACGGACCTCCGGGACTCGGTAAAACAACTCTTGCGGGCATCATTGCCAATGAGATGAATGTAAACCTTCGCGTTACGTCGGGCCCTGCTATTGAAAAGCAGGGAGACCTTGCCGCTCTTTTAACTAATCTTAATGAAGGTGATGTATTATTTATTGATGAAATTCACCGTCTTAACAGAAGCGTTGAGGAGGTTTTATATCCGGCGATGGAGGATAATGCTCTTGATATCATTATCGGCAAAGGTCCTTCCGCACGCTCAATCAGACTGGACTTGCCGAAGTTTACTCTTGTCGGTGCAACGACAAGAGCAGGTCAGCTTTCGGCACCTTTGCGTGACCGTTTCGGTGTAATTTTACGTCTTGAGCTTTACACTCCCGAAGAGCTTGCTCAGATTGTAACACGAAGTGCCGGTATTCTCGGTATTGATATAGAAAAATACGGTGCACTTGAAATTGCTTCGCGCTCAAGAGGTACACCCAGAATTGCAAACCGACTTCTTAAGCGTGCAAGAGATTTTGCGCAGATAAGGGGTAACGGCGTCATTGACGAGGACAGTGCCGACTATGCACTCGACAAGATGGAGATTGATAACCTCGGACTTGACAATATAGACAGACTTCTTCTTGAAACAATGATAAAAAGCTACAACGGCGGTCCTGTAGGACTTGAAACCATTGCAGCGGCAATCGGTGAGGAAGCTATAACAATAGAGGATGTCTATGAACCCTACCTTATGCAGATAGGTTTTCTCGGCAGAACGCCAAGAGGCAGAGTTGCAACACCTGCTGCATATGAGCATCTCGGAATCATAAATCCCAATACACAAATGACTTTTTAAGGTGACACTATGAGATATACAAAAGATTGGAAGGATTACGAGCTTATAGACTGCTCCGACGGCGAAAAGCTTGAGCGTTGGGGTGACATCATCCTCGTAAGACCTGACCCACAGGTTATATGGAAAACGCCTAAAACAAATCCTCTATGGAAAAAAGCGAGCGCCTATTACCGCCGTTCAAAAACCGGTGGCGGTGCATGGGATGTAAGGGGTAAAATGCCTCCCTTCTGGAGCATAAAATATAAGGATCTGACCTTCAACATTAAAACAATGGGTTTTAAGCACACGGGACTTTTTCCCGAGCAGGCAGTTAACTGGGACTATACAAGGGAGCTTATCAGAAATGCCGGACGTCCCGTAAAGGTTCTGAATCTCTTTGCTTATACAGGCGGTGCTTCAATTGCTGCTTTGAGTGAAAACGCTCATGTTGTTCATGTTGATGCCTCAAAGGGCATGACTCAATGGGCAAAGGAAAATGCCGTTTCCTCCGATTTACAGGACAGAAGCGTCAGATGGATAGTTGACGACTGTATAAAGTTTGTTCAGCGTGAAATACGTCGCGGCAACAAGTACGACATTATAATTATGGATCCGCCCTCCTATGGCAGAGGCCCCGGAGGAGAGGTCTGGAAGCTCGAGGATGAGGTTTATAATTTCGTTGAGCTTTGCAGTGAGCTTCTTTACGAGGATTCACTTATGATGCTTATCAATTCATACACAACAGGGCTTTCGGCTTCAGTTATGGAATATATTCTCGGTGCTGTAGTGAAAAAGAAGTTCGGCGGTTCGGTTGAGTCATCGGAGATCGGATTGCCTGTTACAGAAACAGGTATGATTCTTCCCTGCGGCGCGTCGGCAATATGGAAAAAGACCGGAGAAAAATAATGAGTAGCTATATTGAATTTGAAAACGTCAGCTTCTCTTACCGTGATGAGGAAGAGGGGACTGTAAATAATGTTATAAAGGATCTCAGCCTTAAAATTGATAAAGGCGATTTTGTCTGTGTCTTAGGGCACAACGGCTGCGGAAAATCCACTACTGCAAAGCTTTGCAATGCTATTCTGATTCCTGACAGCGGCAGGGTACTTATTGACGGAATCGACACAAAGGACGAGGATAAGCTTTACGATATACGCCGCAAGGTCGGTATGGTTTTTCAGAATCCCGACAATCAGATTGTAGCGACAATCGTTGAAGATGACGTTGCATTCGGTCCCGAGAATCTCGGCATTGATCCCAAGGAGATACGTGCCCGCGTCGACGAAGCGTTAAAGCAGGTTGAAATGTATGAATTCCGTACTTTTGAGCCTCACAAGCTTTCAGGCGGACAGAAGCAGCGTGTAGCGATAGCGGGAATTATTGCTATGAAGCCTGAGTGTATCGTACTTGATGAGCCGACTGCTATGCTTGACCCGAGAGGCAGACGCGAGGTTATGAAAACGGTTAAGATGCTCAATGAAGAATTCGGCATCACAGTAGTTTTCATAACTCACTATATGGACGAAGCAGTAAAGGCAGACAGAGTTATCGTTATGGATGAGGGCAAAATCATTCTTGACGGTGCGCCCCGTGAGGTGTTCACACACATTGAAAAGCTCAGAAGCGTAGGACTTGATGTACCTGAGGCAACGGAGCTTGCATCGCTTCTTAACAGACACGGCGTAAATATAAGAAAAGATATTCTTGATATAGATGAACTTTTAGACTGCATAGTCAGTCTTACGGAGGATAAAAATTGAGTGTAACCGTTCTTGAAACAGAAAATCTCAGTCACGTGTATTCAAAGGGCACAACCTCGCAGGTGCACGCAATCAGAGATATCAGTCTGAAAATTGAAAAAGGTGAGCTTGTGGGAATTATCGGTCACACAGGCTCGGGAAAAAGTACCCTGATTCAGCATTTCAACGGACTGCTCAAGGGCTCGTCAGGCACAGTACTGCTTGACGGCAAGGATATATGGAGCGATAAAAAGAACATCCGTAACGTTCGATTCAGAGTAGGTATCTGCTTTCAGTATCCCGAGTATCAGCTTTTTGAGGAAACTGTATACAAGGATATTGCTTACGGACCCAAAAACATGAAGCTTTCCGATGAGGAAACTGATAAGCGTGTCCGTCAGGTACTTTCCTTTGTAGGTCTCGATGAAAGCTATCTTGAAAAGTCACCCTTTGATCTTTCGGGCGGAGAAAAGCGCAGAGTTGCCATTGCCGGCGTTATGGCGATGGAGCCTGAGGTGCTTATTCTTGATGAGCCCTGCGCAGGTCTTGACCCGAAGGGAAGAGAGACTGTTCTTTCACTTATCACCTCATACAGAGAAAAAACCGGCAGTACAGTTCTTGTTGTTTCTCACAGTATGGAGGATATATCAAAAATTGCCAGTAAGGTGCTGGTTATGAATAATTCACAGCTTGCTTACTATGACACAGTTGACGGTGTTTTTACTCATTCGTCAGAGCTTTATGATATGGGACTTAACGTGCCTCAGCTTACGAGACTTTTCCTTAAGCTCAGGGAAAAGGGCTACGATGTACCCACAGATGTCTATACTCTCGAAAAAGCCGGAAGTGAGCTTCTCAGGCTTCTCGGAAAGGGGGACATCAGATGATTTCAGATATTACGATAGGTCAGTATTACAAGGAAAATTCTCTTGTACACCGTCTTGATGCGAGAAATAAAATCATCCTCACAGTACTCATGATTGCAATGATTTTTTCTTGCAAAAACTTTATTTCAATGGGTATTGTTGCACTTGTTGTTTTTCTCAGTGTGCTTTTATCAAAGGTTCCCGTGAAAATGTTTCTCAAAAGCCTGAAGCCGATTATTCCCGTAATCCTTTTTACGGCAATAATCAATATGTTCTATGTCAAGGGTGGTCAGGAGTGGAGCTTCTGGATAATCAAAATCACCGAAAAGGGTATTTATACGGCAGTTTTTATGGCTGTTAGAATTATTCTTCTTATTATATCAAGCTCAATTCTCACGTATACTACAGTACCCACAATGCTGACAGATGCTATTGAAAGACTTTTGTCACCTTTGAAAATATTCAAAATTTCCGTTCATTCCTGGGCGATGATGATGACACTTGCTTTAAGGTTCATTCCAACGCTTATTGAAGAAATTGAGCGAATAACAAATGCCCAGAAAGCCAGAGGCGCAGACTTTGAAAACGGCAATCTTATTGACCGTATAAAATCTCTTGTTCCCGTGCTTGTTCCGCTCTTCGTATCTTCCTTTAAAAGGGCATACGATCTTGCTTTTGCGATGAGCTGCCGCTGTTATACCGGCGGAGAGGGCAGAACCAGAATGAAGCAGATGAAATTTACGCTTAAGGATGTAATTTCTCTTCTCTTTTTTTCAGCGAGCTTTGCAGTAATCATATTAATCAACAAACAGTTCGGAGCGCTTATATAAATTATGGAAAGAAATATATGTCTTACACTTTCTTATGACGGCAGTCGGTTTCACGGGTGGCAGATGCAGGAAAATGCTGAAACGGTACAGGGATTTCTTGCCGCGGCATGTGAGCGTATTTTCGGTCACAAGGTAACTATTTACGGCTGCAGCAGAACGGATGCTTCTGTTCACGCCAACATTTTCTGTTGCAATTTCAAAACTGAAAAAGACACTCCCTGCGAAAAAATCAAGGTAGGTCTTAATGCGCTTATTCCGCCTGAAATTGCTGTTTTAAGTGCAAAGGAAGCAGCTGCCGATTTCAATGCCCGGTTTGACTGTAAAGGTAAGGAATATGTTTACCGTGTGTGGAATTCAAGGGTGCGAAATCCCTTTCTTATCGGAAAAGCACTTCACCACCCGATTCACATTGACGAGAAGCTTCTTGATGATGAGTCGAAGTCATTCATCGGTTACCACGATTTTTCAGCTTTCTGTGCAAGCGGAACAGAGGTAGATGACAAGAGACGTACGGTTTACGATTTTTCTGTTAAAAGAGAAGGCGACCTTGTTCTTTTCACCGTAAGGGGAGACGGTTTTCTTTATAATATGGTGAGAATAATGGTCGGTACTTTGCTTGACATAAACAGCGGAAAAATTTCTGCCGGTACTATTTCTGATATAATTGCTTCAAAGGACAGAGTAAGGGCAGGTATAACTGCAAAGCCCGAGGGACTTTATCTTAATAAGGTTTTTTATGACCGGGAAATAAAATAGGTTATAAATATTGTTTTTTTAAAACAATGTGATATAATAGACTACAATTCAAATTTAAAAGGGGGTATTTAATGGCTTACATAGCAGATATTATACTTATTGCGATATTTGCCTTGGTTATCATCATTTCGGCTCACAAGGGCTTTTTCAAAAGTCTTATTGATTTTGCCGGCTCATTCATAGCAATCATTGCCGCAAGAGTGCTTTCTTCTACTTTTGCCGTACCGGTTTATGACAGTCTTGTAAAACACGGTGTTGAAAATACGCTTATCAGCAGACTCGGTGAAGGTGCATCTGTTGATTACACTCAGCAGCTTGAGGAGGTAATAAACGCTCTTCCTGAAAGCATAAGCGGTGTTCTGCAGATGATGGGTCTCGACAGAGAAATGCTCGCCGAAAAAATTTCATCGGCAAACCTTAACGGTGAAAATCTTATTGAAAGTCTGATGAACACAGTAATCACACCTGTGGCTACGGCTGTTATTCAGTTTATAATGTTTGCGTTTCTTGCAATCGTTCTTATTATCATAATTAAATTTCTCGGACGTCTGCTTGATAAAATAATTAAAAAGCTGCCTGTTATCAAGGGCTTCAATAAAACACTCGGCGGAGTTTTCGGTGTTCTCAGAGGTGTAATCGATGTTGTAGTCGTTTCACTTTTAATCAGTGTTGTTGCAGGCTTTGTAAGTAATCAGGAGTTTATGGTAGCCGTTGATTCTTCAATTATTATCAATGCAGTAAGAAACATATTTACTTCCCTTGTGGGAATCAGTATTTAAAAAGTGAGGTTATAAAAAATGAAAGATTTATTTAAGGGATGCTGGACAATCCCCAACCTTTTGTCCGTAATCAGAATTTTACTTATACCCGTTTTTGCATATCTCTTCTATAACGATCAGAAGATAGCAGCTGTAGTTGTGCTTGCTCTTTCTGGCCTTTCCGATACTCTTGACGGTACAATTGCCCGTCGCTTCAATCAGATCAGCGCTCTCGGCAAGGTGCTTGACCCCGTTGCTGATAAGCTTACACAGATAACAATTGCGGTTATGCTTCTTATTGACTTCCGCGGTGCTGAGAACAAGCTTATCAATGCTTTCGGCTGGGTTTTCCTTGTGTTCCTTATTAAGGAAGCAGTTATGATTGTAGGAGGTCTTGTTATGCTTCTTATGAACATCAGACCCGGTGCTGCTGAAATCTGGGGCAAGGTTGCGACCTGCGTATTCTATGTCGGTATGGTAATTATCATTGCTGTAGGTCCCGAGGTAGGTGCACTCAATGCACTTCTCGGCTTTGAACTTCCTGCAGTGCTTACAGGCATAATTGTTGTTGTTTCCGCAATTATGACAATTGTTGCATTTCTCAGCTATATGCCGGAAACCTTCAGACAGTTCAAGGAACACTTCGCTGAGAAGAAGGCTGCTAAGGCAGAATAAAAATCCCTAAGAAAGGAGCCGTTTACGGCTTAAGGCGCTTTTATGAAAAAAATGATTTGCTCAAGATGCAAAAAACGTCCTGCTGTGATTTTTATTTCAAAAATCGTTGACGGAAAGACTGTGCCGGAAGGACTTTGCATCAAATGTGCAATGGAAATGAATATAGGTCCCATCAAACAGATGATGGAGCAGATGGGTATTACGGAAGAGGATGTCGACTCCATCAGTGAGCAGTTCAGCAATATGTTCCCTGATAACGAGGGTGAGGACAACTTTGAACCGGGAGGCTCACCGACAATGCCTTTTTTACAGGGGCTTTTCGGCGATCTTCAGAACGGACTTACTGTCAGAAATGAAAGCAAGCAGGAGATGACATCATCCGAACCTAAAACAGATAACGAACCCAAAAAACAAAGCAGAAAATCCAAAAGGGAAAAAGAGAAGAAGCGTAAGTTCCTTCAGCTTTACTGTACCGACCTTACCGCAAAGGCAAAAGACGGTAAAATTGACAACATCGTCGGCAGAGACAAGGAGCTTTCGAGAGTTGTGCAGATTCTCTGCAGACGCTCAAAGAATAATCCTTGCCTTATCGGTGAGCCCGGTGTAGGCAAAACTGCAATTGCGGAGGCTTTGGCCCAGAAAATAGCTGCAGGTGAGGTTCCCGCTAAGCTTGCAGACAAGGAAATACATCTTCTTGACCTTACAGCTCTTGTTGCCGGAACACAGTTCAGAGGACAGTTTGAAAGCAGAATTAAGAATCTCGTTGACGAAGTGAAATACAACGGAAACATAATTCTTTTCATTGACGAAATCCACAATCTTGTAGGTACCGGTGATGCCGAAGGCTCAATGAATGCTGCCAATATTCTCAAGCCTGCACTTTCAAGGGGTGAGATTCAGGTGGTCGGTGCGACTACCTTCACCGAATACAGAAAGCACATTGAAAAGGATGCCGCACTTGAAAGACGCTTCCAGCCTGTCAAGGTTGAGGAGCCTTCTGTTGAGGATGCAACTGCAATTCTTCTCGGCATCAAAAAATATTATGAAGCTTACCACAGAGTGCAGATAAGTGATGCACTTGTAAAAAAAGCGGTAGTGCTTTCGGAAAGATATATTACAGACCGCTTTCTTCCTGACAAAGCTATTGACCTTCTTGATGAAGCCTGCACCTGCGCAAACCTGCGTAATAAGGCTATCAGCGAGCTCGAAATCAGCGAAAGAAAGCTTGCTGATCTGAAGCTTGATGAAGAAGACCTTATGGCTGAGACGGAAAACATCGACTATGAGGCAATCGCAAAGCTTAAAAGTGAGATTGTTCTTTGTGAAAATGACATCAGCGGTCTTACAGACAAGGCTAATGACAATGCTGTTACTGAAGAGGACATTGCCAAGGTTATTGAGCTCTGGACAGGTGTGCCCTCAAGTAAGGTTATTGAAAGTGACCTGAAAAAGCTGGCTCATCTTGAAGATACACTCAGACAGAAGGTTATCGGTCAGGACGAGGCGATTTCTGTTATCGCTGCGGCTATAAAGAGAAGCCGCGTACAGATAAGTCCCAGAAGAAGACCCGCATCTTTCATTTTTGTAGGTCCTACAGGTGTCGGAAAAACCGAGCTTGTTAAGCAGATTTCAACAGAACTTTTCTCAACACCTGAAACCCTTATCAGACTCGATATGTCCGAGTTTATGGAAAAGCATAGCGTGTCACGTATCATCGGATCGCCTCCGGGTTATGTTGGCTATGACGAGGCAGGTCAGCTTACCGAAAAGGTAAGAAGAAAGCCCTACAGTGTAATTCTCTTTGATGAAATTGAAAAGGCACATCCGGACGTAATGAACATTCTTCTGCAGATTCTTGATGAAGGAAGAATCACAGATGCTCAGGGCAGGACGGTTAACTTTGAAAATACAATTATTGTCATGACCTCAAATGCCGGTAGTGAAAGAAAATCAGGAGCTTTAGGCTTCGGTAAGGAAAAGGGCGACGCCACAAAGGAAAAGATAATGAAAGCACTTTCCGATTTCCTTCGTCCCGAATTCATCGGCAGAGTTGATGAGATTGCAATTTTCAACGCACTTACCGTTGCGGACTATGAAAAAATCGCTGAGCTTCTTCTCGGAGAGCTCGCCGAGAGTCTTACAGAAAAAGGCATAACCTTCAGGTGGAGTGCAGATGTCTGCAAATATCTCGCCGAAAACTCTCACGACGGACAGCGCGGAGCAAGAGATCTCCGTAACCTTATCCGAAAGAAGCTTGAAGACGGCATTGCAAACATTATTATTGATAATGCCGACTCTCCTGTAAGCGGTATTGCTGCCGAAATAAAAGACGGAGAAATATCACTGTCTCATATTTGATTTGGTTCAGGGTCTGTGTTTTGCAGGCCCTGATTTTCAAGAAAATATATTGCATATTTTTTGAAAAAAGCCTTGACAACAGCAGAGTAATTGTGTATAATAATCAGCGTTGCACAGCTATGCGGGTGTAGTTCAATGGTAGAATCCCAGCCTTCCAAGCTGGTCGTGTGGGTTCGATTCCCATCACCCGCTCCAATTTAATATGCGCTTGTAGCTCAGTTGGATAGAGCAACTGCCTTCTAAGCAGTAGGTCAGGGGTTCGAGCCCCTTCAAGCGCGCCAGTAGGTGGTGGATATAGCTCAGTTGGTTAGAGCGCCAGGTTGTGGCCCTGGAGGTCGTCGGTTCGAATCCGATTATCCACCCCATTTGTTTTTTTACAGATAAATACAGGGATGTCGTCAAGCGGTAAGACACAACACTTTGACTGTTGCATTCGTAGGTTCGAATCCTGCCATCCCTGCCAAAAAATCCAAGTCTTCGGACTTGGATTTTTTCATTTATGTCCGCAGGACATAACTTCGTTTATCTGCTTTAGCAGATAACTTCATTTGAGCGTAGCTCAACTTCATTCAGCTTATGGACATAAACGAATGAAGTTGCCTTACGGCAAATGAAGTGCTTACGCAATGAAGTGTGCCTTCGGCACAATGAAGTTGCCCTACGGGCAAATGTATGGGCGGGACACCCGCACCCGATTGTAATTATGGATTATCTATGATATAATCAGTTCGACAAATAAGAATTTAAAGGAGACTGTCCACTATGAAAATGATGCACATAACCATCCAAACTCAAAATTTCAATGAGGAAATCAAATTTTATCAAGAGATCATCGGTCTTTCCATTCAACATGAAATGAA